>NZ_JAFLWU010000010.1:0-185853 GCF_017316265.1 Pseudomonas sp. Marseille-Q1929
TGAGATCCATAGGTTTCAGCTCTCTCCAGGGCATGGTCAGATCCTCGCGAAATCGACCCTGCCAGTTAAAAACTGTTACCTATGTGCGTGAACTGATTTGTAACCCATGTGGGTGAGTCATACCGGCAAGAGCGTTTTGCTTACTTTTGCGCTCTTCAAAAGTGAGCCGCCGTAAGGGCGGAACCCATAGCCGCCGTTACCCAAATAACGGATATGTACCCCGACCGACAGACCGCCATCGCAGGCAAGCCAGCTCCCACATTTTGATCTCCACACGGCTGAGAAACCGGCTTACTTCAGACTGGCCTCAACCTTGCGCGCCACATCCTCCGGCAACCACGCCTTCCACACCTCCGGATGCTCCTTGAGAAACACCTGCGCCACTTCCCGTGGCGCCGTGTGGTTTTCACTCATCACCGCCAACGCCTTGTTCAGCGGCTCGATGGGAAACTCAACCTTGCTGAAAAACGCCGCAATCTGCGGATATTCCCGCTGAAACGGCGTCGATACACCAATACTCAACTTGGACGCCAACGACCGCGTCGGCCTGGGATTGGGGTTATCGGCATCCGTCAGGGTCTTCCAGGCATCGGCATCAAAGGCCGGCTCTTCCAGCTGGATCAGTTTGTAGCGCCCCATCAAGGGCGTCGGCGACCAGTAATAGAACAGCACCGGCTTACCCCGGCGGATCGACGAAGCAATCTCGGCATCCAGCGCCGCCCCCGAGCCACTGCGGAAATTCACATAGCTGTCACTCAGGCCATAGGCCTTAAGTTTCTGTGCGTTGACCACCTCGGACGTCCAGCCGATCGGGCTGTTGAGAAAGCGCCCCTTGCCGGGCGACTCCGGGTCCTTGAACACGTCCTTGTAGCGCGCCAGGTCCTGCACGCGCTTGAGGTCCGGCGCCAGTGGCTTGAGGCCCTTGGCCGGGTCGCCCTTGACCACGTACTCCGGCACCCACCAGCCCTCGGTCGCCCCCTTGACCGTATCCCCCAGGCCCACCACTTTGCCTTCGGCCTCGGCCTTGACCCATACCGGGCTGCGGCCGGCCCACTCTTCGCCGATCACCTGGATGTCGTTCTTGGCCAGGGCCGTTTCCAGGGTGATGGTGGTGCCCGGCAAGGTGTCGGTGGGCAAGTCATAACCTTTTTCGACAATAACCCGCAGCACTTCGGTGATCAGGCTGCCGCTTTCCCAGTTCAGGTCGGCGAAGTGAATCGGCGCCTGGGCAGCCGATACCGGCAGTGAAACCATCGACAGGCTCAGTGTCGTAAGCGACACGGCCAACAGCGCTCTAAATCCTTTCATGCCTGCGCACCTCGCGTTTTCGCAGCAACAGCGGACGGCTTTGCTGCCAATGCGCGAAGCCTCTGAATAGTTAAGTCAACTCAACTGTAGTAGAGGTTCCGGGAGATACCGATTACACGTTATGTTTACAACTCACTCACTGGCCTTGAACGTGACGAGTTCACCCTTGCGCCACTTGGCAGCCTTGCCAGTCACGGCCTTGAGGGTCTTGGTCAGGCCTTCTTGCAATTGTTCATTGGCGGCAAACACCAGCATCACGCTATGGCCTTCCTTGAACACAATGCCCTGGCCTTCAGTGCTGGAAACAAAGGCGTAATCGCCCAGGCCATACACCGTCAACTTGATATCGCGAAACTTCAATTCAAACTTGCCACCTTCGCGACTGGGCAACACCGCCGCACGAAAATGGTCACCCACCTTGAGTTCCAGGCGCTGTTTGTCATCCACCACCAGCGCCGTCTCGGTATCGATCTCGGCGATGTAAATACCTTCCGGCGTCTGTTCAGTGACGTAAACAAAACGGGATTGGAACAGCTTGACCAACTTTGCGCGCAAATCACCCAGCACGAATAACGCGTGCATATCCAGATTACTGACTGCCAAGGAAACGCCCCCACATTAAAAGAAGTGCTGACCGCCAGAGCAGACAGCACAAAAATACGGCCGTTACGGCACGATCACACAACCTGTTCATTGAAAAAACTGAAGAGACTCCCGATGCTGCGCCCCAAGACGAGTACAGACGTACTCGATGGACCTTATGCAAGGTCACCAGGCATGACAGCAAATCACAGGTTCGCCGACCCGGGGAATACGGGGCGACCCGCTTCAGAGAATAACCCTATTAAAAAGCGTGGTTTCCGACAGCCTACACAAAACAATATACCTGGCATGGAACCTAATATCGGCCGGCGACGACAATACTAAAACAGCAGCACAGGTCAAAACCACCTGAAACGCTGCTGGCGTGTCACGAAGATCGACCGATAGGAGCTGACCATGCAACCACGTCAACGCAACACTGCGTCTGCCAGCACTCACTCATCATGCCATGACGAACGCCAATACTACTGCCTGCAAAGCCTCAGCGGGTACTCGAATTCGGTTCTTTACCAGGTTATACCTGCCGGCCGGAACTTCTTTCATATCCGTGAAGTGAACAGCGGCCGGATCAAAGGCTTTCGCAGCGACCATATCAAGGCCTGCCAATTCGCCAAGGCGTTGGAAGCCAGCCTGTATGCCCCCCAAGGCGCAATCGTTTCGTCACCTGGGTGACTTTACTGCGCCGCCGCCCGCCAACAACTGCCATACTGGCCCGTCCATTGAAGTTTGCCCCCTGCGGGTCAGGTTTCATCAGTGCAGTTACCTTGAAGGGAAGGCTATACGTGACGGAATTTGATATTGGTGAATTTTTCATCCATGGCGACGCCAGGGAAGTGGACGGGGAGTTTCAAGCGGTCATCGTGATGCGCGCCAAGCCGCCGCTGAAGGCTGTCACCACGCACCAGGTGGAAAAGGACCGTTGGTTCAAGACCGCAGACGCCGCCGCCATCGCGGGAAAAGAAGCCGCACAGGCGCTCAAGAGCGCCGTCGATTCAGGCGCGCTGACGTCCTGACCCCCGCGCCCCTACAGACCTTCCGGCTTGTACCCCAGTCGCAACCCACCCCAGTGCCGGCCCTTGACCATGATCGGCACCGACAGGTCATGCATCAACTCGCCGGTATCGCGGGTGTAGGTCTGTAGCAATACCGCCTGTTGATGGCTGCCGCAGCGAATCCCGGTACGGTCCTCGAACTTGCGCTTGGTGCGGTTCTGCACCGCATCCACCTGGGCATCGCCAGTCAAAGCCTGGGAAAACGCCTTGTTGTGCGTCGGCACATAGCCTTGCGGCGTGCAGGCAATGGCGAACACCAAGCCCTCGTGACGCGGCAACAACGCCTCCTGAATCCCCGGTAGAACCTGATCGGTGTAACCGTCGAACCGCGTGTGGTACTTGCTCGGACGGGTGTTCGGGATCGCCGTGTAGCTGCGGTCGAACAAGTCATCCAGGCTGATGCGGTTTTGCAACACATCGGCCTCGAACTGCTCGGCGATACGGCTCGCGCCTTCACGGGCGAGGTCGTAGATGCGCTGGTGATAGTCATCCAGCCCGACTTCAGCCAAACGCTCACTGATGGTTTCAGCCTGACCTTCCATCTGCACGGCGGCATCGGCCAGTTGGCGGGTTTGCTGGTCACTCACGGCCAGGTCGCTGCGCATTTGCTCCACGGCATGGAACAGGCTGTCGAGCTGGGTGCGATTGGTGTCGGTGCCCTGCGCAATCTCATTGACCTGCCCTTCCACATCCGCGGCCAGGCTGGCGATATTCGCCAACTGTTCACCGGCGTGTTCCACCTGCTCGACACCGGTATTGAGGTCGGCCGACAGCTGCCGAATCTGCTCCACCACCTGGGCCGTGCGCTGCTGGATATCGGCGACCATCACCCCAACCTCGTCCGTCGCCGTGGCGGTACGCCCGGCCAACCCGCGCACTTCATCGGCGACCACGGCAAACCCACGACCATGCTCACCCGCCCGCGCCGCTTCAATGGCCGCGTTCAGGGCCAACAAGTTGGTCTGGCTGGCGATGGACTGGATAACCAGGGTGACCCGCTGGATTTCCTCACTGCGCTGGCTCAAGGCCTCGATCAATTCACGGCTGGCATTGGCGCGCTGGCTGAGCTGGTGCATGCGCGTGATGGATTGCGCCAGCACCTCACGCCCTTCGGTACTGCGCTGATGGGCCTGGCTGGCAGCACCGAGCGCCTGGCGGCTGAGCTGGGACGTGACCTGCTCGGTGCCGATCATCACTTCGGCGCTGCTGACGATCTGCTTGGCCGCGCTCAACTGCGATTGCAGGCGCGCCGCCAGTTGCTTGACCGAGTAGGCCACGCCGGCAGCAGACAGCGCGTTATGGCTGGTGGTATGGGATAAATCACGCGTCAACTCGCCAATCGCATCAACGGCGGACGATTGCGCGACAACGGGCGTAGGATTTTTCAGGCGAGGCAGCCAGATCACCAGTAAAACCAGTGGCAGGCAGAGGTACAGCGGCAGGCCGGCAAACACCAGGCCCAACAGGATCAGCACCAGGGCGGTGCTCTGCAAGAGCGGCGTCAGCCAGCCGGGCAGCCCGCGCGCCACCGTTTGCGGTGACGCTGCTGCGCCCATCAGAGATCCGTCTCCAGCCATCTTCGTCACCCCACTGTTTGTCATTATTGTCGCTGCATTAAACGCCACTACCGGGCCATTATCCATGGGCCTTTAGTGGGGTAGCTTGCAGCAGATCAATAGACGGGGCGTAACGGGTATTGCCTGGGGGCCATGTGTGCGCCCCCCAGCTTCAGCGCATCAGGCTTGGCGCTGGTGCTTGTCGATCTGCTCGTGGCGCTCTTGCGCTTCGATGCAGTACTTGGTGGTCGGGCTGATCAGCAGGCGCTTGAGGCCGATAGGCTCGCCGCTGTCATCACACCAGCCAAAGGAATCTTCCTTGATGCGCTCAAGTGCACGCTCAAGTTGCGGCAGCATGCGCTGGTCGCGGTCGATGGCATTCACCAGCCAGGTGCGCTCTTCTTCGACGGAAGCGGCGTCAGCCGGGTCGGCCGGGGTATCCAGGCTTTCAATGGCGATACGGTTCTGCTCAATGCGCTCGTGGTGTTCCACTTTCATGTCTTGCAGCAACTGCTCAAAAAAAGCGTGCTGTTCGGCATTCATGTAGTCATCCGCCGGCATGGCCAGCAACTTTTCCTTTGTCATTGATTTCTCTATAAAAAATACGTGCATTAAGGCGAATAAGGGAGCGTTCCGGCCGACCTCTGCAGGTCTCGGAAGGGCGCCGTCCATTTCAAGCGCCACCCGGCACTCAATTTACGAGGGGCGGCAGTCTAAGGCCGACTTGAGGGCGCAGCAACTGAAAAGACAGGCAATTTTTCCGAGATACCCCCCAAAAGCACCAGGACGGGCTCGGCGAATGGTCATCGGAGTGCGTTTATAGCAAGAAATTCAGTGTTGTGGAGCTAAATGCAAGACGAATGGTTGATTCAACACCCAGCAATACATAACGCCCATCAACGGGTGGGGAGGTATTAGCTAAGGACCCTTATGCGTTATCACGACGAAAAGGACCTGCCATGCCCCTCTCCCCATCACTTGCCGGCCAACCCCTGACGGGCGCCGTCAACACTCAGTTTGCCTCACGCCCGACGCTGGATGCCGTCGTTCAACAACTGCTGACCACAGAGATTGCCCGGATCTACCCGTCTTTGACTATCAACCTGGCGCGCACCCAATTGCTCACGCCGATGTCCCGTGGCAGATGGTACCCGCAACACCTCATGACACTGATACTCGACTTCCTGGCCAACGGCACGCCGCTGGACTTCAGTGACGATGACGGCCGCCATTGCCAGCTCAGCGACCAACCACCCACACCGCTGGAGCTCGCAGACGCACGGCCGCTGGACATGCAGGCCATCCTGGCGTTGATAGAAGCCCTGCCCCGGACGCTGCCCGCCGCCCTGCAAAACGCCCTCGCTGCTTATTGGAGCGAACCCAGCGACAGCGGTATGTCGCGCTGGCAATGGCTGAGCGATGTGTTAC
Source organism: Pseudomonas sp. Marseille-Q1929 (assembly GCF_017316265.1). Lineage (NCBI taxonomy): Bacteria > Pseudomonadati > Pseudomonadota > Gammaproteobacteria > Pseudomonadales > Pseudomonadaceae > Pseudomonas > Pseudomonas sp. Marseille-Q1929. The sequence continues at coordinate 5,948 of NZ_JAFLWU010000010.1, forward strand.
GGGACACCTTGCACCTCACGGTCGTACAGGAAAACGACCTGATGCAACACGAGCGCGAAATGCTCGATCAACTGATCAACTACCCCGACCTTGACCAGCGTATCGCCCACTTTGGTGAGGCAGCCGTCCATGCCTATTTCCCCATGGCGACCTTCTCAGCGGGCAAACAGACGCAACAACTGCTGGGGCCAGATTTGATCCTGATGCCTGTGATCAACGGCAAACCCCACATCCTATGGTGCTCATTGGCAGGCGGTTACGAGCGGTACCACTCTATGGATCAGGCCCTGCAATACTGGCTCCATCGGCTGGAGCGGGACACGGTGGTCGAACGCATCACGACTCAACGCTATGAAGCGGACGGTCATTTATTCGATGCCCAATCAGGCATCATCCTCAACCGCCAGTTGCAGCAGCTGCACAACCTCAAACTGGGCACTCAATTCGGACTTGTCGCCTTGCGCGCGGTGTACCAGCACATTACCGACCCCATCATGAGCTTCGACAAGGCCGCGCTGTACACCTCGCAAACGCTGGTGACCCTGCGCCGCGACCTGCCGCAATGGCTGAGCCAAGCCACCCCCGCCGAGCGCATGCACTATCGGCACTACAGCCTGAAACTGGCAAGTGCGAAAAAGCGCAGTGAAGGCCTGACCTTCCTCAGCGATCTGCCGGATATCCGCACCTACACTCAGACAGCCCTGCTCAACCAACTGAAGCGGGATGAGATGCGCTTGGGCAAGCAGGCCGAACAGCTTCAGCCGGATGACCTGCTGCTCACGTTTCATGTGGCTGCCGGTTATCCGGGCGGCGCCGGCTATGTCGAAAACGTCCACATGAGCCTCACGGACCTGGCGATCAATAATCTGCAAGGCCGGCCCCGTGGGCAACTCACGCTGGCTCATCGAAATGGGCAGCCTTTGCCCGCCTGGCTCACGACCGATTACATTCTGGGCAGTGCTGGCCTGATCCAACAGGTGGACATTGGCAAAACCTATCCGCAAATGCTCAGGACCCGGTTGCTGGGCGACAGTGACGAGGAACGTCAACGAGAGCGGCGCTTTGCCGAGCAAACCGTTGCCCAACTGCCCCTGCTTGCGCTGGAGTCCAGCCTCAAGCAGGCCAACGGTTTCACACCGCAGGGCGCCGCGAGCGTTGCAGCGGTGGTGGGTGAGCGCCAGCTAGACGGTCAAGCCATCGTCATCCGACACCTGGCCTTGGTACGCAAGCCCCAGGCGACCGCTGATGTGGTGACCAATATGTACATCATCGAACCCGAGAACCGCCAGGCCGGCCCACACATCTTATACCGCCCACTCTATGCCGACGCCCTGCTGCAATTCGCCACCCGCGCGCAATTACTGCAAGCCATCGCAACGCCGGGCGAGCTGCAAACCAGCGTCCTCACCTGGCTCAGCGACGCTGCGCGGCCGGTGTACGACAACGGCGGGTTCTTGCAACCCCATTACGTCAGGTTCGGGGTTGGCGATGAGTTCGAACTGCCGGAAGTACCCGCGCCCGCGGCCCTCGCCGAGGATGGGGCGAGCGATGAGCTGCTGCAGTTCCTGGCCAATGGCAAGTTGATGCAATTCTTATACGGTGCCAACGCGCGGGCGCTGGTCGACCAGGCTGAGCGTGAATCCGTCTCTGATGCTGAAAGCCGGTGGCGGGTTTTCTTCGAGGGAGCCGGGCTGCTGTTCAACACGCTCCTGCTGCCATTGGCGCGTGGGCCGCTGATGCTCACCGGCTGGTTGATGAGCCTGCTGAGCAGCGCCAGTCGGGATATTCCTGCGCTCAACAGCCAGGACCCAGTCACGCGGGAGCTGGCTTGGGTCGACCTACTGATGAACGTCGGCATGCTGATGTTTGAGCTGACGCCAACAGGGGTCCCGCCCAAACGCGCCTTGCCGGAAAACTACAAGTGGCAGGCCCTGCATTCACCGCTTCAGCGGCGCAATGCCGAACAGTGGCCACCCTACCCGGCCGCGCCCATCGAACACGGCGCCGTCATGCTCGGCGGTGACAGCCCAGGACTGGTCAACAGCGTGGTCGACTTCAGCTTCGCCAACGCACGTCAGCGGCTGAGCACCGACCAGCAGCAGCGACTGTGGAAGCTCCAGGCCGCCAAACCGAAAATACTGCCTGCCGCTGTCACGCGTGGCCCGCACACAGGCCTGTATTACCACCTGCGCGACTGGTACGCACTGGTCGATACACGCTGGTATCAAGTACACCTGGAGGCTGACGGTGTAGTGATCGTCGATCCAATCAACACTCAACGCCATGGCCCCTACTTGCAAACGGACGGCCAGGGCAACTGGTCACTCGACCTGCGCTTGCGCCTGCGTGGCGGCATGCCGCCCAAGCGGATTGCTGCGGCGCGCGAACGCAACGCGCAGCGCAAGCAACAATTGACTGATGCACAGACGGGTTTTATCAGCGGCCAGCAGCAAGCCTTGCAGAGCAAGGTCGACACTGCGCAACTGCTGATGAGCCGCGCCGCCAGCGACCCCAAATACAACGATGCAGCCCGCGCCAATACCCGCAAAAATTTCGACCAGGCGTTGCATGAACAGCTCGACGCCTACGGAGCGCTGCTTGACAGTCGTCAGGAACGCAGCGAATTGGGCATTCCCATGCCCGTCAACGTACAGGTGGTGTTCCTCGAAAACAGCACCAACAATGCCCGCAAATCGGTGGTGGTGGCTGACATGGACCGTCAGGCACTGTATGCCGAAAACCCTGACCTCAGTGCCACCTATGAGCAAGCACTGCCCTCGATCCTGCTCAACCAGCCGCGTTACGCGCAGTTCCTCAAGGACATGAGTCAAATCAACGAGCGCCAGATCCAGGCCCTGGAACTCAAGGACCGTTGCCTGCTGGAGCTGTTCAACCTCGGCCAGCCTGGCCTGGAGGCGCACACCCGCCTGACCTCCAACCGCCCCGACGAACTCAGCGCGTTGTCGCTCAAATACTTGCAATTGCAAAATCTCAAATACCTGAGCCGAAAGAACTGGCGCAGCGGCTTGTTTACCGATGAACTGGACTTGTCCCTGGATCCGTTGGGCCTGCACCTGCGCACCCATAGCGACCTGAACCTGCACAGCCTCAGTGCCTCCGACCGGATGGCTGTGCTCGACAGCTTGCTGGTGCGATACGGCCAGGCGGTGGACGCGCTGCAAGGCGTGGCACTCGTCCATGCCGACGAGTTGGATAATGCGCACTTCCTGCCATTGCAAGCCTTGGTCGCATCGTTGTACCAAGACGTGGTGCAACAATTGGCGGCCGAGGTCAAACCGCCAACCGAGGCCCCAGCTCGCCCACCCAAACGGGCGCTGACCGCACCCGGAAAACCGCAGAAAAAAGTGATCAAGACGCGCCGGCAAGGGTTCCTGATCGGCGACGTCAAACCCGCCGGCAGCGCCTTGCCCGTCGAAGTGGTGGAAGTGCGCTCCGAACAGGCCGACCAGTTGCTGGCCACCTACTCTCAGCACGAAGACGGATGGGACGAAGTGCGCGAAGCGGGCCGCGCGCCTGCTCAGCCGACACCGCCGGGTACGCGTGCCCTGAATGTGGTAAAGGGTGACGCGCGTAAACGTGCCAAAGCGTTGAAACCGATCATCCAACGCCAGGAGGGTTACGCAAGGGTGTCCAGGTTTCCGATTGAAATACAGGAGAGCCTGGAGGTTGAAGCGACACGTTATATCGAGCTGGCAGGCGAATTGGAGCGGGCTATCGCAGCCCAACCCTTGGATCTGCAAATACCCGCCGACCGCGATCTTGCAGCCGAACTGCGCAGTGCATCCGCCACCTTGATCGCCAAAGGTCACGAGCTGCGCACCCAGCGCACGCTGGACCTGGCGCCCACCGACAGTCATGTCGCCTACCTGCTCGAACAGGACATGATCCAGCTCGCCAGCCTCGGCCCACGGGTGGCGTTGCGGGGGGAACAGCGCGATTTCATCCAGGAATACGCCGTCAACGACAAACGTGGCTTCCCGCTGTGGTATGCGCACTTCCACTACGCCGAGGCGGGTACCCCTAAGGCCGACTACAGCGTGGCCCACCTTAAAACCAAGGCACACCGCACCGAGAGCTACTATTCACTGCTGAACAAGGCGCAAAGCCCACAGGGCGTGGTGGATGTGCATCGAGGGGCAATCAGCCGGGAACTGGCCGAGCGATGGTTTTTACCATTGGCAACGTGAAAGGGTAGCGACGCGCTTGTGGTGAGCGGGCGTACCCGCTCACCACGATGATCAGCGCTTGAGTTTGCGCTTGTTGCGATATTGGTCGATCACCACCGCCACCACAATGATCAGGCCCTTGATGATGTCCTGGATGTACGCATCGACCCCGACAAAGGTGAACCCGCTGGCCATTACGCCGAGGATCAACGCACCGATCACGGTGCCGGTGATGCGCCCTACCCCGCCCGCCAGGCTGGTGCCGCCGATGACCGCAGCGGCAATCGCATCCAGCTCATAGGACATGCCCATGCCCGCCTGCCCGGTGGCAGCACGTGCCGAGGCAACCACACCGGCCAGGCCCGCCAGCAGGCCGGCGATGCTGTAGACGATGATCAGGTGACGCTTGACGTTGATCCCCGACGTGCGCGCCGCCTGCATGTTGCCGCCGATGGCGTAGGTGTACTTACCATATTTGGTGTAGCGCAGGGCGATATGGAAGATCACCGCCACCACCAGGAAGATCACTACCGGCATCGCGCCATGGCCGATAGCCGTGTACGAGTCCGAGAGCATGCTCACCGGCTGGCCTTCGGTGTAGTAACGCGCCAGGCCACGGGCCGAGACCATCATGCCGAGGGTGGCAATGAACGGCGGGATACCGGTCACGGCAATAATGCTGCCGTTGATCGCCCCCGCCAGCAGCCCCACGCCCAGCCCCATCGCCACCGGGATCCACACCGGCAAGTCCGTCAGGCTCGGGAACACGGCCCGGGAAAAGTCGGACGTCTGCGCCAAACTGGCAGCGATCATCGCCGAAAGTGCCAGCACCGAGCCGGATGACAGGTCAATCCCGGTGGTGATGATCACCTGGGTCACGCCAATCGCCAGCAGGCCAATGATCGACACTTGCAGGATCATCAGCACCAGGCGCTGGGAGTTCATCAGGAAGCTCTGGTCGCGCACGATCCAGCCAAACAACTCGAACACCAGGCCGATGCCGATCAGCACCAGGAAGATACTCAACTCGGTCGGCATGCGCCGGCGGTTTTTGGTCGGCACCGTGGCCGGTTTGTTATCCGTTATTGCGTTCATAGCCCATCACCTTTTTTTATTCTGTACGTCAGTGAACTGCCGTCATACCGGAAGCCAACTGCATGACTTTTTCCTGGGTCGCTTCGGAACGATCCAGGGTGCCCATCAATTCGCCTTCGTGCATCACCATGACCCGGTCGCTCATGCCCAGCACTTCGGGCAGCTCCGACGAAATCATGATCACCGCCATGCCTTCGCTGGCAAGGAAGGAGATCAAGCGGTAGATCTCGGCCTTGGCGCCGACGTCGATGCCCCGCGTCGGCTCATCGAGGATCAGCAGGCGTGGGTTGGTCATCAACCAGCGCGCGAGCAAGGCTTTTTGCTGGTTGCCGCCGGACAAGGTGTCGATGCACTGCTCAAGGGACGGGGTTTTCACCCGCAGCTTCTTGCACATGTCCTCGCACAGCGCGCGCAGGGCTTTCTGCTGGATAAAACCGTTGCCCGAATAGTGCGGCAGCACGGCCATTTCCATGTTTTCCAACACCGACAGGCACGGGAACAGGCCACTGAGCTTGCGGTCCTCGGTCAACAGAGCAAAACCTTTCTCGATGGCCATGTGCGGGTCGGTGATGCGCACCGCCTTGCCGTCCAGGGTGACCTGGCCGCTGCTGCTGGGGGTGATGCCGAATACGGTCTCGGCCACATTGGTGCGGCCCGAGCCCATCAGCCCGGCAATGCCAAGAATTTCGCCGGCATGCAGGTCGAACGAGACATTCTTGAACACGCCGTCCAGTGTCAGCTCGCGCACCGACATCAGCAGGTCACCGATGGGCGCCTCGCGCACCGGAAACAACTGGCTCAGCTCACGGCCCACCATCATCGAGATCAGGCTGTCGCTGTTCATGCTGTCGGCACGTTGCAGGCCGATGTAATGCCCGTCGCGGAACACCGCCACTTCATCGGCAATCGCAAACACTTCGTTCATTTTATGGGTGATGTAGACGATGCCTTTGCCCTGGGACTTGAGGTCGGCAATGATCGAAAACAGGTGGGCCACTTCCTTGTCGGTAATGGCCGAAGTCGGTTCATCCATGATCAGGATGTCGGAGTCGTAGGACACCGCCTTGGCAATCTCGACCATCTGCCGTTCGGCGATGCTCAGGTTGCCGACGTGTTCTTCCGGGTCCAGGTTGATGCGCAGGCGGGCCAGCAACTCGGCGGTGCAGCGGTGCATCTCGCGGTGGTTGACCATGTGCAGGCCGTTGAGCTGCTCGCGGCCGATCCAGATGTTCTCGGCGATGCTCATGTGCGGCATCAGGTTGAGTTCCTGGTGGATCATCGCGATCCCGGCCTTCTGCGCCGCCAGCGGGGTTTCAAACACAATCGGCTTGCCGCGCAGGCGAATTTCCCCGGCGTCAGGCTGGTAGATGCCGGCGATGATTTTCATCAGCGTCGATTTGCCCGCACCGTTCTCGCCCATCAGCGCCAGCACCGTCCCGGGGCGTACGCGCAGCTGCACATCGGCCAGGGCCACGACGCCGGGAAAGCCTTTGCTGATGTTGACGATTTCCAACAGGTAGGGTTCTTCCAACTCAATCGGCTGGGCACCGGGAGGCTGCGAGACAGTGGCTTGAGCGAGCATAGGGAGGTACTCCATCGGCAGGGCAACCGCACAGTTGCCCTGCAGGCTTATTGTTGTTATTTGAAGTCTTTGAGGTTGTCCAGCGTGATCAGCTTGAACGGGATGACAATGTTCTGCTCGGTCGCCTCCTTGTTCGCCAACTTGCGTGCGGCATCAACGGCACCGACGCCTTGGCCCTTGGCATCCTGGAAGACCGACGCGGCCATTTCGCCCTTGGCGATCGCGTTCAGGCCATCTGTCGTGCCGTCCACACCGGCAATCAATACGCTGCCCGGCTTGCTCCCGGCGGACTTGAGGGCCATGGCCGCGCCAATCGCCATTTCGTCGTTGTTGGAGAGCACGGCGTTGAACTCGCGACCTTGGGTCAGCCAGTCGTTGGTCAGGGTCATGCCACGGTCGCGCAGCCAGATACCGGTCTGCTCCTGCTCGATCTTGATATCAGGGTATTTTTTCAGGACATCCTTGATGCCCTTGGTCCGGTTGGTCGTGGAGTTGTTTGCCAGGTCACCCAGCAGAATCACGATATTGCCCTTGCCGCCCATTTTTTCGGCGATGTACTGCATCTGCAACCGGCCGGCCTCTTCATCATCGGAGGTCACCGCTGCTACACCTTTGGGCAAGTCCTTCTGGTCTGGCCGGCGATTGACGTACACCAGTGGAATCCCGGCTTCGGTCGCGGCCTTGCTGATGCGCGCCGTCGAGGCGGTGTCCACCGGCGTGACGATAATCGCATCGACCTTCTGGCTGATGAAACTTTCGACCTGGCTCAGTTGCTTGACCACGTCAGCGCGTGCGTCTTCGAACTGCAACTGCACGCCATCGCCCTTGGGCAGCGCCTTGACGTGCTGTTCCATATAGCCGCGAACGCTGGTCAGGTAGTTGTCATCGAAACTTGAAAAGGTCACGCCAATCTTCAGGTCGGCGGCCATGGCAGCACCGCTGCCCAGCAACAGGGACAAGGCCAGCGCGGTAAAACGGATCGGGGTCTTCATGAACGGTCTGTCTCCAGTTTCTTGTTGGTTTTTTGGACGTTGCGTTTATCAGAGCTCGGCAGGCAGCCGGACGACGGGTGCACCTGGAATACAGCACACCAGCGCGCCTTTGTTTTCGACGCACAACACATTGAGAAAGGAGAAGTAGAACGGCCGGGCGCGGGGCAGGCCGCGTGGCGCAAGGGCTGGGCGTAAAACTCGCAGTACAGCGTTGAAGATTTTCATCTGACGGTACCTGGTTGTTTTTGATCTTGTTTTTGTTGAGTCGCCCGGATCGAGGCCGAGACGTACTTTATGCAACCTGGAAAAGACTTTATTGGAAAATAATTTCCATATCAACCTGTTTTAGAATTTTATTCTATTTTTGTTGAAACCACCTGCTGACGCTCGGCGCTGAGGCGTGCGGCGTCCAATATACGGGTGGTTTCCAGCGCGTCATAGGCATCCACCGGCAATGGCCCCTGCCCTTGTACAGCCCGTTGCAACTGCTGATAGAACTGCGTCCAGCAGCCCTTTTCCGACGGCACCCGCTCGCGCTCCGGGCCTTGTTCGAACCAGCCCCAGCGCCGATGTTCTTCCGCGCCCCAATGCTCACCTTCGGTTTTCGGCGTCTTGCCGGCCATCAACGCCTCTTCCTGGCCGTCCAGCCCTTCGACGGTGTAGCAACCCAGGGTGCCACTCACGCGAAAACGCGGCGCCTGGCTGTTTTGCAAGGCGCTGCCCCACAGGTGGGAAATCACCCCATTGGCGTGGGTCAGGCAGACGAAAAAGCCATGGTCGAGGCTCGGGTGCTCCGCGCTGAACTGCAACTGCGCGAACACCCGATCCACCGGGCCGAACAATTGCAGGGCCTGGTCCACCAGATGGCTGCCGAGGTCACGCAACCAACCGCCGCCGCTGGCATTGCCGACGGCCTGCGGGCTGTAGCGCTCCACGCGGGATTCAAAGCGGGTGATGCTGCCCAGGGCACCGGCATCGATGAGTTTGCGCAGGGTCAGGTAATCCGAGTCCCAGCGCCGGTTCTGGTAGACGCTCAGCAGCACCTCATGGCGTTCGGCGGCGGTAATCAACGCCTGGGCCTGCTCGGCGTTGGCGGCGAAGGGTTTGTCGCTGACCACGGGGATGCCATGTTCGATGGCTTCCAGCACCAGGGCTGGGCGGCCTTTGAGGGTGGTGGAGATGACCAGGGCGTCAACGCCGGCTTCGACGATCTGGCCGATGGAATCAAAGGCCTTGAGGCCGGGGTGGTCGGTTGCCAATTGCTGGCGGCGTTCGGGGGATCGTGTGACGACGCCGACAAAGGTCGCGCCGGGCAAGGTTGCAATCAGCGGCGCATGAAAAAAGCGCCCTCCGTGGCCGTAGCCGACTAGTCCGATTCGCATACATACACTCCTTACTTGAACTGCAAACCCGATTCAAATGTGGGAGCTGGCTTGCCTGCGATAGCGGAGTGTCAGGCTACACATCTGTAACTGATATACCGCTATCGCAGCGATGCGGCGGCCCGACAAGCCAGCTCCCACAGTTTTTAATCGGGTTTCTTCAGTGGGTCAGCCGTAGAAGTGTGGGCGATCCGGCAAGCTCACTTTCACAATCTGCTCGCTGTTCTGCGCTTCGATACACGCATCCGCCGCCACCGCCGCCGCAAACCCATCCCACGCCGACGGCCCACCCACCTGCCCGGCACGCACGCTGTCGATAAACGCCTGCAACTCCACGTCATACGCACCGATAAACCGGTCCTTCCAGTCCATCAGAATCGCATTGGACAGCTTGGCGCCACTGCGCAGTTGTACCTGTGAAGGCTCCGGCAGCTTGGCAATACCGGTCTCCCCCACCACTTCGCACTGGATGTCGTAGCCGTATTGGCAGTTCACAAACACTTCCACGTCGATGCGCGTGCCCTTGGCGGTTTCCAGCAGCACGATCTGCGGGTCGCGCAGGTGGGCCAGGGCCTTGCTGGTCTTGCGCGGGAACACCACCTGCACCGACACGTAGTCGTCGTTGAGCAGCCAACGCAACACATCCAGCTCGTGGATCAGGGTGTCGGTGATGGCCATGTCAGTCTTGTAGTTCTCGCCCACCGTCGGGTTGCGGTGCGCGCAGTGCAGCATCAGCGGCTCGCCGATCTGGCCGCTGTCGATCACCGCTTTCAGGGCGCGATAACCTTCGTCATAGGGGCGCATGAAACCGACTTGCACCAGGCGCTTGCCGTAGGCAACTTCGGCGTCGACGATCTTGCGGCAGCCGGCGGCGGTGACCGCCAAGGGCTTTTCGCAGAACACCGGCTTGCCCGCAGCGATGGCGGCGAGCACGAACTCTTCGTGGCTCGGGCCCCAGGAGGTGACGAGCACCGCTTCGACTTCGGGCGCGTTGATCAGCGCGTGGCCGTCGGCATACACCTCGGCGCTGATGTTCAAGTCCGCCACCACCTTGGCCGCTTGCTCCAGGTTGATATCGGTCACCGCCACTACCTGGCTATTGAGCAGGGTCTGGCTGCAACGACGGATGTGGTCACGGCCGATGGCGCCGGTACCGATGACTCCAAGCTTCAACGACATGTAAAAACTCCTCTTGTTATTAGTACTGCCGGGCTTTCGCCAGCTGTTCATTGAGTTTTTTTGCAGCAGCATTCGTGCGTTCGCTGGTGGACACCTGCGCCACGCCCACCCGCCACCACGACAGGTAGCCGTGGATCATGGTTTTTGGCAGGACCTTGATATCAATCAGCGTCGACACCGTTTGTGTACGCGCATCCGCCAGCGCCGCTTCGAGCTGTGCCACGGTGCTGACCTTGTAGGTCTTGCAGCCATAGGCCGCCGCGCTCATGGCGAAGTCCACCGGCACCAGGCCGCCGTCGAGCTTGCCGCTCTCGGGGTTGCGGTAGCGGAACTCGGTGCCGAAGCTGTCCATGCCATTGCCGATCTGCAGGTTGTTGATGCAACCAAAGGCCATGTTGTCCAGCAGCACCACGTTGATCTTGCGCCGCTCCTGGATCGAGGTGGCCAGCTCCGAGTGCAGCATCATGTAGGAGCCGTCGCCGACCAGGGCGTAGACCTCTTTGCGCGGCTCGGCGAGTTTCACCCCCAGCGCGGCGTTGATCTCGTAGCCCATGCACGAATAGCCGTACTCGACGTGGTAGGTATTGACGCCCTTGCTGCGCCAGGCGCGTTGCAAGTCACCGGGCAGGCTGCCGGCGGCGGCGACGATGATCGCGTCGTCGGCCAGGGTGGCATTAAGCACGCCGAGCACGCGGCTCTGGGTCAGGCACGAGCCGGTCAGTTCGATAAATTCGCGCAGGACGCTGCGGTCGAGGTGGTCATCGACTTCGGGCACGAAACCGTCGCCGTCGTATTCCACCTGGTGCACACGATCGACCTCGGCATCCAGCTGGGCCTTGGCATTCACGATCTGCTCGCCCCAGCCAGAACGGTAGTCGCCCAAGGCATCGCCCAGTGCTTCAAGGGCCAACTGCGCATCGCCCAGCACTTGCACAGCGTCCAGTTTCAACACGTCGCAAGGGCTGATATTGAGGTTGAGAAACTTCACATCCGCGTGCTTGAACAACGACTTGGACGAGGTGGTGAAGTCGGTATAACGGGTGCCGATGCCAATGATCAGGTCAGCCTCCGGCGCCAGCAGGTTGGCCGCCAGGCAGCCGGTTTCACCAATGCCGCCGACGTTCAGCGGGTGGCTGGAAACCACCGCGCTCTTGCCCGCCTGGGTTTCCGCGAAAGGGATATCAAAACGCTCGGCAAACGCTTGCAGCGCGGCATTCGCGCCGGAGTACTTGACCCCGCCACCGCAGATAATCAGCGGCTTGCGCTTGCCACGGAACGCGGCCAGTGCATCGCCGATCATCGCGGGCGTGGCCGGGCGGCGGTCGATACGGTGCACACGCTTTTGCAGGAAATAGTCGGGGTAATCCCAGGCTTCGGCCTGCACATCCTGCGGCAATGCCAAGGTGACCGCGCCGGTTTCAGCGGGGTCGGTGAGCACGCGCATCGCATGGATCGCCGCGGTCATGAGCTGTTCGGGACGGTTGATACGGTCCCAGTATTTGCTCACCGAACGGAACGCATCGTTGGTGCTGATGCTCAGGTCGTGGAACTGCTCGATCTGTTGCAACACCGGGTCGGGCTGGCGGCTGGCGTAGACATCGCCGGGCAACAGCAGCAGCGGTATACGGTTGGCGGTGGCCGTCGCGGCGGCGGTGAGCATATTCGCCGCACCAGGGCCGACCGACGCGGTACACGCGTAGATCTTGCGGCGCAGATGCTGCTTGGCAAAACCGATGGCTGCGTGGGCCATGCCCTGTTCGTTGCGGCCTTGATGCACCACCAGGTCACCGGCGTCCTGTTCCAGCGCCTGGCCCAGGCCCAACACGTTGCCGTGGCCGAAAATGGTGAACACGCCGGCGACAAACTTGCTCTGCACGCCATCGACTTCGATGTATTGGTTGTCGAGGAACTTCACCAGGGCCTGGGCCATGGTCAGTCGGGTTGTGGTCATGTCGCGCCCCTTAAAGGTCCAGTAGCCAGCTGTGCTGCGGGTCATTGTGGAAATGCCAGGCGCGTTTGGGGCCGGCCATCACGTTCAAATAATAGGACTCGTAGCCGTACGGCACGCTGACCGGGTGATACCCCTTGGGCACCACCACCAGGTCGCTGTTTTCCACGGCCATGGCCTGGTCGATGCTGCGGTCGTCGGTGTACACGCGCTGGAACACGAAGCCCTGGGGCGGGTTGATCTGGTGGTAATAGGTTTCTTCGAGAAAGCTCTGGTGCGGCAAATCGTCGGTGTCGTGCTTGTGCGGCGGGTAGCTCGACGAATGCCCCGACGGCGTGCGCACTTCCACCACCAGCAGCGAATGGGCCGGCGAGGTGTCCGGCAGGATGTCGCACACGTAGCGGGTGTTGGCGCCCTTGCCGCGCACGCTGCGCTTGCAGTCTTCCGGGCGGATCAGACGCGGCTCGTAACCGCCCGCACCGGGGGCGGCACACACGGCGATCTGCACATCGCTCAAGGCAGTAACCTGGGCGACGGTGCCGGGCGGCAGGTAGGCGGCAAACGGTGATTTGTCTTCAAACACCGACTGGCGATCACCGAGGTTCTGCCAGTTGAAGCCCTCGCCTTCGATGTTCACCCGGCCGCTGAGCAGCACCAGGCACAGCTCTTTATCAGCGGCGCTGACCGGCAGGGTTTCCCCCAGGCTCAAGCGGTAGGCCTTAAAGCCCACGTATTCCAGGCGCCCGTCTTCGAGGGCGACCATGGTTTGCCCGCGTTTGTTGCTCTTGACCAACAGGCTCATGCTTTTGTCCTCTCAGTGAGAAGCGCACGCAGGGTGTCGTAGCCCTTTTTTGCATAGATATAGCTGGGCGCCACGGCCGGGTCCTGCTCGGCTTCCACCACCAGCCAGCCTTCGTACTTCGCCGCCAGCAACACGTCGAGCAGTTCGCCAAATTCGATATCGCCATCACCCGGCACCGTGAAGGTGCCGTTGACGATGCAATCCGGGAAGCTCCACATCTGGTTGCGCGCCAGTTGCACCACCGGCTTGCGCACGTCCTTGAAATGCACGTGGCAGACGCGGCCGATGTGTTTTTTCAGCACCTCGAGCGGCTCGCCGCCGCCCATGTAGCAGTGGCCCGAATCGAACAGCAGGCCGACTTCCGGGCCGGTGCGGCGCATCAGTTGGTCGATGTCTTCCGGGGATTCGACGTAGGCGCCCATATGGTGGTGGTACGCCAGGCGCACGCCTTGGGACAGGGTGAAGCGCGCCAGCTCAGTGAGCTTGTCGGCGTATTCCTGCCAGGCCTGTTCGCTGTGGAAACGCGGGCGTTCGATCAGGCGGATACGTGAGCCCTGGATCGAGTCGGCCACTTCGCCATACACCAGCACTGTCGCGCCGTTTTGTTTCAGCAGTTCGACGTGAGCGGCGATGGCCTCGATTTCTTCCGCCACCGAACGCCGCGCCAGGCGGCTGGAATACCAGCCGGAGACCAGCGCCAGGTCGTAGGGGCGCAGCACATCGCCGACGCCCTTGGCGTCCTTGGGGAACTTGCCGTTGAGTTCAAAACCTTCGTAGCCGATTTCCTTGCCTTCGCTCAGGGCGGTGCTCAGGGGCGTTTCACCGCCCAGGGCCGGCAGGTCGTCGTTGCTCCAGGAAATCGGGTTGATGCCAATTCGGATTGCGGGCATGGCTGCACCTTTTATTGTTTTAGCCTGAGATCACTGAGATCTGCTGTCTGTGGGAGCTGGCTTGCCTGCGATTGCAGTGTGTCAGGCAATGAATCTGTGACTGGTAGACCGCTATCGCAGGCAAGCCAGCTCCCACATTGGAATGCATTTCAAATGTTAAGCGCGGGCGCTGCGCCAGGCGTTGATCAGCTGTTCAAAGGTCGCCTGCACCCGCAGGATCAACGTCTCATCATCAATCTCCCCCGCCAGCCATGCACGGCTTGGCTCCTGGAAGATCGTGCGGCCCACCGCAAAACCACGGCAAGTCGTGCTCTGGCTGGCTTGCTGGAAACCCTCGGCCAGGCATTCGGCCGAGGCGTTCAGCCCCAGCAGCACCACGCCACGGCAGTACGGGTCGCGTTCCTGGATCAGTTCATCGAGCTTTTTCCAGTCCTCGGCCAACTGCGCCTCGATCTTCCACCACGCCGGGTAGATACCCAGGTTGTACAAGCGCTTGAGGCTGCGATACAGCACATCCGGGTAAGTGGACGGGTGATCCTTGGGCGGGATGACTTCCAGCAGCAGCTCATGGCCACTGACCACGGAGGCGTCATACACCGCCTTGAGCTGGGCTTCCTGCTCAAGACGCAGCAGCGGTTCGTCGTCCGGGTGGTATTGCACCAGGCACTTGATGATTTGTTCCTGGGGCCAGGCGATCAGGTTGCTGCCCAGCGAACGCCCGTGTTCCAGCGCCAGGGGCCGCGAGTTCTGCACTTCCACCGGGCGCGCGATCCACCAGCCGCGACCGCTGGCGGCGTTGAGCGCGTCCTGGCCAAAGCGCTGGTCGGCCAGCAGGCCGACATCGGCCTCGACGCCCTGCTCGCTCAGCTTGCGTTCCACACGTTCGATGGCCTGGATAAACAGTTGCTTGATCGCGCTGATGCGCGTGGTGTCCTGGCCGCCGCGCTGGGCCAGGTCCACCAGTTGCCAGCGGTGGTCGAAGGCAAAGATGAACAGTTGCTTCCAGGCTTTGCGCGGCACCGTCACACGGTGCAGGCGTTGCAGGGTTTCGTCGCGGTCCGGGCGGGTGATGGGCACCGGGCTGTTGAACAGGTATTCCAGTTCGGCCGGGGTCGGCATGGCCGGCGCGCAGGCGTGGCGCGAGACGACGAGGCCACCGCAGGCATTGGCCAATTGGCTGCATCGCTCATCACTGGCGTCGTTGATCCAGCCGCTGAGGAAGCCCGACATGAACGCATCGCCAGCGCCGAGCACATTGAGCACTTCAACCCGCACACCCGGGTAGATCGCGCCGTCTTCCAAGCGGGCCGGGATCGCGCCGTGGATCACCGTGCAACCCTGCGGGCCGAGCTTGACCACCAGGGTCGCCGGCGTCAGCTCGCGCACGCGGCGCAGGGCCGTGAGCAGATCTTCGCTGCCGCCCGCAATGAGGAATTCTTCTTCCGTGCCGACAATCAGGTCGAAACGCGGCAGGATCGTCTGCACATGCGCGCTGACAGTCTGGTCGGCAACAAACCGTGTCTCGCCGTCGGCCTTGCCCGCCAGGCCCCACAGCACCGGGCGGTAGTCGATGTCCAGCACGCGCTTGACGTTGTGCTTGGCCGCATAGTCCAGCGCCTGGATGCTGGCCTTGTACACGCTGTCGGTGGAGAAATGCGTGCCGGTGATCAGCAGGGCTTTGCTGGAGGCAATAAAGGCTTCGTTGATGTCTTCGGCGCGCACGGCCATGTCGGCGCAGTTTTCGCGGTAGAACACCAACGGGAAGGTTTCGCGGTCCTTGAGGCCCAGCAGCACCAGCGCGGTGAGGCGCTCCGGGTCAACCTTGATGCCGCTGACATCGCAGCCTTCACGGGCCAGGGATTCAACAAGGAAGCGCCCCATATGGTCGTCGCCGACCCGGCTCAACATCGCCGACTTGAGGCCAAGCCGGGCGGTGCCAAAGGCGATATTGGCGGAGGAACCGCCGAGGTACTTGGCAAAGCTGGACACGTCCTCAAGCCGCGCACCCACTTGCTGCGCATAGAGGTCGACGCCCAGGCGCCCGAGGCAAATCAGATCCAATTGACGCCCACTGGCAAAACGAGTCTGGCCCATGCTGGCTCCTGTTATTTTTATCAGCCTGCGTTGTGCCGCCGTGGCGACGGCAAACGCTCTTGGTGGGATGCAGACTAGAACGTCCGGCGACGGCAATCAATATTTATTCCATAATTATTTTTAGTGGAATATTTTTTCCAATACGTCAGCATAGAGGCACGCCAGCCGCCGTGCATCGTTTCAGCAGGCCACGCGGGCCGTGATGCCGGGGTATTTTTTTGCGCCTACCCTGTAGACTTGCGCCACCCATCAGCGCAACAGAACAACACGCCAGAAGGATTGCCCATGTCCGAGACCCCTTCACAAGACGCTCTCGCCAGCCCCCCGATCAATGCCGAGCGCCTGTTGCAGCTGATTACCGACGAATACGAAAGCCTGCCGCGCCAACTCAAGCGCATCGCCAGCTACATGAGCCAGCAGAGCGACCGCATCATGGTCGACCGCATCAGCGACATCGCCCGCGAGTGCGAAGTGCACCCGTCAGCCATCGTGCGGTTTTCCCAGCGCTTCGGCTTCAGCGGCTTCAGTGAGATGCAGGCTCTGTTCCGCGAGGCCTATACCCACAAGACCACGCCGGTGCAGAACTACCAGCAGCGCATCCGCAGCATGATTGCGAACAAGTCGCAGAAAGCCAGCGGCGGCGACCTGGCGCGCGAGTGTGTCAACGCGACCTTGAGCGGCATCGAGCGCCTGGGGCTGGAACTGGACGATGCCGCCTTCGACAAAGCCGTGGACCTGGTGGTAAATGCCGACAATATCTACGTGGTCGGCGTGCGGCGCTCCTTCGCGGTGGCCGATTACCTGGTCTACAACCTGCAACACACCAACAAACGCATCCACCTGATCTCCGGCCTGGGCGGCAGCTACCGCGAACAGATGCGCAGCGTGCGCGCCAATGACCTGGTGATCGCCATCAGCTTTACGCCCTACGGCAAAGAGACCCAGCACTGCCTGCGCATCGCCCAGCATCATCAGGCCAAGACGTTGATCATCACCGACAGCAACCTGTCGCCCCTGGCCAAGCGGGCGAACGCGGTGCTGCTGGTGAATGAGGGCTCGTCGTTTGCCTTCCGCTCGTTGAGCGCCACGTTGTGCCTGTGCCAGGCGTTGTTTATTGCAGTGGCGTATCGCCTGGAATTGAAGGTGGATGAGATTCACGAGCAGGTCGGGTTTGATGACTGACCAGTAGCCGCGCCAGTGCGCGGCCGTGATAGCGGATCTGCGCCAGGGTCAGGGCGGTGTAGCCAATGATCACCGCCGGTGGCAAGCCCAGCCCGTGGCAGAACTTGCCCAACGGTTGCAGCGTTAACCCGACTTGCGCAGCGCGGGCGCAGAAATCACCCTCCTCCACCCCCACCGGCAACCACAAAACAAAGTGCAACCCAGCCTGCTGGCCGCTGACGGTGCACCCCGGCAAGCAGTCGAGCAGCGCGTCACGCCGCGCCTGATACGCCTGGCGCGAAGCACGCAAGTGCCGCACAAACGCGCCGCTGCGCAGAAACTCCAGCAACCCCAACTGATCCGTGGCCCCCACCGAATGCCCGGTGAGTTGTAACGTGCGCAGCAGCGGGCGGCGCAGCACCTTGGGCACCACCATGAAGCCCACGCGCAACCCGGGAAACAGGTTTTTGTTGAAGCTGCCGCAGTAGATCACCCGATCACCGGAGTCCAGGGACTTCAGCGCGGCCAGGGGAGCGCTGTTGTAGTTGTATTCGCTGTCGTAATCGTCCTCGACCACCCAGGCATCGGCGCGGGCGGCCCAGTCCAGCAGCGCCAGGCGCCGCGACACCGACAGGGTCATGCCCAGCGGCGCCTGGTGGGCCGGGGTGACGTAGGCCAGGCGTGCCGTATCAGGGAGTTGGTCGGTGTCGAGACCGTCGCTGGTGACCGCAATGCCGTGGACATGCGCGCCCGCCAGACCGAACAAGCGTCGCGCCGGCAGATAGCCGGGGTCTTCCACACACGCGGTGTCACCCGGCGTGAGCACCGTGCGCGCAATCAGGTCGAGGGCGTGGCGGATGCCACTGGTGACAACCACTTCATCCGCCTCGCACTGCATGCCGCGATAGCTGCGCAGGTAGTCGGCGATCTGCGCACGCAACTCAGGCAGGCCGGCGGGATGGGCCGCTTCGAGCACGCCCGGGCCCACCGCCTGCAAACCACGGGAGATACAGCGGGCCCAGGCCTTCAAATCGAACAGGCTGGCATCCGGGCGCCGGGCAACAAAGGGCACATGGCTTTGCACGCCCGCGTCCGGTTGGTCGGGCACCGCCTCGCGGCGCGGCGCGGCACTCGCCACGGGGGCGGCAATAAATTGCTCGGGGATCACCGCACACACCCGCGTACCAGAGCCGGCCAGCCGCTGCACATAACCTTCGCTGTGCAACCGATCAAAGGCCGCTTCCAAGGTGCCACGGGACACCAGCCAACGCTGCGCCAGGCTGCGGGTGGACGGCAAGCGGCTGCCGGCCGGCAACTGCCGATTGAGGATGGCCGCGCGCAGGGCGTCGTAGGCGCCCTGCTGTTTCCCGGCGTCCAGGCTGTCGGGGCGCGGCAGGTCAAGGGCAGATGCAGCTTTTCCGCGGCTCATAGTGGTCCAGTCAGCTCAGCCGTAAGTGGCCCTCAGGATTAAACCACAATGGCGCTAGAGTTTGAGCCCTACTCCTTGCGAAGAAACTTCCCATGACCCAACGCGCCCTTTCCACCGGGTTCTGGCTGGTGTTGCTGACCGTGCTGATCGCCCTGCCGCGCATCACCCTGGACCTGCACCTGCCCGCCCTGCCGGCCATGGCCGACTACTTCCGCAGCAGCGATAGCCAACTGCAACTGACCCTGACGCTGTACACCCTCGGCTCGGCGATTTCCCTGCTCGTGGCCGGCCCGCTCACCGACCGCTTCGGCCGCCGCCCGGTATTGCTGGCCGGCCTGCTGTTGTATGTCGTTGCGACTGTGGCCTGTGCCCTGGCCGACAGCCTCACGGTGCTGATCATCGCCCGGCTGTTCCAGGCCCTTGGCGGTTGCTGCACCACGGTGATCGGCCGGGTGATCGTGCGTGACTACTTCGACCGCCACGAACAGGCGCGCTTGCTCGGGCTGATCTCCATGGCCATGGCCGTGTCACCCATGGCCGCGCCGGTGCTGGGCAGCCTGCTGCTGCCCTTTATCAATTGGCGCGGCCTGTTTGTGCTGCTGGGGGTGATTGGCGCCGTATTGTGCCTGGTGGTGTTTCGCCGCCTGCCCGAGACCCGCCCGCCAGAAGTCGCCGCCGCGCCGCCAAGCAATCTGTTGCGCATCTACAGCCAACTCCTGCGCGACCGTTATTTCCTGCGCTATTCCCTGGCCATTGGCTGCGTGTACAGCACGTATTTCCCGTTCATTGCAGAGTCGTCGGCGTTGTTGCAGCGGGGCTACGGCCTGTCTGCCACGGCCTATGCGCTGGTGTTTGCAGCGACCATCAGCGGCTACATGCTGGGCGCGAACCTATTCCGCCGATGGGTGCTGCGGTTCGAACCCGACCGTTTGATCGCAGGTGCCATCGCGTTGAACGTGCTGGGCTGCATGATGCTCGCGACCGCGACAGCGGTGCTGGCGGATCAGTGGCTGGCGATTGTGCTGCCGATGGTGGTGATCATGGTGTCAGTAGGGATGGTGATTCCGGCCTGTCAGTTGGCAGTGCTGCAGCCTTACGGCGCGATTGCGGGGACGGCGTCGGGGCTGTTCTTTTTTACCCAGATGTTTTTGACGGCGCTGAGCAGTTGGGCGACTGGGTTGTTGTCGGATGGTACAACCGCGCCCCTGGTGATCATGACATCGCTGGCCAGCGGATTGCTGCTGGGCGGCTGGTTGATGTCACGCCCGCCACAGGCCAGAGCGCATGTGGCGAACGAGGCACAGTGATCTCAAGCCGTAATGTCGAAGGTTCCAGTGAACGTAAAGGTAGGCTCACTATTTTTTCGGAAGGTGCAACTCAGGGTCCCAACTGCGCGCCCTGAATCAGGTTTTGAGGTAAAGGTCAGCGTTCCTGCGATGGCATAGGCAAAACCATGGTCAGGGAAGTCAAAAAAGCTGACACGGGCTTCGGTGCTGGTGGCCAGATCAAAGGTTTGGCCAGTAGCGCCCTCATCCACCAGGATGGAGACAAAGGTGTCGCGTTGGGGAAATGCCTCTATCACCCGACCTTGCACATCGTAATACACCGGTACCCCGCCGAGATCGAAACGCTGGATGCTCACTTGCTGAGCATTGAATTGCGGGCTTGCAGGTCCACCCACAAACGTTCCGTTGAAGCTGCCGACCCCTTGCACCGGCGCGCCCTGGCGAATCGACTGGGAGGTGGTGAAACCTAGAAGATCAAATTTGCCGTTGGTGACCGTCACGCTCTTGGTGCCCGCCTGGCCCACAAAATCAAAACTCCCAACCGCCCGTTCGTTGGGGTGCAGCGCCAGCCGTAACTGGCCACTGGTCGCCTCGTAGGGCTGGGACCCACCATTTTCATATGCCCAATAATGGCTGCTAGCATCCTGTGGGAATATGTAACTGCGCTCGACCCCGTCAGCGGGTACAGACGCCGACAGCATACGGAAGTCAAAACCCAGGTTTTGATTGGGCGTAGGTCCCGTTACCTGGGTTGAATGCATTCTGAATTCGCCCCCGACCTGCAGCATCAACATTCTGTCGGGGTCGCCTACGTAATCATGATCCGCAGGAATGGCCTGCGGATTATTGACATGCGCAGTCAGGGTACCTGTAGTGCCTTGAGTCGACGGTGTTTTAAGGTTGGTTTTCATAGCGATAGCTCCTTAACAAATGAATCGTTACGGGTGATCGTCGAGTGGGTCGAATCAGACTAAGGCGACTCGCACGATTTCGATACTGTCAACATTGACAGGGCTATGCGCCGCACATTTTGCTTCACAAAAAAAACCGCGCCTGCAGGAGCAGGCGCGGCGTACTGAGCATCAGCTGGAGGATCAGTGCATGAAAATCGCGATCAAGATGATCACCGGAATCGGCACCCCGAGGAACCACAGCAGTAATGAGCGCATGATGTTCTCCTTGAATTAACGGACAAAGTGTTCGGTTTCGACATACACCACAGCATCGCGACGGCGACCGCCGTAGGTGGCAGCGAAGCTGGCAAAGAACGCGCCGATCAGCAGGGCAATGAAGGTCCACAGTGACGTGTAGGCAGCCACTTTGGCGGCGGTATCCGCGGCCTGCTTGGCTTTTAGCTTGGCGTCTTCCACTGCTTTACGGGCATCGCCATACACCTTGTCGATCCGCGCCTCGGCATCCGCCTGGCTGAGGTTGGTGCGCTGGCTGATCAACTGGGCCAGGTAGGCACGGTCTTCGGCGGCAAGTTGGCCATCGTTGCTCAGGGTCCGCGCGAAGATGCGTGCCACCACGCCGTGGGCGGCGTCGTCGCTGACCGCAACCGGGCGATCATCGCGGAACAGGCTGTCGACGTAGTAACCGAAGTCGTCGCCCTTGGCGGCAGTACCAACGGCCTGGGCAGCACCCGACACCACGCTGGCACCTGCTTTCACACCGCCACCGACCACACTGCTGACAGAACCGACGATCAACGTTGCCGCCACCAGCGTAGCGACGGCCCAGGACAGGAAGCCATGGGCGGTATCGCGGAAATACACCTCATCGCCATGCATATTGGCCCACTTCACCCGCAACCGGCCGGCGATGTAGCCGCCCAGGCCCGACGCGACGATCTGGGTAAAGGCCAGCCAGATAATCGTGGAAATGCCCAGTCCCTTGGCACTGATACCGCTGTCAGCCCACGGCGACACCGCCGAAAAGCCCAGGCCGAAGCCCAGCAGTACGAGGATCAGGGACAAGGCCGCCGCAGCAGCGGCCCCGGCAAAAATCGCGCCCCAGGAAACCCCGGAGCGCGCGCTCGATTCTTGCAACGTGGATGAGGATGTGATCATTGTTGTTTTGCTCCCGGCAGGAAAAATGGTGTTACATGTCTCGGAAGGGACAGTGCAGGCACCATGCCAGTCGACTGAAAATTAAATTACTTACGTTTTCAACAAGTTAAATAACTTGAACTTCCTGGGACCATGCAACTTGCAAGAACCGCCTCTTCAGGGCAGGCGTTATGCAACCTCCAGCCAAACACAAAACCTGTGGGAGCTGGCTTGCCTGCGATCGCGGTGTGTCAGGCAGCAAATCAATCCCTGATAGACCGCTATCGCAGGCAAGCCAGCTCCCACAGGGGCCAGTGGTGGGGCATGCATTTGTGGTGGTTTTGCCAACATGAAGTTTAATTTAGGAAGCGTTCAGGCATTTCTTGGCAAAATGCCCGCACTTCTAGTGTGAATCGCTCACCAGGTAATCCTATGACCCGCATTTTGACCATCGAGGATGATGCCGTAACAGCCCGCGAGATCGTCGCCGAGCTGAGTAGCCATGGACTGGACGTTGATTGGGTAGACAACGGCCGCGAAGGCTTGGTCCGCGCCGTGAGCGGCGATTACGACCTGATCACCCTCGACCGCATGCTGCCGGAACTCGACGGCCTGGCCATCGTCACCACCTTGCGCACCATCGGCGTGTCGACACCGATCCTGATGATCAGCGCCCTCTCCGACGTGGACGAACGCGTGCGCGGCCTGCGCGCCGGTGGCGATGACTACCTGACCAAACCCTTCGCCTCCGACGAAATGGCCGCCCGCGTCGAAGTGCTGCTGCGGCGCAAAAGCACGGTCAAGGAATTCGAAACCGCCCTGCGCGTGGCCGACCTGGAACTCAACCTGATCAGCCGCGAAGCCAGCCGCGCCGAGCAGCCGCTGAGCCTGCTGCCCACCGAATACAAGTTGCTGGAATTCCTGATGCGCAACACCGGGCAGATCCTCTCGCGCATGATGATCTTCGAGGAAGTCTGGGGTTATCACTTCGACCCTGGCACCAACCTGATCGACGTGCACATCGGTCGCCTGCGCAAGAAAATCGATCCACCGGGCCTCACGCCGCTGATCCGCACGGTACGAGGTTCCGGTTATGTCATTGCTGAACCCCTCTAAGGGCTGGCGTTCTTCCAGCAGCCGTTTGCTGGCGCTGTACAGTTCGCTGTTCGTGGCCTGGAGTTGCATCCTCATGGGCGTGTTGTATTACGAGGTGTCCGGTTACCTGGGCGACCTCTCGCGCCATTCCTTGATGCAGCGCCAGCACCTGTTCCAGCGCTTCGACGGCGAGGAACTGGTGGAAGCGCTGACCACCAGCATGACCTTCGACATGAAGGGCGTGGACGCCTATGGCCTGTTCGACGAGCAATTCAACCCGCTGAGCGGGCCGATCCGTGCCGTGCCGCCCGACTTGCCGCTGGACGGCAAGATCCACGCCCTGGCCAATTGCGTCGACTCCGATGACCCCAAGTTGCCCAAGGACAGCTGCGACGCGGTGGCCACCCATACCGACGACGGCCGCTGGCTGGTGCTGGTGCGCGCCAACGGTTCGCTGTTTGGCGTAACCCGGATCATCTGGCATGCGCTGCTGTGGGCGCTGTCGTTGACCATCATCCCCGGCGCCGCCGGCTGGCACCTGCTACGCCGCCGCCCATTGCGGCGCATTCGCGGCATTCAAGCCAGCGCCGAGGCCATCGTCGCCGGCGACCTGACCCACCGCCTGCCGCTGTCGAATCGGCGTGACGAACTGGACATGCTCGCCGCCATCGTCAACGCCATGCTCGACCGCATCGAAAAGCTGATGAACGAGGTCAAGGGCGTGTGCGACAACATCGCCCACGACCTGCGCACCCCGCTGACCCGCCTGCGTGCGCAGCTCTATCGCATCCGCCAAGAGGCCGAGCAGGACTCCAACTACGCGGTCAAGCTGGACGATGCGATTACAGAAACCGACACCCTGATGGCGCGCTTTCGCGGCTTGCTGCGCATCTCGGAGCTGGAAGACCACCAGCGCCGCTCGGGCTTCCTGGTGATGGACCCGCTGCCGCTGCTGCGCGAACTGCATGACTTCTACCTGCCGCTCGCCGAAGAAGGCGAGTTGCAACTGGTGCTCGACACCCCGGAATCCCTGCCCTGGATCACCGGCGACCGCGCCCTGTTGTTCGAGGCCCTGGCCAACCTGCTGAGCAACTCGATCAAGTTCTCCCCGGCGGGTGGCGAAGTGATCCTGCGGGCCGTGAACGACGCCGGCAGCACGCGCATCGAAGTGCACGACTCCGGGCCGGGCATCCCGATTGCCGAACGCAACGCGGTGTTCCAGCGCTTCTATCGTGTGGATGAAAACGACCAGCAAGGCGGGTTTGGCTTGGGCTTGTCGATTGTCGCGGCGATCATCAACTTGCACGGGTTCAAGTTGGAGGTGGGTAGCAGTGAAAGCGGCGGTGCGCGGTTGGTGTTGGAGTGCCGGCAGCAGCTGATGCCCGAAGCATGAGACCTGAGGTTCACACAAATCAACTGTGGGAGCTGGCTTGCCTGCGATAGCGGTACATCAGTCACCCTAGAGCTGGCTGACCCACCGCTATCGCAGGCAAGCCAGCTCCCACATGGGGTGTGCTGTATGTCAAATCAGGCCGGAAAATTTGCCCGCAGCGCCTCAACCCCACCTTTGTAGACACCGGCAAACAGCTCTTCCACCGCCGCATCCGTCACACCTTCCACCGGCGTGAACACACCCGACCAGGTCACCTTCGCCGACGCATCGCTCAACGCTTCAACCTGCAACGTCGCCAGGTAGGCACTCACCGGAAACGGCGATTGCTCGATGGTGTAGCTGTAGGTGCGCGCCACATTATCAAAGGTCTGCAACCGCTCCACGATCTCGCCACCGTCGGCGGTCGTCAGGTGACGCAGGCGGCCGCCTTCACTCGGTTCGCTCTTGGCGATCAGTGGCAGCCATTTCGGCAAGTCGTTGAAGCCGCCAACCAATGCCCAGACCTTGTCAGCGGATACCGGGATTTCAATTACTGCGGATGCTGTTGGCACGGTAAATCTCCAAAAAAGTCGTAGGAAAACGTCGCCCAGCCTGCCACGCCCGGCGCTTCAATGCATCAACTCCCGCAACCGATACCACAACATGCCCAACGCCAGCAGCGGCGAGCGCAAGGCCTTGCCGCCGGGAAATGTCATGTGCGGCACCTGGCTGAAAATATCCAGGCCCTGGCTGTGCCCAGCATGAATCGCCTCGGCCAGCAGGCGTGCGCACCAATGGGTCACGTTCAAGCCGTGGCCCGAGTAACCCTGGGCGTAGAACACGTTGGGGTATTGCTGCAAGCGCCCGACCTGAGGGAAACGGTTGGCGGTGATGCCAATCTTGCCGCCCCACTGGAAGGCGATGTCGGTGCCTGCCAATTGCGGGAACACCTTGAGCATTTTCGGCTGCATATATGCGGCGATATCGGCCGGATCGCGCCCTGAATAGTGGCAGGCGCCGCCGAACAGCAAACGTCGATCAGCGGACAGGCGGTAGTAATCCAGGCCGACTTTCTGGTCGCACAGCGCCAGGTTCTGCGGGATCAGTTCATTCGCCAATGCTTCGGACAACGGCTCGGTGGCGATGATATAGCTGCCCGCAGCCAGCACCTTGCCGCTCAGGCGTGGTTCCAATTCTTCGAGATGCGCATTGCAAGCCAATACCAGGTGGGTGGCGCGAACCGTGCCGCTGGCGCAACGCACTTGCACGGTGTCGCCGTGGATCAGCTCCAGCACTTCGGTGTGCTCAAAAATCCGCACCCCAAGGGACTCGGCCACCTGCGCCTCCCCCAGCACCAGGTTCAGCGGATGCAGATGCCCGGAGCCCATGTCCACCAGGCCTCCGGCATACATCGTCGAACCCACGACCTGCGGCATATCCTTCGCGCCGACGAGGCGGGTTTCATGGGCATATCCCATCGCCGCCAGATGTTCCTGCTCACCCTTGAACGCAGCGAATTGCGCCGACGTATTCGCCAGTTCACAAAAGCCCCAGCGCAGGTCGCAGTCGATGCCATGCGCGCGGATACGCTCGCCCACCAGCGCCACCGATTCGATCCCGGCCCGCTCCAGGTAGCGCACGCCCTCCTCGCCCACATGCTTGGCGAACCCCGACACATCGTGGCCGATGCCGCGAATCAACTGCCCGCCATTGCGCCCGCTGGCGCCCCAGCCAATGCGCCGGGCCTCCAGCAGGATCACCGAAAGCCCGCGCTGGGCCAGTTCGATGGCGGTGTTCACGCCGGTGAAACCACCGCCGATCACACACACATCGGCGCTCAGGTCAGCGCCCAACGCCGGGCGCTCGGGCATGGCGTTCGCCGAAGCGCGGTAGTACGACTGCGCGTGGTCACTGGACTGCATCATTTGTTGGTCTTCACTTTGCTCCAGGCGCGGGTCATCAGGCGCATGGTCGCCGGGGTCGGCGTGGTGGAAATATAGAGTTTGTCGAGCACTTCCTGGGACGGGTACACCTCGGGATTGTTCACCAGCTCCGGGTCCATGAAGGCCTTGGCCGCCGGGTTGGCGTTGGCGTAGCCCACCGAGGCGCTGACCTTGGCGATCACCTCAGGGTCGAGCAGGTAGTTGATGAAGGCGTGGGCTTGTTTCGGGTTGCTCGCATCAGCCGGAATGGCCAGCAGGTCAAACCACAGGTTGGAGCCCTCCTTGGGAATCGAATACGCAATATTCACGCCGTTCTTGGCTTCCTTGGCACGGTTGGCCGCCTGGAACACATCGCCGGAATACCCGAAGGCCACGCAGATATCACCGTTGGCCAGGTCCGAGATGTACTTGGAGGAATGGAAGTAGGTGATATACGGGCGCAGCGTCAGCAGCTTGGCCTCGGCCTGCTTGTAGTCCTCGGCATTCTCGCTGCGCGGGTCCTTGCCCATGTAGTTGAGGATCGCCGGGAACAGCTCATCGGCCGAATCGAGGAAGGCCACACCGCATTGGTTGAGTTTCTTGATGTTCTCCGGTTCGAACAGCACCGCCCACGAGTCGATATGGTCGATGCCCAGCACCTGCTTGACCTTGTCGACGTTGTAGCCGATGCCGTTGGTGCCCCACAAATAAGGTACGGAGTGCGCATTGCCCGGATCGTTCTTTTCCAGCAGCGCGAGCAATTTGGGGTCGAGGTTCTTGAAGTTGGGCAGTTGTGCGCGGTCCAGCTTGAGGAACGCACCGGCCTTCACTTGGCGCGCGAGGAAGTGGTTGGACGGCACCACCACGTCATACCCGGTGCGCCCGGCGAGCAGCTTGCCCTCCAGGGTTTCATTGGAGTCGAACACGTCATAGATCGGCTTGATCCCGGTCTTGGCCTGGAAATCGGCCAAGGTGGTTTCGCCGATATAGTCCGTCCAGTTGTAGATGCTGACCGTCGGCGCCGCCTGGCTGGTGCTGCTGAAGGCGGCCACCAGGGCCAGCGGGAGAAGCTTGTGCACAAGACGCATATCGACACCCCTTTTATGGATTTTTTAGACGCTCAACAGCAGGAACTCACGCTCCCAGGAACTGATCACCCGCTTGAAATTCTCATGCTCGGCGCGCTTCACCGCGACGTAGCCGCGCACAAACTTGTCGCCCAGGTAGTGCCTGACCGTGGCGCATTCCTCCATGCGCGCCAGGGCGTCCTCGATGGTGATCGGCAGGCGCAGGTTGCGCCGCTCGTAGGCGCGGCCTTCCACCGGCGCACTCGGCTCGATCTTCTCGATCATCCCCAGGTAGCCACACAGCAGACTAGCGGCTATCGCGAGATACGGATTGGCATCGGCGCCGGGCAGGCGGTTTTCCACGCGCATCGCATCCGGGCTGGAGGTGGGCACGCGCAGGCCGACGGTGCGGTTCTCTTCGCCCCACTCCACATTGACCGGTGCCGAAGTGTCCGGCAGGAAGCGGCGGAATGAGTTGACGTTGGGGGCGAACATCGGCAGCAGTTTGGGGATGTACTTTTGCAGGCCGCCGATATGCTGGAGGAACAGCTCGCTCATCTTGCCGTCCGCGTCGACAAACACCGGTTTGCCGGTGGCGATGTCCACCACGCTCTGGTGCAGGTGCATCGCACTGCCGGGCTCATCGGCCACCGGCTTGGCCATAAAGGTCGCCGCGACGTTGTGCTTGAGCGCCGCCTCGCGCAGGGTGCGCTTGAACACGGTGATCTGGTCGGCCAGGTCGAGGGCGTCGCCGTGGCGGAAGTTGATTTCCATCTGCGCCGGGCCGTCTTCGTGGATCAGCGTATCGAGGTCCAGGCCCTGGGCTTCGCACCAGTCATAGACGTCTTCGAACAGCGGGTCGAATTCGTTGGCGGCGTCGATGGAGAACGACTGGCGCCCGGTTTCCGCACGACCGGAGCGGCCCACCGGGGTTTTCAGCGGCAGGTCCGGGTCTTCGCAGCGCTGGGTCAGGTAGAACTCCATTTCCGGCGCGACAATCGGCTGCCAACCTTGGTCGGTGTACAGCTGGAGGACCTTCTTCAGCACGTTGCGCGGCGACAGCTCGATGGGGTTGCCCTGCTTGTCGAAGGTGTCGTGGATCACAATCGCGGTGGGCTCGATGGCCCACGGCACCACGTACGTGGCGTTGGACACCGGGCGGCAGACCATGTCGATATCGGCCGGGTCCAGCAGGTCGTAGTAGATGTCGTCGTCGACAAAATCCCCGGTCACCGTTTGCAGCAGCACACTTTCCGGCAGGCGCATGCCGCGCTCATGCAGGAACTTGTTGGTGGGCGCAATCTTGCCGCGGGCGATGCCAGTCAAATCACTGATCACGCATTCGACTTCGGTAATCTTGTGTTCTTTCAGCCAGGCGGACAGCTGATCGAAGGGGGCGTTCATAAGGACCTCGGCAGGGTTACCCGGCTTGTGTTGCCGGCGCATTGAGGTCTATCTTGGGCCGGCCTTCGAACCGCATCTATCCACTTTGCACGAACCACAGCGCAC
This sequence comes from Pseudomonas sp. Marseille-Q1929, assembly GCF_017316265.1. NCBI lineage: Bacteria > Pseudomonadati > Pseudomonadota > Gammaproteobacteria > Pseudomonadales > Pseudomonadaceae > Pseudomonas > Pseudomonas sp. Marseille-Q1929. The sequence continues at coordinate 34,988 of NZ_JAFLWU010000010.1, forward strand.
CAATAGAGTGCGCACGGATCTCCCATGACCCAGGCAACCGCCTCTCGCGTCCAGGCCTTCACCACTGGTGATGTGGCCGCCCAATGCAGTGCCACACCCGGTTGGGTGCAGCAGTACCAGCAGATGTCCCCGGGGCATTTTGCCGGGCAGATCCGCTACCTCGACCTGCAAGGTGTGGAAGTGTACGAAGAGTGCATGAACACGCGGGTGGAGCAGCATTTCAACGCGCCGCCGGGGTCATTGGCGTTCTGTTTCGACGGCAGCGATAACGCGCTGTACCTGCTCAACGGCGAAAGCCGCAACACCTGGATCACCCCGGAAAACTACCGCGAAGTGGCCGTGGTGTTCGGCCCCCAGTTCGTGCAGCGCCATGGCCTGGATGTCGCGAAGTTGGAAGGCCTGTTCATGGCCCCGCTGAGCGGCCAGCAAAATGCCCTGTTCACCCGCTGGCTCAGTGGCACGCTGACGCGCCTGCCCACCGTGATCGACCCCGTCAGCCTTACCCGGCAACTACTCGACGACTGCCTGTTTATCCTCGACAACGCCTGCGTGGGTCTGGACCGCAGCGCGTTGCAAAAACGCAGTGAAGCACGCCGCTTGATGGCGCGTATCGGCGAATGGGCGGCGGATGCACCGGACGAGACCGTCAACCTGCTGGAACTGGCGCAGATTGCCGGCGTGCCGTTGCGCCAGTTGCAGCAGGGGTTCAAAACCTACACCGGGATGAGCCCGGCGCAGTGGTTGAGGTTGCGCCGGTTGAATGGGGCGCGGCGGGAGTTGTTGAGTGGCGGCGATACCACCGTGGCGGAGGTGGCGATGAACTGGTCGTTTTGGCATTTGGGGCGGTTTTCCAACAGTTATCGGGCGTTGTTCAAAGAGCTGCCCAGTGAAACCCTAAGACGCCATGGTTAAAACGCGGTCAAAAACTGTGGGAGCTGGCTTGCCTGCGATAGCGGTGGGTCAGCTTGCTCATTTGGCACTGATACATCGCTATCGCAGGCAAGCCAGCTCCCACATAAGCCAGTTCCCACAGTTAGATCCCGATCAAGCTTGGGATTTGAGGAAAGTCGCCATCAGTTGGTTAACCTGCTCCGCCGCTTCCAACTGCACCATATGCCCCTGCCCCGGCAGCACCTCCACCTGCGCCTCCAACCCCTGCGCATGCCGCACCGGGATGATTACATCGTCACTGCCCCAGATCACCAGGCTCGGTTGGCGCCCGACCACATTGCGCAAGTCGAGGTTCTGCTGCCCGCCCGAGAACAACGCGGTATTAAGCTGACGCAACGCCTGATCCACCCCCTCCAACCGCTTGAACTTGAGCATGTCCTCCAGCATCTGCCGCGTCACCAACGCCGGATCGCTGAACAGTTGCGTCAGTTGCGGCTTGAGGGCGTTGCGGTTGCTGGCCTCGGCAAACCCTTGCAGGTACTCGCCGTTGATGTCCGCGCCAAGGCCGGCGCTGGCAATCAGGGTCAGCGAGGCGACGCGCGCGGGGGCTTGGTCGGCAACGGTCAATGAAACCAGGCCGCCCATGGAATGACCCGCCAGGTGCACGCGGTCCAACTGGAGATGATCGAGCAGGCCCAACACGGCCTGACTCAGCTCGCCAGCATCACCGCTGCGCAGTTGCTTGCCAGACTCGCCATGCCCCGGCAGATCCAGGGCGATCACCCGCCGCTCGGCGGCCAGCGCCGGTTGGTTGAACAGCCAGTTGTTCAGGTCGCCGCCAAAGCCATGCACCAATACCAGCGGTGTGCCGCCCTCGCCGAGGTCGAGATACCGCAGCAGACGCCCGCCGATCTCGACTTTCTGCGCACTCGGCCCCGACGCTTCGGCTTCGGCCGCACTGGCAACAAACCCGGCATTGAAGCTTTCGATCACCGCGTCAATCTCAGCGTCCGTGGCGTCGCCTTCGACGACAATCCCCAACAACGCGCCCACCGGCAAGGTCTCATCGCTCAGCGCCAGGACGCGGCGCAGCACGCCGCTGAACGGCGCTTCCACACTGCTGGAAATCTTGTCCGTCTCCACATCCAGCACTTCCTCGCCCTTCTCCACCCGGTCGCCGGGTTGCTTGAGCCAGATATCGATGCGCCCTTCGGTCATCGACAGCCCCCATTTGGGCATGGTCAGGGTATGGATCATGCGGCGTTCCTCTTGTCGGCGATCTTCAGCACGGCGGCCTCGATCTTCGCGGCGTTGGGGATGTACAGGTCTTCCAGTGCATCGGAGAACGGCACCGGTGTGTGCGGCGCGGTGACCATTTCAATCGGCGCGCGCAGGGACGCAAACGCCTGTTGCGCCACCAGCGCGCTGATATCGGTGGCAATGGAACAACGTGGGTTGGACTCGTCGATCACCACCAGCCGCCCGGTTTTCTCCACGCTTTCAAGGATGCTGTCGACATCCAGCGGGCTGGTGGTGCGCAAGTCCAGCACTTCGCAGTCGATGCCCTGGCGCGCCAGGTTGGCGGCGGCTTCGAGGGCGATATGCACCATGCGCCCGTAGGTCACCAGGGTCACGTCCTGGCCTTCGCGCACAAAGTTGGCTTCGCCGAAGGGCACGGTGTACAGCTCTTCCGGCACCTCGCCCTGGAGGCTGTAGAGCATCTTGTGTTCGAGAAAGATCACCGGATCGTTGTCGCGGATCGCCTGGATCAGCATGCCCTTGGCGTCATACGGCGTGGCCGGGCACACCACCTTGAGGCCGGGAATGTGCGTCCACATCGAGGTGAGCATCTGCGAATGCTGGGCCGCCGCGCGCAGGCCGGCGCCGTACATGGCGCGGATCACCAGCGGCGTGGTGGTCTTGCCGCCGAACATGTAGCGGAACTTGGCCGCCTGGTTGAGCAGTTGGTCGAGGCAGCAGCCGATAAAATCGACAAACATCAATTCACACACCGGGCGCATGCCACGGGTAGCGGCGCCGACCGCCATGCCGACATAGCCGACCTCGGACAACGGCGCGTCCAGCACGCGGTCGGGGAACTGCGGGTACAGGCCCTTGGTCACGCCGAGCACACCGCCCCAGGCGTCTTGTTCACCGGGCGCGCCGGTGCCGCCGCTGACATCCTGGCCGATGATGAACACGCTCTGGTCACGGCGCATTTCCTGGGCCAGGGCTTCGTTGATCGCTTGCTGGTAGCTGATTTTGCGAGCCATAAGATTCTCTCCAAATATTGTTGTTATTAGGGATAGGCGACGTAGACATCACTGAGCAGGTCGGCGGCTTGCGGCTTGGGATCGGACTTGGCGCGGCGCACGGCGTCTTCGATCAGCTGCGCGACTTCGCTGTCGATACGCTCGAATTGCGCCGCCTCCAACCAGCCCTCGGCGCTGCAACGCTGGCGGAACAGCGCCAGGCAGTCGGCGCTTTCCCGCAGGTTTTTCACTTCATCGGGGCCACGATAGGTTTGCGCATCGCCTTCGAAGTGGCCGTAGAAGCGGCTCAATTTCACCTCTACCAAGGTCGGCCCCTCGCCTGTGCGCGCCCGTTCGACGGCAACGCCGAGGGCGGCATGCACGGCGAAGAAGTCATTGCCATCGACGATCACCCCCGGCATGCCAAAGCCCACGGCACGCTCGGCGATGTCCTTGCACGCCACCGACCAACCGGAGCCGGTAGCCTCGGCATAACCGTTGTTTTCGGCGACGAACAGGCACGGCAACTTCATGATCGCGGCCAGGTTCATCGCTTCAAACACCGCGCCCTCGTTGGAGCCACCATCGCCAAAAAACGCCACGGCCACGCCCTGACTGCCCTTGAGCTTGGACGCCAGCGCCGCGCCCGCCGCCAGCGGTGCGCCGGCACCGACGATGCCGTTGGCGCCGAGCATGCCCTTCTCCTGGTCGGCAATGTGCATGGAGCCGCCCTTGCCGCCGCACACGCCGGTCTTCTTGCCGTAGATCTCGGCCATCATGCCGAACACATCCACGCCCTTGGCGATGCAATGGCCGTGGCCACGGTGGTTGGAGGCGATGCAATCTTCATCGTTGAGGTGGGCCATGACCCCGGCAGCACTGGCTTCCTGGCCGGCATACAGGTGCACAAAACCGGGGATCTCGCCGGTGGCGAACTCCACGTGCAGGCGTTCTTCGAAATCACGGATGGTGCGCATCACGGTGTAGGCATGCAGCAGTTGATCGGTGGACAGGTGAGTGGACATCTTGTTGTTCTCCAGGTTGTCTCGACACACAAAAGGCTGATCGTGTTCAGCTACAGGCCCTTCAGCACAGCCTGTGCCAAGGCCTGTAAAAACCTCGCAAAGCCTTGATCCAGAGCAGTTGTAGTGGTGCGGCACAGCACCGCAGAATGAGACGGCTGATTGCACGGCGCAGGCCGCGTCTCAGGCGCGGTGAGACGCGGCGTCTCAGCCTGGGCAGTTGGTCAGGCCGCGCTTGTCCCACCCGACGCATGCGCGCTTAATGGTGGGCATAACAACAAAGATCGAGAACCGGAGGCCTTATGCTCGCCGCGAACTCCAGGGAACACGTCGACTGCGTCAGTCGCGTGGTCCGCAATGCCGACCGTCTGCCCCAGGCGCCGGTGCCGTCGCTGATTTTCGATTCGTGGCGGCGTTCCATGGAGCAACACCACCTCGACCCCGGCTCCTTGCAGGGGCCACGCATCCTCAGCGAACCCTTGCTCAAGGAATGCCGCGAGCGCGCCGAACTGTTCATGCGCATCGCCGGCGAGGCCGTCGGCCAACTGCACCACCGTGTGCGCCACGCCGACTACTGCGTGATGCTCACCGACGCCCAGGGCCAGACCATCGACCACCGCGTGGACACCGCGATCCGCAGCGACTGCCGCAAGGCCGGCCTGTACCTCGGCACCTGCTGGTCGGAAGCCGAAGAAGGCACCTGCGGCGTGGCCACGGTGCTCACCAGCAAAGCCGCCGTGACCGTGCACAAGCGCGATCACTTTCGCGCCGCGTTCATCGGCCTGACCTGCTCCGCCGCGCCGATCTTCGACCCCCAGGGCAACCTGCTCGGGGTGATGGACGCCTCCGCGCTGCAATCCCCGGATGACCGACGCAGCCAGCACTTGGTACGCCAGCTCGTGGCGCAAAGTGCCGAAGCCATCGAAAACGCCTTCTTCATGCACAGCGCCCGCGAACACTGGGTGTTGCAGGCCCACAGCACGCCGGGCTTTGTCGACAGCCAACCGGACCTGTTGCTGGCCTGGGACCGCGACGGCCGCCTGCATGCCTTGAACAGCAAGGCGCGCCAGGCCCTGCGCCTGCGCTTTGGTCAGGTGCCAGCACATATCGGCGAGGTGTTCGACCTCGACGCGTTGCGCGCGGTGACCGATCAATCCGCCCAGCAATTGCACTGGCTGGGGCAGCCTGGCGCCTTGCACGCACGCGTCAACGCGCCCCGCCGCACACCGGCACGCACCGCGCTGGCGCCGCAGGTTGATGCGCGGGTGGAAGAACATCTGCGCCTGGCCGTAAGGGTCAAGGACCGCAACCTGCCGGTGCTGGTGCAAGGCGAAACCGGCGCTGGCAAGGAAGTTTTCGCCCGCCAACTGCATGAGCGCAGCGCGCGCCGCAGCGGGCCGTTTGTGGCGGTGAACTGCGCGGCAATCCCGGAAAACCTGATTGAAAGCGAGCTGTTCGGCTATGTCGCCGGGGCCTTTACCGGTGCCTCCAGCAAGGGCATGCCGGGGCTGCTGGTACAGGCCGATGGCGGCACCTTGTTCCTTGATGAAATCGGCGACATGCCGTTGGCGTTGCAGACGCGCCTGCTGCGGGTGATGGCCGAGGGCGAAGTGGCCCCGCTGGGCGCGGCAAAGACTCGCGCGGTGGATATCCAGGTGATCTGCGCCAGCCACCGCGACCTGGCGGTATTGGTGGGTGAAGGCCGTTTTCGCGAAGACCTGTACTTCCGCCTGGGCTGCGCACGCTTCTGCCTGCCGCCGTTGCGCGAGCGCACGGACAAGCTGGCGCTGATCAACCGCTTGCTGGAGCAGGAAGCACGCAACAGTGGCGTTTCAGTGGGCATCGGCCAGGCTGCGCTGGAATTGCTGCTGGGCTACGCCTGGCCGGGGAATGTGCGGCAACTGCGGCATGTGTTGGCGTATTCCTGTGCGGTGTGTGAGGGCGGCACGGTGCAAGTGGCGGATTTGCCGGTGGAGGTGCGTGGGGAGCAGATAGAAGCGTTGGTTGAAGAGAGCGTGAGCCCCGAAAGGCAGAGAGTCCTGGATGCGTTGATTCGGCATCGCTGGAAGCCTTTGCCGACCGCGCAGGCGTTGGGGATCTCAAGGGCAACCCTGTACCGCCGCGTCAACCAACTGGGCATCGACATGCCCAACAAAACCACCTGACACAATGGGATCAAAATGTGGGAGCTGGCTTGCCTGCGATAGCGGTGTATCAGAACCAAATGGGCAAGCTGACCCACCGCTATCGCAGGCAAGCCAGCTCCCACAGTAAACCGAGTTGACCTTGAAGGTTTAGCGGTAGACCAGGCCGCCATCGATCAGCGGCGCTTGGCCGGTCATGTAGTCAGCATCCGGCCCAGCCAGGAATGAAACCAACCCCGCCACATCCTCCGGCGTCTCCGCCCGGCCCAACGCAATACCATCCACATACTTCTTGTACGTCGCGCCAATCTCGGCGCCGGTAATCTCAGCCATACGTTTGTCGATCTCGACCCACATATCCGTGCCCACCACTCCCGGGCAGTACGCATTCACGGTGATCCCCGCGCTCGCCAATTCCTTGGCCGCGGCCTGGGTCAATGCGCGCACGGCAAACTTGGTCGCCGAGTACACGCCGAGCAGCGCAAACCCTTCATGCCCGGCAATGGAGCAGGCATTGATGATCTTGCCCTTTTGCTTGAGCGCCTTGAATTTCTTGCCGGCGGCCTGGATGCCCCACAGCACGCCCTGCACGTTGATGCCCAAGGTACGCTCGACTTGCTCCGGGCTCACGTCCAGCAGCGAATCGATCTGCGCCACCCCGGCGTTGTTGACGATGATGTCAAAGCCGCCGAGGGTCTGATGGGCATGGTCGACGGCCGCCACCACTTGCTCCCGCTTGGACACATCGGCGACGAACACCGACGCCTTGCGGCCCAGGCCGACCACTTCGGCGGCCACGGCTTCGAGCTTGGCGCCATTGATGTCCACCAGGGCGATGTCGGCACCGTCCTGTGCCAGGCGCAGGGCAATGGCCCGGCCGATGCCCTGCCCGGCGCCGGTGACCAGCGCAACTTTTCCAGCAATAGCCATGACACTCTCCTGCAATCGATGAGGGAAGCCTTGTCTATCGCAGGTCCAGGCCATGGCTGTCGAGGCGCAACGGGATTGGCGTGAGGGCTGAGACGGGTTGTCTCAAGCCGCAAATCATTTGCCTAGCGTGTGCGCCCCTCGCCCCGCTCTTCAACCATCACGCCGAACGGCAACAACAACCCCGGCACCTGCCCCGGCGCACCACAACGCAGCAAAAAATAGCCGGTGCCCGCCAGGCCTAGCATCAACCCCAATGCCTGCCCCTGGGCCACGCCCAAGCCGCTGCGCCAGCGTCCGGCCTGCGCCGCCAACCCGCGCTCGGCCACTTGCCGGGCGTACTCGCCCCAGGCCGGTTCGCCCAGCACCGCAGCGCCGGTAATCAAGATATCTGCATTACCCGCAGGGCCATGGCACAGGGTGTAACTGCTGCCGGCCTGGGACGCGGCCGCAACCAGATCCGCTGCGACCGTGTCCAGGGCGCAACGCGCCTGGGCGCGGTGTTCTGGCCTGCCGGTCATCTGCCACAGTGCCAGGCGGGATAACGCGATCCCCGGCGCGCCGTGGCACCACGCCATGCCGCAGTGGGTCGCGCTGTCATCCAACTGCCGCGCATCCTCGGCAAACAGGTAGGGCCAATTGCCCTGCTCCGGCACGAACCAATGGGCCTCATACGCGAGCGTTTGTTCCAATGCAGCCTGCCAATCGGGACCCGGGCATTGCCGGGCCAATTGCGCAAAAGCCAATGCGATGCCCGCGTTGCCGTGGGACAACCCGCACAAGCCCAGGTGCGCGCCCTGTTCCGGCCAATGCCAGCCATGCGCCGTGCGCCGGGCCTGATGCATCAGGCGCTGCCCCAGCGCCTGGGCGATCGCGACGCTTTGCGACGCCAGTTCCGGCGCCAGCTGTGCCAACCCGAGCAGGCCAATGACTGCACCGGCCATTCCATGCATCAGGTCCACGGGTTGCGGGGTGACGGGCAGTGTCCCCAGATCCTGCAACAACGGCGCCGCCGCCAGCAGGTAGCCATCCACCAACTCGGCATCGCCCAGGCGCCGGGCCAGCCACAGGCCCTGGGTCAGCGTGCCCAGGCGCCCTTCATAGAGACTGATCCGGTCCCCTGCCGCGAACGCCAGCCCATGGCGCAACGCCCCCCGGGCGGTATCGCCAAAGGCAGGCTCTGCGGTGTGCTCCGCCAACAGCACCAGAAAGGCCGCAACCCCCAGCGTGCCGTCGTACAGGCTGGCGTTCATGCTGCACGCGAAGGGCTTGAGCACATCCTCGGCATCGTCGGCGTCGTCACTGATCCAGGTGCAGCGGTCGCCCAGCCACAGGGCGTCGTTGCTCAGTTGATGACCAATACGGATGGCCTCCCCCATCGCCCCGCCAAGCCGAACGCTGGCGCCCGGCAGCAGGCTCGCGCAAAAGTGCAATTGACGCAGGCCAAAGCGGTCCTCATGGTCATCTTCCAGGTGAGGCTGCTGCCAATCGATACGCTGTATGGCGAATTGCGCCTGAACTGCCAGCAGAGGCTCACTGCCGTTTGTTGCAGCCTCCAGCATACCCAGTGCCAGCGCCCGGCAGCGGCTTTCACCGAAACTGCGGCCATCGGCGGGGTCCTGGGCAAAACCGAGACCAGGCAAGAGCGCTTGCGTCCACAAGGGCGCCTGATCGCGCAAGTGTTGGCGCAACCCAGCGGCCAGTTGCCCCAACACCCCGTGGCCTCGACGCGCATACCGTGCGGCGAGGTACAGCACCACGGCATCGTCGCGCAGCCAGCCTGCCGGGTTGCTCGGGTACTTGAGCAGAAATGGCAGGCACGCTGCGTCCAGGGCGCGGCACAAGGCCTGCACCACCGCGCCCATGTGCTCAGGGTGCGGCGCCAGGTAATAGCGCACCTGGCAATCTTCGTTGCACGTGTCTTGCGGGGTTTCACCGAACAGGTAGACAAAGGCCGGGTCCAGTTGGGTGGTCCATGCCGCCTGGCGCACCCGCACCTTGTGCCCGCGAATGGCCAGGGCCGGCACCCCATCAAACAGGTATTGCCCCGGCTCTACGCGTCGGCTCACCCGGTCCTGCTGCACCGCCAACGCACCATTGCCCAACTGCTCAAGTACCTGCCACACACCGCTGTCGCGGTACTCGCTTTCTTGCGGGAACCAGGTGGCAAGCGGATCAGCAGGGTCCAGGCTGGCGGTGTAGTAGCGCCGGTACAGGTACTGCTGCAAGCGCTCGATCCGCGGGTCATCGTGAGCGCTGCGGTTATCGGCACTCTGGGCCATGGGCGCAGCGGTAAAGGGCCGGCCGTCCATCCACAGTGTGCCTTGGGCGTCGACTTCCAGGCCGGCCCAGGCCGTGGCGAAGCGTTCCCACCAGGCGGGTACACCAACGTTCAAATGATTCATGCGGCCTCCCACCAATCCCGGGCCACGGCCTGGGGCGCCAGCAGCAGGTTGCTCGCCAGTTGCAGCAACAAGGTGTGCGCGGCACTCAAGTCGGTCTCGCCGGCGAGGTCTTCGTAGAGCGTCTGCAATAGCCGGGCGCCACACAGTACAACCAAGCGCTCGGCATCCGGTGCGGCGCCCACGGCAGCGCAATAGCTGGCCCACAGCCGTGCAAGGGCGCGCTGATAAGGCACGAATCCATGGGCTGCTTCCTCGGCTGCCTGTGCAGGGTCGGCATGGGTGGGCTGGTGGTCGATCCACGCTTTGAGCCAGGACTGGCACAGCCCGGCCAGGTCCCACAGCGGGTCGCCCCGGTCGGCCATTTCCCAGTCGATAAAGACGCAGCGCTGCCCTTCCAGGCGACAGTTCTGCCACTTCATATCGCCGTGGATCAATTGCTCCCCAGGCCAATGGCTCGCCAGGCCGGCGAGCACCGCCATGCATGCGTCAAGGGATTGCACCAGTGCCACGAGGCGCGCCTGGCCCCAACTCTGGTCTTCACCAACCAATGGGTACAAGCGGTCGAGGCGAATGATCCAGGGCACGGCGCCCGCCAGGTCATCGGCCGGCAAGGCTGCCAGGTCGCGGTGCAGCCGGCCCAGCGCACTGCCCAACAGCTGCGCCACGTGCACATCCGGCTGGCCATCGACCAGTGCGCGCTCGTGGCCGCTGGCGGTCGAGGCGAGCCAGTCCATCACCAGTGCCTGGCGCCAGCTGTCGTAGACGCGCAGGCACGGTACTTGTGCCAGCCCGGCAAGGCGCCGCAGCATGCCGGCTTCGTGAGCAATGCTGGAACACTTCTCCCAAGGCCCGGCGTCCGGTTGATGCTGCTTGATGTAATACCCCTGGCCGTTGGGCCAGAGCACGCTGAAACCACGGTTGCGCTGGCTGTGGCTACGGATGGCGATAAGGTTGTCCACCAGGCTGCGGGTATCGAGCAGCCCCTGGTTGATCAGAAAAACAGCGGCATTGTGCCGGGTCAGAATCATTGCTTGCCCTCGTGGGGAACAGCCATGGAGCGACACCGCGCCGCTCCATGGACGGCACTACGGATCAGCTCTCTTTGCAGCAAGGATTACGTGTGGGTTTGCAGGTCTTGGCCTTGGTGGCCAGCACATCAGCAGTGTCATCGACCAACTCGTCAGCGCCTTTGCAGCAGGGGTTGCGCGTTGGCTTGCAGGTCTTGGTCTGCGTCCCTTGCACATCGCTGCCCTGGCTGCCCGGTGCGGAATCCTCCGGTGGTTTGCAGCAAGGATTGCGGGTGGGTTTGCAGGTCTTGGTCTGCGTCCCTTGGACGTCACCGCCCTCCGGTGGCTTGCAGCAGGGGTTGCGGGTGGGCTTGCAGGTCTTGGTCTGGGTGCCACCGACATCCGAACCGCCGCCACCTCCCGCTCCCGAACCTCCCGCGCCCCCGCCGCTGCCCGTACTCCCCGGCGCCGCATGCAGCCCGCCAGGGTAGTACTGACTGAGAATTGCGCCGCTCAACAGGCCGGCCATCTGCCTGGCAACGCTTGAGCCGGGTTGTGTATGTGATGTGTTCATGACAACTCCTTTTCTCTGGTTTAGTTCGACGGGTGACTCACGGTAATGACTTGCCCCCAGCGATTGACGCCAGGGGTGTCCGGCATCTCGCCAGGACAGCTTTCCGAGAGCATCGACACCTTGCGCGACAGCGGACACCCACACAGGCCGCAAATGCCCAGTTCAGAACGGGTGGCTTGCAACAGGCTGGCACCGGGTGCCTGTCGATGTGGGCATTGCCGACACGCCTCGCTACGTTGCTCACGCGCCAGCGGGTCAGTGGTGGAAAAACCGCTCCTGGCCCAGTTGACCAACGAACGGCTGCCCCGCTGGAACAACTCAGTCGTGGTGTGCTCGGCCCGCGCGCGCACCTGCCTGGGGGGCGACATCAGCAACATCTGCAACATCTGCGGGGTACGACGGCTCGCCAGCAGGCTACGGGCGTAGCTGTCGCTGCTCAGGGCCGCGCGCAACACGGCCTCATCGACGGGTTCCGGCAACCCCAACAGCTCGGCGAATTCAGCACACATCTGGCTTTCGGACTGTGCCGTATCCAGGGCCAATACACTCATGGCGTGCCCTCCACGGTAACGCTGGAGGCATCAGGGTCGAGGGTGGAGCCATTGTCCGAACGCACATCGCGCACCGTGAGCGTGGTGACGCCCTCGGGTTTGAAGCGCTCGTCGATCACCAGCCAGGCTTGCCACGGCAAGTTCTTGTCCATCTGTACCAGCGCCACCGGAACCGGCTGCCCGGCGCAATCCAACAGATAGTTGCCCGGTATCTTGGCGCTGAGGTCGTTCAAGCGCTGGTTGAAACTGGCCAGTACGGCCAGTGCGCCTTCGAAATGGGTCCAGGTGGCGCTGTCCAGGGTCAGGGAGTGGGCAACCGGCCCGCCCGCACAAGGCGGCAATGGCATGCCGATCACGGCGGCCTCGATGCTTTCCAGGCGGCACGGTATCGAAGGCGTCGCGCACTTCTCATGGCCGACACGATTGGCCGGCGTGATCAAGGCAAACAGCGCCTTGATCTGTTCCTGGCCCGGGTTGACCCAGGCGCCCCAGGAGCCATAGAACACGGCTTGCAGCACCTCATTGGCGCCAAAGTAATCCGCCAGGCCGGTGCAGGTCAGGCCGGAATCCGTGGTGTAGCCGGTCTGCACGAAGCGCCCGACGCCCTGCGCCATGATCATCGCCAGGCCCTGCTTGAACATCCCCTCCAGGCGCAGCAGTTGCCCGGACACATAGACGGTGTCTTGCCCATAAGACCTAAAGGCAAATTGATTGGGGTGGGTGTCTTCCCAGTTCAGGTGGAAATTGACCTTGGGGTAGAAGGCTTTGAACAGTTTTTCCAGATAGCGGAACTCGGCCATCAGAAACGTCTGCCCCATGCTGCGGAAAGCACCGTTGACGGCTACATCCGCGGCCTGTTTCTGGGTCATGTAGGGCGCGGCACCGTAGGGCACTGGCGAGGTGGCGCCCAACAGTTCTTCCAGTGGCAGGAACGCCTCGTTGGCGATCTCCCGGGCATTCGCCCCCAGTTGTGAGTGGGCGGAGCTGCCTTTGCGGGTCTTGGCGTACGCCGATGAGCCGATGCGCGGCAAGGCGTCGTGGCCCTTGGCAAAACGCGAGGCCATCGCCGCGTCGTCCTGCATGGCCATGACCAAGTGATCACCGGCGACCACCCCGTTGACTTCCAGGTAGCGCTCGACGAACTCAGACTGGGAAAAGTCCTGGGTACTCAAGGAGTGGAAACCCAGGGTGAACTTGCCCAGGACCAAGGCATGCAATTTCACGGGTTTGCCTTTGTGGTCCACCAGCCAATCGTCGAGGGTCAAACGGTCGGCCGCCTTGAGGCTGCCATCGGCCAACAGCATCGGTTGGTCCAGGGTAACCGCCAACTCACCCTTGTCGCCGTATTGCAGCAACACGGCAGGTTGATGGGGGGCCGCGACCATCCCATCGGAAAAGGTCACGGCGCGACTTTCCCAGATCAGCTTGGGCTTGCCACCGACCACTTTCACCGTACTGGTGAGCACCGGGTCACCCACGCCAATGAACTGCACCGTGCGGTACTCGCCCTGTGCCACGGTCACCCGCGTGCCCCAGGCAAAGCAGGAGCAACAGCAATAACAGGCTTGCCACGACCAGTCCTTGTTGGCGTCGCGCAGGATCTGACATTCATCCTGGGTAATATTGCGCCGCTCCGCCGTCGCCCGGTTGTAGCAGTTATAAGTCTCCACCGGGAAACTTCCCCCCTGGGGCGTGCAGTCCGGTATCGGCTTGCCCTCCCAGTTCTTGCACTTGCACCAACGCGCCATGGCTGAACTCTGCCGATAGCTTTCGCAGTGGGTCACTCCGCACAGGGACTGGCCCGGTTCCAAGCTGCTTTTACATTGATCGCTCACCTTGATCTCCTTTCACAGGCTTTGAGGGTCGAAGCTGCTTACTTGAAAACGCTGGCGGTGAACTGCACCGACACATACAGGTTGAGCAGGGCCTCGCCATCGATATGACCGCTGGCATCAAGCAAGCCGGTCAATAGTGGGTTGGATTGCATCGTTTGCAGATCGAACAACACACACCATTCCCCAGCGATCTGCTTGAGGGGAATTTTCACGTAGCTCACCGCGCCCGCCAGACCTGTGGTTGTCACGGACTGCGCGGGCTGGCTGCCGGCGGTCAAGCTGAGAAAGCTGGCACTGGCCGGCATCTGAATACCATTGGCGACCACCAGGGCCAGGTACGCCGCGTCGACCACCAGGTTCTGGGTGTTGGGCGGAAACAGCTGTGCCGGCAGCTCGAAGGTCAGGGCCTGGGTGGCCGGGGCTGCCGTATCGTCCAGGAAGGCGGCCCAGGCATCCGGGTCACTGGACGCCAGGCTGAGCATCAGCGCCGCGCTGTAGGTGTCGCCGGCCAATTGCGCCTGCACCCGATCGCGCCAGGTCTTGCCGCCGTCGATGGCGGTGTAGCGCACGGTCAATTTGAGGTCTTCGATCAATGAAAAATCGAATTGGTTGGTGTTCTTCGGCAATTCGTAGCGCCAGTTGGATACTGCGCCCGTGCCTTCAAAGCGCTGCAGCTTCTCGGCATCGGAGAAGTATTCGAGAAACGCGCCTTCATCATCGGTACTGCGGCTCAGGGACACACTCTGGTTGGAGCGCCAGTCCACCCACACATCCCCGCCTGGGTTGCCGGTGCCGTCGAGCATGTATTGCAGGCCGACCGGGTTGGGCTTGAGCAAGATCTTGTTGGCGGTCTGGGTCAGGTTGGCGTGGATGCCACTGGGCAACGCGTCGTCAGGATTGACCACCGTCACGGCCACCGTCTTGATGCGCCGGCAGTAGTGTCTGGGGAAGTCAAAATCAAACAACGCCTCAGTCAAGGAAAAGTCGGCAACGCCGGTCGCGCGCAGCTGGATCAGCTGGGCCGGGTTGAGCTGTGAGAGGTAGACCTCGCGGATAATTTCCTGGCGCAGCACGTCCTTCTGCGAGAACACGTAGTCCATGCGGTCCAGCACCAGGTTAAGGCTGGCGCCGGCCATGAGGCCGCGGCGGGCCGGGTCCCACGGGTCGGAAGTGAGGTAGGCGGTGGTGTCGCCCAGCGCCCATTGCAAGGCGCTCTGCGCGGCGTCCACCGATTGCAGGGCCAGTTGATAGGCCTGGTAATACAAGGCCGTGGCACGGCTGACCCGCCAGGCGTAATAGTCTGGGTTGTCGAACTTGCCGAGCAGGAAGGCCTGCTGGGCCTGGGCGTTCTTCAGGTTGGTCTGGTAACCGGCGTAGTCGGCCTGGGCGCTGGCCAGGTCGGCCCTGGCGTCAAGGATCTGCTGGTCGATCTGCTTGAGCTCCAGCCCCGCCTGCGTCGATTCTTGCTGCCAGCCGGCCTTGAGGCGCTGGAACTGGCCGATGGTGTCACTCAAGTCCTTGGCGGTATCGGCCACCTGGGCGACCTGGCGCCAGGTCCCCGACGTACGGTGCAAACCGGTTTCGATCTGTTCGCCGCCATAGGTCATGGCGAACGGCGAGCCCACCTGCGGGGCCAGCGCCGCAATCGCTGCGCCGGTCTCGAAGCCGATCGCAATAAACCCGGCGACGCGCGAAGCGATGCCCAGGGAGATCGAAACCACTTCGGCCGCGATCATGCCTTCGCTGATCAACCCGTCGTAATACTGCTTGCGCTGCTCAGTGGTTGCCCGCGTAGCGAGCACGGCGTCCAGGGTGTGCCGGGCGGCCTGGGTGCGCAATTCGAAGGACACCAACTGCGCACTGGTGAGCCGTTGTTCGTGGGTTGATTGCAACAGCAACAGCTGCTCGCTGCTTTGCATCGTCAGGGCCTGCTCCAGTTCGCTGCCCAGCAGTTGCAGGTCACCCACCACGGTCCTGGCATTGATCACCAACCCGGCATAACGCAGGGTCTGCGCCGTGGGTGGCCGCACGGCCAGCTCGGCAAAGCCCGCGCCCGAGCCGTTGGCGGCAGCGGCACGCACCATGGCCATGGGGTCGATGGGGGCGGCGAACAACGGCAGCAACAAGGTGTTGCCTTCCAGGTCGAGGTTGTTGCGGATCTTGTACAGGCGGTCTTCAACCGTGTCCCAGCGTGCCATCAACTGGTGATTTTGCGGCACGCAAAACAGCGCATCGATTTCATTGAAGGCGCCCCCGCTCAGGCTCAAGCCATCGTCGCCCTGAGGGCCGCGTACGGCCAGCAGGTTTTCCATGTCCAGCAGAAACTGGGGAATGGCCGTGGGGTCGTTGCCATACTGCGCCAAGATCTCATTGAAGGTCACCGGCAGTTGGTCGCTGCACGGCCCGACACTTTCCGGGCGCGGCCCCAGCAGGTCGCTGGCCATCACATAGAGCAAGTAAGCGGCATTGAGGTATTCACGGGTCTTGCGCTGGAAGAAGCTGTCCCCCCAGGCCACCAACAGGTCGATATAGCTGCAAAACGTCGCCCGCTCAAACGCACCGATGCGCAGTTGGGCAATGGCGTACGGGTCATAAGGGTCGCTGTTATAGACCGCGATCTGCACCGGGTTGGTCAGGGTTTGCACCAGCGACTGCTGGGTGTGGTTGCGAAACGGCTGGAAGCGCCAGAACTGGCAGGCCAGCGACGCGGTCTGGTGATTGAATAAAACGGCACGTACCTGCTCGATCATGCGGGTGCGCAGCACCGGGTCCACCACGGTGGGGAACAGGTAGTCCAGGCCGGTGAAGCGGGTATAAGTGGTGGCGACCTGGTTTTGCGGCGTGATCACGCCGGCGACTTTCATCTGGTCAAATGCCGCAGTGGCCTGGCTGGCAGAGATATCCGGGGTCTGGAAATCCACGGGTGAAAGCGACGTCAACCGCTCGGTGGGGTTGAAGATGTACTGCAACCAGCCCAGTGCACCCTGGAAATCGCCGGCCTGGAGCAACGTATCGGCAATCAGTTGCGGCGTGTAGAAAAACAGCTCCCAGTAATACAGCCCATAGACCCCGTCGAAGTCGACTTGGGTCGCGTCACTCAGCACTGGCGCACGCACCCGTTCGCCTGGCGCATAGCTGCTGAACGGCGTGGTGGCGATCACCGGCGCTTGCTGCTGATGCAGGTTCAACAACGCCGGCACGCCCCCTTGCTGCAAGGCCGCAGCGAGCTTGGGCACGGCGCCGGTGGTCAGCCGGGTGAAGCGGTAATACAGGTCCTGCACGTGGCGCCGCCAGGTGTTGTCGTAGTAGCCCCGCAGGATCAGCGCCACATCAGCTGTCAGCAGCGCAGCCTTCTGGGCAGGCTCGTCGGGAAACAGGCCTTCGAGGTCTTCCAGCGGGTCGTAGCGTGACGAAATGTAGCCCTGCAGGCCAATCACGCGTCGCGCTTTCAACGTATCGAATACGTGCTGGGCCTGGACCTGGGATATCCCCAGGCGAAAAAACGACTGGGCGGTAATGATGATGTCGTCATTCTCGGCGTAGTACGACACCAGTGTCATGGTGGGCAAGTCCACCAACACCACGCGCACCTGGGCGGTCTTTATCTGCCGGGTCTGAAACGGCTGGCCGGCAAACAGGTAGCTCAGGTCGGCATTGTTCTGGAACGGCTCGGTCAAGCGCCCGCTGCTGTCGATCACCTGGTGGTCTTTCAACTGGTCGAACACCGTCGAAGACTCTGTAGCGCTGATATCGGCACTGATGAACGAAGCCCGGGTCACTGACTGCGCGGTCTCCAGGCCCATGGCCCGGGCCTTCTGATTCAAGGGCGGTGAGCGCGACACATCAGGGGTGACCAGGAAGCTTTCACTGTTGACGTTGCCCACGAAATGAGAGGGCTGGTTCTTGATCACGAAGGTCGAGCACTGGCGATTGGATAACCGCGCAAACAACACTGCATCCCCCATGGCCAGGAACAGTTCCTGGCGGATGGCGAACTCCACCGAGGCGTGGTCCGGTGCGCCATCAAGGATCGTCGACAAATCGGTGGCCGAGCTGAAACTAGGCCGCACATAGTTGGCGCTATCCAGAATCCCGGCCGCCTTGAGGTCGATCATCGCCTGGTCGGCAGCGCCCTGGCCGAGGACGGTCATCAGGAATGTCGCGGCCTGCACTTCTCGTGACTCGATGCTGGCTTGCAGCAGGCAATGCTTGGCCCACAGACGGATGATCTGCACATCGCGGCGTTCATCGCCAAAGAACAGGAAGCGAAAATCCGCGTTGTTGTTGAAGCCTGGCTGCACCACATATTTGCCGCTGCCGCTGCCGGCTTTCAGGTAGCCCGCGCTCAGCAGGTCGAGGACCAACTGTTGCGCACCCGGTTCTTCCAGCCCGATGAACTGCAACACGGCAGCGCTGACCGGCGTGCGCAGCAAGGCGGTGTCGACGCTGTTGTTCCAGTCGCCGTAGTAGTTGCTGCGAAACGGGTTGAGTGTGCCGCGTGCGTACAAACGGTTCATCGCGTAGTCGTACAAGGGCTGCACGGTCGGCGGCACGCCGGTGGAGTAGTTATCCGCCAGGTTGAGGAACTCAGTGCGCTGGAACAGGTAGTCCTTGAGCAATTCGCGGTTGAGCAACAGCGGCTCGCGCAAACCCACCACGCCGCGAAAGCCTGAGCCAATGGCCTGGTTGACGATACGCCCGCGCTGGTACACCTCCATCTCGAACTGGGCCACTGCCGGGTTCGACGGGTTGCTGGGCAAGGGCGCCTGGGCGGGTTCAATCACGCTGCCGTTGGAGGTGTTCTCCAGGAACGGACCGTACAACACGGCAATTTTTTCATCGATGCGCACGTCATTCTCTGGCCCGATCGGGGCCGTGCCCGCAAACAGCAGCACGTTGCACTTCTGCCAGAACAGGCTGTTCATGTTGAAGATGTCGTAGCCCGACTGGGTCGACAACTTGACCTTGTTGGGCGCCGCATAGATCACCTGCTCAGGCGCCAGGGTCTGGTCGCCTACCCAGGTCCCGCTGGCGTCCATGAAGCTGTAGCGAATCGCGGCCTTGTACATCACGCTGTTGCTGGATTGGGTATTGCCCTCGGTGGTCTGGATGGCGGTGCTGGAGACGATACTGGTTTCCACCCAGAACACGAACAGCCGGCCAAAGGCATACACCGGCGTGACATAGGGCGATTTGATGGTGACGTCGATGGCGGTCCACTCGGACCAATTGGCCTGGTGCTCCTGCTTGGCCCAGCAGTAGGAATAGGGTTCGGTGGCACTGCGGGCAAACACGAACAACGTGTCGATCTCGCCGCGACGCGGGTCACTGACAGTGCCGCGAAAGGCGTCGACAAATTGCAGTGACGCATAACGATCCAGCCCCTGCACATAGGTGCGATAGACCGCCTCCACCCGCTGTGGGGTGATATTGGTTTGCAGCAGGTCGGCCTCCAGTTCACGGAACAATGACGTGCGCGAAGAGCGCAGCGTCGGCACCAGGTAGTTTTCCGGGTAGAGGAACACCCGGCGGTTGGCTTCCCACATACGGTAAGTGGTCAACCATTCCCACCACACCTGGGGAATCGGCAACTGCGCGATGCCCGGTTCGATATTGGCCCGCACACGGTTCAGGTACATCTGTACCGAGGCCAGTGCCAGCACCACTTCGGAGGTCTGGTTGGTGCCGCCCATCTGCACGTCCAACAGCAAATAACCCGACAGGTCATCGACCGAAACCAACTGCGGCTGGCTGACCTGGTAGTACCACAATAGGCTGGGCACCAGCACATTACGGCGGGCTTCCAGCAGCCGCGCCTCGATGGCGGCGCCGACGTCGGCCCACGCACCGCGCAGGCGTGCCGCCGCAGAACCAGTCACCGCGTCGGCCAATTGCTGCCAGGCTTGCCAATGGCGGCTGCCATCCGTACCGCTCAACCCCCACTGCCGGCTGTCCAGCAGGGCCTGATAGGCATTGGCCCCGAAACCACCGCGGCGCAGCAAGGAAAAGATCGTGGCCAGGCGCTGCAACCCGCGCGTGCTGTCGTACAACAGGTCGCTGGTTTGCAGCGCGGCCAGCACCCCGCACAGGTCGGCCTGCGACCATCCGGTCAAGACACACAGCGCGGCAGCTTTGGGCCCGGTGCTGCAGGCGCTGTCCGCCGGCATCGACAGATAGGCAAGGTAACTGCCATCGCTCAATCCCAGCGCCTGGCGACTTTGCGTATAGGTGCCCATGGCCTGCAGGCTCTCAAGGCTGAACAGCGTCGTCGTGGCCACGCCGAAGACGGCCGGCAACGCCAGCATGGCCTGCAACACCGGAGCGTCCAACACCAATGCCTGGCTGGCGAGCAACATCCGCGCGGTATCGAGCAAGGCCTGGCTGCTGGCCTGCCAGGCCGCATCGCCGTCGGCGCTCGGGGTCAGCAGGCAGGTGATCCAGGCCGCCCGGCCCGGCTGAGCCGAAACCAGGGCGCCGGATGCGGCGATCAGCCCTTCGCTGACTCCCGCCAGGGTCGCCAGGCCGCTGTCGAGCACTTGCGCCTGGCTGCGGTGCAAACGATTGAGGGTCTGTGCCAGCTCACGGGTCTGTTCCTGGCTCAGGCCCAAGGGGGCCAGCGCAGCCTCACTGACCGCCTGGGGCACCAGGGCACAAGGCGTATCCGCCACGTTGGGCACATGCCGGTGGTACGCGGCCTGGACGTCCACCACCAGCGGCGGCGTCAGGATCATGATCTGCCCATACAGCGCCAGCGCCTCCTCTTCACTGACCGTGTTGCCCATCAGCGCAGCCGGCGTGAACAGGCTGCCCTGGGCCTGGGTCCAGATCGACAACAGGGCGGCATGGCTCAGGGTGCTGGCGGTGTCAGCCAGTAACGGGGCTGCGGGATCGAGGTAGGCGCTCACCTGGGCCACGCTCAAGTTGCTTTGCGCCAGCCAGTTCGGCACCAGCAACCAGCGGGCCAGGGCCTGGGGCGGTATGGGTTGAGCCAGGTCGACCTGTACCCAGGCCGCTGTCGCCTGCAAGTCGTCGATGGGCAGTTCCATGGCACGCGCCAGTGCGCCCAGGCGGTACAGGCTGGAGAGGTTGGCGACCGTGAGCGACACCTGCGTGTCGCCGGGAAAGGCCAGGCTCGCCAGGGTTTGCAGGTCGTCCGAGGTCACGCCCAGGCCGGCGCGCAACCGCGCCACATCAAAGCCGGCGCTGGTGGTCAGCCCGGCCTCGATGTCCCAGGTGGCGACGTCATCGGTGTACAACGGATTGCTCGGATCCCGCGGATGATAGACGCGACCATCCACCCCCAGCACCACCGGGTTGTTCCACACTTGATCGAACAATGAAGGCGTGCCCGCTGCCCCACCCGAGCCCGTGGTCGGCATACTCGCCCACAGCGCCGAAGCCTGGGCCCACGACCATTCCAGGCCCTGCACCACGCCCCGGGCCATCGCCAGGGTGGCCAGGCTGGCGTCATCCAGCAAAACCAGGCCGAGACTTTTCAGGCCGTAGCCCAGATCGGTGAAGCCCAGGCCACTCCAGCGCGCCAAGCGGATATAGCGATTCAGCGCATCCAGGGTGGCTGGCGTCAGGTTGGTCAGGGTGTCAGGGCCTGTATCACCCAATTGAATCTGCACAGACTGCCCCGCCGGCAGCGAGCGGTTGAACCACAACCCATGGGCCAGGCCGGCTGCCACTTCCTGGTCGCTCAGGCCCTGGCGAGTGAGTTCGGCCACCGCCGCACGGGGCAACCCTGAATGCCGGGAAAACACCGCGAGCTGCGACAGGCTGGCCAGCGGATCTTTGGCGCGCAATCCCCACGCGGTTTTCAACGCCGGCTCAGTCGCCAGCAGCGTACTCACAAACTCCGCCTGCTCCATCGAGAGCGCCAGCACCGCCAGCGCCAGGGCATGGGGGTCGGCGGCGGAAAAATCGGTGGTCGTGGCGTACAGCATCCCCAGGCCCAGATCCAAAGCCTGCAAGGTCAAGTCAACCTGCATCCGATGCGGGTTGAACGGTGCTTCAAACGGGTAAGTGGTGGTGGCGAGGTACCAGGCGATATCGGCCTGTTTCGACTCCACCGCCAACTTAGCGGTCAATACCCGATTGGCAATCTTAAGGTAGGGCACCAGGTCGTTGGTGGTCGCGCAGCTGAGGGGCAAGGTGAACAAATCCTGGCGCCGTACCGCCAGTTGGTAGGCCGCAGGAATACTGGTTTTGTTGACCTGACTGACATAGGCATCGGTGATGCGCATGATGTCGACGTAATAGGCCGCCGGCCCGAAAATCGACTTGCAGTCTTCACAGGTACAGAAGTTCTGGTTGCCGAACATGGCCGCGTAGCTGGGCAAGGCTTGCAGCTCTGCCAGGGTATTTTCGGTGAGGGTGCTGGCACGCGTCAGTATGGCCGCCGACTGTGGCCGTGCGGCCACCACATTCGCCCAGACATGACTGACCTGATGTTTGATATGGGCGGCACGTGCATGGAGTTGCGCGGCATACCCAGCCTCCAGATGAGGCGTCACACGGGCGATGAACAACGCTTGCGGGACTGCAGCGATCTGGTGGGCGCTGTGAAAACCCAACGCCACCAGTTGCTGCGCCGCGCTCTCGCTGCCGCTCAAGCGCAACAAGCGTTGATACGCCCGCACAACCTGTTCGGCCTTGGACGTACGCGCCTTGGCGCCACCGGGTCGGCGGCTGGCCCGGGCACTGTCCTGGGCGATGAAATCAAACGAAGCCAGGTCAAAATCCGGGTGCCTGGCATAGAACGCCTGCAATGCGCTGTCAGTGATCTTCATGATCGTCCTTGTTCCTTGGCACGACCTCGGCGGGCCGTGCGGCGTGGCATAAATCCCTTTGACGCAGTGCGACAGTCCAGAAACAACCCAAAGAACGGCCCTGCCGGCGCAAGCGCCAGCGACGTTAAAAACCTCACTATATTCAAAGAGTTAATTGCATAAGACAAAACTGACGAGGCCACTTCGAAGGTGGGCAGCCAGCCCGCGCCGCCTCGTTTTCACATCTAGGTACGAGACTAGCCGAAGAAATTTCGCTGCACGTTTTATCGATAGATTAAAAGGCTATCAATGCGTGAATGGCTAAGAATGGCGCGCAATCAGGCACCTCGGACAACCACCGGGAACTTGTAAAAAAAACCAATAATGCATAGCGTAGCGCCCCCTCCTCGGCGCCCGGTGCGCTCGACGTCTCGTGCAAGTAGAACGGAAAACCCGATGGCCATTCGTACCCACGCCTCCCTGCTGAACCTGGGCCTGCACAGTGTCGGCCTGTTGCTCAGTGCTGGCTTCGCGGCTGCCCACGCCGCCGACCTCGAACTGAGCCCCGTCAATGTCCAGGGTGAACAGCCCGGCGGCTACGGCGCCGATACCGCCTCAGTCGGCGGGTTCAATGAAGCCCCGCTGCTGGACACCCCCGCCTCGATCACCGTGCTCAATGCCGCACTGATCAAGGACCAGCAAGCGCGCCTGCTCAGCGAACTGCTGCGCAACGATGCCTCGGTGGGCGACAGCTACGCGCCCATCGGCTACTACGAAAACTTTGTGGTGCGCGGGTTCTCGCTGAATGCGGCGAGCAGCTACAAGATCAATGGGCGCACCATCACCGGCGAGCAGAACGTCGCCCTGGAAAACAAGCAACAGGTGGAAGTGCTCAAGGGCCTCTCCGGCTTGCAGAGCGGGATTTCCGAGCCCAGCGGCGTGATCAATTACGTGACCAAGCGCCCGGAAGACGTGCGTTCGGTGACGGTGGCCACGGATGACCGTGGCAGCGGCTATATCGCCACCGACGTCGGCGGCTGGTTTGGCAGCGAAAAACAGTTCGGCCTGCGCGCCAACGTCGCCCATGAAGATTTGAATTCCTACGTCGAACACGCCAATGGCCAGCGCGATTTCCTGTCCCTGGCCTTCGACTGGAACATCAGCCCCGACGCCGTGCTGCAACTGGACGCCGAATACCAGGACAAGCAACAGCGCTCCGTACCGGGTTATCAGTTACTCGGCGGCACCGAGGTGCCCCACGAGGCCTCGCCGAAGAAATTGCTGGGGCACCAGAGCGGCTCCAAGCAGGTGGGGATTGATTCGCTGAACCTCAACGGCAAGTTTGAGTACCGTTTCAGCGATCAGTGGAAAGGCAGCGTCAGCGCGGCGCGCAGCAAGGTGGTGATTGACGATTACAGTTCGTTTGCCTGGGGCTGCTATGGCTCCTCCAGTTGCACCGCGAAAGTGCCGAACTACTTCAGCCCCGAAGGCGACTACGACGTCTACGACTACCGCAGCCCTGACGACACCCGCCGCGATGACGAAGTGCAGGCGGCCATGACCGGGCTGTTCGACACCGCTGGCGTGGGCCACGAGCTGACCTTTGGCACCAGCGCATTTCGCCGGGTGATCGACAAGCGCAAGTCGGTCAACGAGTACATCGGCACCACCAATATCGACGTTGATGCACCAACCTTCCCGCCAACCGAAAAACCGCTGAACGACAGCCATCGCAACCTCGACAGCCGTCAATACGGTCTCTTCGTCACAGATCGGATTCGCTTCAACGAGCAATGGCAAACAATCCTCGGAGGCCGCGAGGTGCGTCTGGATGAAAAGGCATTCGACGGTATCACTGGCAACCAGACCCGCCACACCCAGCAATACGTATTCCTGCCCCAGGCGTCGTTGATCTACAAACCGGTGGAAAACATCTCGCTGTACACCAGCTACAGCAAAGGCCTGTCCCTGGGTGGCAGCGCGCCGTGGTTCGCGACCAATGCAGACGACACCCTGGCCCCGACCACCTCCCGCCAGATCGAAGCCGGGGTGAAATACGACTGGCGCCGCATCAGCTTCGCCGCCGCCGTGTTCCAGACCCGCCAGGCGTACCAGTACGCCAAGCCGGACGACGCGGGTGATTTCACCTATGTGCAACAAGGCGAGCAAAAGAACACCGGCCTGGAACTGTCGGCCAATGGCTGGGCCACCGAGCGCTTGCAGATCGCAACCAGCGTCGCGGCGATTCGCGCACGGGTCAGCGGCAGCGGCACCCCGCAATACGAAGGCCACCAGGCGATCAACGTGCCCAAACTGCGCGCCAGTGTGTACGCGGACTATGCGTTACCGTGGGTCAACGGGTTGGCAGTACTGGGCGGCGTGCAATACAGCGCGAAGAAATCGGCCAATCGCGACGGCACCGTTGAGGTAGGGGATTACGCGGTGGTGAATGTGGGCAGCCGCTACACCACCAAGGTGGACGGCTATGAAACGGTGTTCCGCCTGAGCGTCGACAACCTGTTCGACAAGCGCTACTGGCGCGACGCGGGCGAGTACATGGGCGATGACTATCTGTTCCAGGGCGCGCCGCTGACGGCGCGCCTGAGTGCTTCAGTCAACTTCTGACAGCTTATTTAGGCATCTTGCGGAAACCCACCGCCAGGCGGTTCCAGCTGTTGATGGTGGCGATGGCCACGCTCAGGTCAATCTGCTCCTTGGCGCTGAAGTGCTCGGCCAGGGCGTTGAAATCTTCGTCCGGGGCGTGGGTGTGGCTGATCAGGGTCAGGCTTTCGGCCCAGGCCAGTGCCGCACGTTCACGCGGGGTGAAGAACGGCGTTTCACGCCAGGCCGACACGGTGTACAGGCGGCGCTCGGTTTCACCGCCCTTGCGGGCATCGGCGGTGTGCATGTCGAGGCAGAACGCGCAGCCGTTGATCTGCGACACACGCAGGCGCACCAGCTCCAGCAGCGGCAGCTCGATGGACAGTTTGCCGACGGCGGTTTCCAGGGCCATCATGGCTTTCATGGCGTCTGGGGAAGCGGTGTAGAAATCGGTACGGGTTTGCATGGTGGAACTCCAGAACGGTGGGGATTGGTGACTAGATTAGTCACCGCACCGCTCGGGAGAAATATCCAATTGTGCCTAAGAACAGGTGACCAATCGCGCTACAGGCCGCGCTTGCGCAACCACTGCAAAAAGCCCTTCTTCACTGGCACCACCGGTGCCTCCTGAGTCAACACCTGCGCCGCATGCAGGCGGAAATCCAGCAGCGCCTTCATCGCCTCGCCAATGTCATGACGCGCGTCCAGGCACGGCTTGAGGTATTCCTTTTCAATGCGGTACAGGGTGCAAAAGGTCTTCGCCGAAAAGTCCGCCAGCGCCGCCTTGTCGGCCAGGATGCCCGCCTCGCCAATCACCTCGCCCGGCCCCATGCGCCCGGCTTCGAACGTGTGGCCGTCTTTGATCAGCATCACCGAGACCACGCCAGTCTCGACGATAAACAAGTGATCGCTGACCTCCCCCGCCGGCAAGATCATCTCGCCGGTGCGGTAGGTGTGCAGGGTCATGTTCTGGCTGAAGGTGTCTTTTTCTTCCTGGCGCAAGGTGGAGAAAATCGGCGAGCGTTCCAGCAAGGCGCGGGCGGCAGACATGGCCGACGGCGTACTGCCTTCGGTCGCCGACAGCAAACTCACACCCGCCGCTTGCAGGTGGCGGAAGGCCAAATCGTAAAGCTGGTTGCGCACTTCGCGCTTGAGGGCCATGGCCGGGACGAAGCCGCTGATCTCGTACTCCACGCCACCACTGGCACAGGTCTTGAACGCCACGCTGGGCGCCGGTGTGACCAGCAGCGGCCGGCAACCTTGCATCGCCCGTTCCAGCGCCTCGATGACGATCTGCGGGCGCGCATGGGGGCTGACTTGCAGGCTGACCGCCAGGCCGAACATATCCGCCGGGCGCGAGAAGTTGATGATCTTGGCCTTGGCCGCCAACGAGTTGGGAATCACCGCCATGCTGCCCTGGGAGGTTTGCAGGCGCGTGGCACGCCAATCGATATCGGTGACCCGGCCTTCGGTGCCGTCGATGGAGATCCAGTCATCCAGTTGGTACGGCTTGGTGGTGTTGAGCACGATCCCCGAGAACACATCGCTCAAGGTGCTTTGCAACGCCAGGCCGACGATGATCGCCACCGCGCCCGACGTGGCCAGCACGCCCTTGACCGGCAGGTCGAGCACGTAGGCCAGGGCGGCGATGATCGCAATCAGGAAAATCACCGCGCCGAGCAAATCCTGCAACAACCGCCCGGTGTGCCCGACCCGCTGCATCATCACCGCACCGAGCAACACTGTCAGCGTACGCGCCGCGAACAGCCACCAGCCAATCTGCAAGGCCGTGGCGGCCAGGTGCAAGGCGGTGTTGTCGGCATAGGGCGCGACTTGCATGGGGTTCATGCCATCGTTGAACAGCACGGCGCTGAACACCGCGAAGATCAACAGGCGCGCGGCGAGTTTCCAGTTGGCGAGGTTGACGGAGATCAGGCGCCAGACGGCGATGTCGATGAAAATCAGCGCCAGGGCACAGAACATCGGGTGATCGGAGATAAATGACGGCATCCAGGCGACTCCAGGGCGAATGGCGTGAAGATCGCATGAAATGGCAACGCTGGAAAACGAAATGTGGGAGCTGGCTTGCCTGCGATGCAGGCACCTCGGTTTGTCTGCCAGACCGAGGTGATGCTATCGCAGGCAAGCGAGCTCCCACAGGGGTTTGGCGGTGGGCGGTTAATCGTGCATCTGGCCAAACCGGCCCGAATGGAAGTCCTCGAACGCCTGATGAATTTCCTGCTCGGTGTTCATCACAAACGGACCATGGCCCACGATCGGCTCATCAATCGGCTCACCGCTGAGCAACAGCACCTTGGCATCGTCGTTGGCTTCCAGGCTGATCTGGCTGCCGTCGCGCTCAAACAGCACCAACTGCCCTTGGCGCGCGACTTCCTCGCCGTTGACCAGCACCGTGCCGCGCAGGATCACCAGGGCGCTGTTGCGCCCGGCGTGCAGGTCCAGGGTCACGGGTTTGCCGGCGTTGAGGCGCAGGTCCCACACGTCGATTGGCGTAAAGGTCCGCGCCGGGCCTTGGGTGCCGGCGAATTCACCGGCAATCAGGCGCAGTTGCCCGGCATCGTCGGCCAGCGGCAGCACGGGGATATCGCCGTCAACGATGGTCTGGTAACCGGCGTCGGCCATTTTGTCCTTGGCCGGCAGGTTCACCCACAGTTGCACCATCTCCAGCGCGCCACCTTTTCGGGCGAAGGCTTCGGAGTGGAATTCTTCGTGGATGATGCCCCGGGCTGCAGTCATCCATTGCACGTCACCGGGGCCGATAATGCCGCCAGCACCGGTGGAGTCGCGGTGTTCGACTTCGCCGTCATAGACGATGGTCACGGTTTCAAACCCGCGATGAGGGTGTTGGCCTACGCCACGACGTTCCTCGGTGGGGGTGAAATCCGCTGGGCCAGCGTGGTCCAGCAGCAAAAATGGGCTGATGTGTTTGCCCAGGTTGTCGTAGGAAAACAGTGTGCGCACCGGGAAACCGTCGCCGACCCAATGGCCGCGTGGACTGGTGTAGATGCCGATGAGTTTTTTCATGGTGATCCTCCAAAGTGGATACACCTTAAATCCGATAACAATAATGCGCTAGACGGCAAAAACGGCCTTGATCGTTCTACTGATGGAACGACATGCCGGCACCTCACGACAAATCCACGTTAATGATAATGACTCGTAGTAATATCCGCCCTCTCCCGCTCAACCCACCGAGGGCTGCAATGCCGTTTGCCGCAGCAACTGTCGCACCGCGCGTGCTGGTGGTGGATGACCACCGCAAAATCCGCGAACCGCTGGCCACCTACCTGCGCCGCCACACCTTTGAGGTGCGCACCGCCGAAGACGCGGCCGGCATGTGGCAATTGCTCAAGAGCCAGGCGTTCGATGTGGTGGTGCTCGACGTGTTGCTGCCGGACGGCGACGGCTTTGAGTTGTGCAACCAGTTGCACCGGCGCAGCAATACCCCGGTGATCCTGCTGACCGCCCGCGACACCGCCGCCGACCGCATTCGCGGCCTCGACCTGGGGGCCGACGATTACGTCACCAAGCCGTTCGAGCCGCGTGAGCTGGTGGCGCGGATCAACAGCGTATTACGCCGCCAGGGCCGCAACAGCGGGCCAGTCGCCCCCAACAATGGCGCCCGCGCGTACCAGTTCGCCGGCTGGCATTTCAGCGCGGCCAGTGCGACGTTGACGCGCGCAGACACCCCGGCGATTCAACTCAGCACCGCTGAAAGCCGCCTGCTGCAAGTGTTCCTCGACCACCCCAACCGCCTGCTGCCCCGCGAGCGCCTGATCGACCTGACCGCCGCCGCCGACAGCGACGTCAGCGACCGCGCCATCGACCGCCAGGTCAGCCGCCTGCGGCGCAAGCTGGCCCAGGGCGATGCCACCCCAGACCTGCTGCGCACCATCTGGGGCGGTGGTTACCTGCTGGCCGCCGAGGTCAGCGAGTGCACGCCCTGAGCCGGCTGTGGCCGCGCACCCTGGCGCGGCAACTGAGCCTGTTGTTGCTGCTAGCGTTGCTCGCGTCCAACGCCATTGCCATGCTGTTTCTGCAACGCACCGGCAGCCTGATCCACCCGCTGTCCCGCAGTTTCAGCCTGGAACGCCTGGGCATCGCGCACCACACGGCTATCGACCTGCCGCCGACTGAAACCGCGCATTTGCTGGAAGCCATGAGCACGGGCAACACACGTTTCTGGATCGCCGCCACGCCGGAAGTGCCACCGTTTGAACTGCGCCCGGAAGAACAACGCCTGGCCAACGAACTGCGCCGCCAACTGCAATTGGATGACGCCGCCAGCATCGGCATGCAGCTGGAACGCATCAGCGGCGCCAACGCCCGCACCCACGTGTTCAGCCCTGCTGGCTGGGCCCCGTTGCGCCTGCGCAGCAGCATTGCACTGCCCAACGGTAGCTATCTGAACGCCGTGCAATACCCCGCCGGCGCCTATGAATGGGGCCGCGTATTGGCCTACAGCCTGCCGGTCACCACGCTGCCGGTGCTGTTGATCGTGATGTTTTTTATCGCCCGCGTGGTGCGCCCGGTGAAAACCCTGGCCCAGGCCACCGAACGCGTGAGTCGCGGTGAATGGATCGCCCCGCTGGCGGAAACCGGCGCGCAGGAAGCCCGCGACCTCACCGCCGCCTTCAACACCATGCAAGCCAACCTCGCGCGGCATGTCGAAGGCCGCACGCGGATGCTCGCAGCCGTCAGCCATGACCTGAACACGCCGATCACCGAACTGCGCCTGCAAGTGGAACTGCTGGAACCCGGCGAGACCCGCGACGACATGCTGGAAAGCCTCGCCGAACTGAGCGCGATGGTGCGCGAAACCCTGAATTTCGTGCGCGATGATGCGGTGCAGGAAGCCACCGCCACCGTGTCCCTGAGCGGCCTGCTGGATGACCTGGCCAAGCGTTATCAGCGCCTGCATCAACCCGTGACCTGGCACGGCGCGCCGCCGCTGATGCTGACCTGTCGCCCATTGGCGCTGAAACGCGCGCTGACCAACCTGATCGACAACGCCCTGCACCATGCCGGCGACGCCAGCCTGGGCCTGCGCCGCGAAGACGATGGCTGGCTGCGGATCGAGATCCTCGACCACGGCCACGGCTTGCCCGAGGACTGGTTGAGCAAAGTCTTCGAGCCCTTTGTGCAACGCGGCGTCAGCGACGGCGGCGTGGGGCTGGGCCTGGCGATTGCACGCTCGTGCATCCAGGCCCATGGCGGCGAGTTGGCGCTGGAGAATCGCCCACCCGCCGGCCTCTGCGCCGTGGTGCGCCTGCCCGCCGCGCTTTAGAAGTTCAGCGTGGCACCCATCCACAGCGTGCGGCCGTAGTTCACCGTGCCGTAGGTTTCATCGTCGAGGCGCTTGTCGGTGAGGTTGTTGAGGGAGGCGTTGAGGGTCAACGAGTCGGTCACGTCGAACGAGCCGCCGAGGTCCGCCGTGGTGTAGCCCGGCGCCGGCTTGTCGGTGGTAATGGTGTTGCCGGTTTCTTCGCCGTAGTAACTCAGCGAGGCCCAGGCCTGGGTGCGGTCGTTGATGCTCCATTCCGTGCGCACATTGGCTTTTTGCTCCGGGGTAAGGGCCAGCGGTGCGCCTTTGTTGGCGCCGCTTTTCTGCTCGGAATCGGTGTAGGTGTAGTTGGCCTTGAGCAGCACGCGGTCGTTGATATCCCATTGGCCGTTGAGTTCGACGCCCTGGATGATCGCCTTGTCGACATTGACCCGCTCCATCACGGTGTAGCCGTTCCACATACGGTCAGTGGTGACAGTGGAGAGCTTGTCCTGGAAGTCGTTGTAGAACAGCGTCACCCCGCCCGACAGATTGTCGCGGTTGCTCCACAGCGCCGAGATTTCGTAGTTGGTGCTGGTCTCGGGCTTGAGTTCGGGATTGCCGAACATCACGAAGCGGTTGCGACGCAGGTAGGCGTAATCGGCAACCACCGCGCGCAGTTCCGGCGCCTTGAAACCACGGGCGATACCGCCTTTGAAGGTCCACTGCTCGCTGGCGCGCCACACGCCGTAGACGCGCGGGCTGATGTGGGCGCCGTACTCTTCGTGCTCATCCAGGCGCAGGCCGGTGGTCAGGGCGAAGGTGTCGGTGACCGACCATTCGTTCTCGGCAAACAGGGCTTTTTGCGCGACGGAGAAGGTGTAGTCGACACGGTCGCCCAGGCCCTGGTTCCAGTCGGTCAGCTCGCTTTTGTTCCATTGCAGGCCGACGGTGCTGACGTTATGCGCGGTGGGCACCACCAGCTTGGCGTCGAACACGGTGTTCTTGATCTCGGGCTTGCGTCCGTAGATATCGGTTTGTGCCGGCGTGGCCTTGCCTTCGCGGCTGGAGGTTTCCTGGGAGAGTGCGACGTCCGACGTGGCCCAGCCCCAGCGTCCCTGGTGGGACAGCGACCAGTGATCACGGTTGTTCTCCTGTTCGCGGGTAGCCCAGTTGGCGCTGGTGCCGTCACCGTTTTTCAGACGGGTAGCGCCGGCTTCAAGAAGAATGTCGTGGTCGATGGTCGGGGTGAAGGCCAGGCGCGCGGTAAGGTCACGGTGGTCGGCATTGCTGAAGCCGTTGGTTTGCTCGATGTCGTCATCAGCCTGGCGGTCGAGGTAGCGGCCCCACACCTGCAAGCCGAGAAAATCCTCCTTGAGCGGGCCGCTGAGGTAGAACTGGGTCTGGCGCGCATTGCCCTGGTCGCTGTGCTGGCGCGCGGAATAGTCATAGCCGATGGAACCGCCCCAGGTTGGCGAGACCTTGCGGGTGATCACGTTGATCACCCCGCCGATGGCATCCGAGCCGTACAGCGACGACATCGGCCCGCGCACCACTTCAATCCGCTCGATGGCGGCGGCCGGCGGTACAAAACTCTGCTCGTAGCCGCTGTTGCCGTTGACCCGCGATTCCCGTGCGCTCTGCCGTTTGCCGTCGACCATGATCAAGGTGTAGTCGGCCGGCATGCCACGGATGGAGATGTCGGTTTCATTGGCGCCGCCGTTGACCGTCACCCCTTCCACATCACGCACCGCGTCGCCCAAGTCGCGGTAGGACTTGCGGCGCAGCGCTTCACCATCGATCACCGTGACCGACGCCGGCGCGTCTTCCACGCTTTGGGCAAAGCCGGCAGCGGTGACCACCACATCGTTGAGTTGCAGGGCAACGGGCTCGTCGGCATAGGCGTTGAAGCTACCGGCGACCAGCAGCGCCAGGGGGGTGAAGCGAAAAGCAGGAAGCATGGAGGGGGACCTTAGGAGTGAACTCAAAAGAGAATCGTAATCATCCAGGCCCGGATAACTTGGACAAAGTGTGACATCGCCACAAGAGTCCCCCACCCCCCTCAAGTCATATGGAGCTCCCACTTTTGGTCTCCGATCTTTTCAGATGACTGGGCGCCGTCCAGATAAAAGAGGCTGGCTTATTTTTTATTTCGACCATAATATTCAACAAAATATTACCACCATAATTTTATGCAATACCCCCGGAGCCCGCCATGCACCCTTCTCCCCTGCGCCTTCTCACCCCCCTGGCCCTGTTGATCCTCCTCAGCGGCTGCAACAGCCAAGCCGACACCGCCGCCCAAGCCCCTCAACCACGCCCGGTACTCGCCGCCAAGGTCGAAGCCGCCCGCACCCAGCAAAACGCCTACACCGGCGTGGTCGCGGCGCGCACGGAAAGTGACCTGGGCTTCCGCGTCAGTGGCAAAGTCATCGAGCGCAAGGTCGACCCCGGCCAGCATGTCTCCCGTGGCGACACCCTGCTGGTGCTGGACATCGGCGACTTCGAACTGGCCCTGCGCTCGGCGAAAAATCGCGTCAACGCCGCCCAGGCCCAACTGCGCCAACGCCGTGACGACGAAAACCGCTACCAACGCCTGGCCAGTACTGGCGCGGTGTCGCGGCAGATCTTCGACCAGTCGGCGACCAACCTGCGCGTCGCCGAAGCCGAACTGGCCGCCGCGCAATCCGACGCCAGCCAGATCGAAAACCGCCGCACCTATTCGGTCCTCAAGGCCGACGGCGACGGCATCATCACCGACGTGCGGGTGGAGCGCGGCCAAGTCGTCGCCGAAGGCCAAGTCGTGGCCCGCCTGGCCCATGACGGCGCCCGCGAAGCCATCGTCAACCTCCCGGAAAACCAGCGCGACCAAGCCTCGCAACGGGCCCTGGCCTTCCCCTTTGGCTCACCGGATCAAGCGGTGACCGCCACCCTGCGCGAACTGTCCGCCAGCGCCGACCCCACTACCCGCACCTACCGCGCCCGCTACGTGTTGCACGGCGCCGTCGAGCGCTTCGCCCTCGGTTCGACCATCACCGTGCGCCTGCAAGGCAACGGCCAGGCCCAGCACACGCGGGTGCCCATCGGCGCCTTGCAGGATGCGGGGCAAGGCCCCGGCGTGTGGCTGATCGGCGCGGACGACCGCGTCAGCTTCGCCCCGGTAAATGTCGTCAGCCTCGGCCAGGAAGACGCCCTGCTCAACAGCGGCGTGGCCCCCGGCCAGCTCATCGTCGCCCTCGGCGCCCACCTGCTGCACAGCGGTGATGCAGTGCGCCTGCTGCCCGCCCAGGCACTGGCCCTCAACCGCAAGCAGGACCACTGAACATGCGCGGCATCAACCTCTCTGAACTGGCAGTCAAACACCGTGCGGTCACGCTGTTCCTGATCTTGGCGATTCTCGCTGCCGGGATCTTCTCCTTCGGCAAACTGGGCCGCGCCGAAGACCCATCGTTTACCGTCAAGGTCATGACCATCACCGCCGCCTGGCCCGGCGCCACTGCCCAGGAAATGCAGGAACAGGTGGCCGACCGCCTGGAAAAACGCCTGCAGGAACTGGACTACTACGACCGCGTCGAAACCATCGCCCAGCCGGGCTTCGTGTCGATGCGCATGACCTTCAAGGAGTCCACACGTCCCGGCGAAATCCAGGACTTGTTCTACCAGACCCGCAAAAAGCTCAGCGATGAAGCCGCGAAGCTGCCCAAAGGCGTGATCGGCCCCTTCTTCAACGATGAATATTCCGACGTGTACTTTGCCTTGTACGCACTGGAAGCCGAGCATTTGCCCCACCGGCAACAGGTGCAGATGGCCGAAGAGCTGCGCCAGGGCTTGCTCAATCTGCCAGGCGTCAAGAAGGTCAATATCCTCGGCGAACAAGCGCAGCGGGTGTTTGTCGAGTTTTCCTACGAGCGCCTGGCGACGTTGGGTATCAAGCCGGAGCAGATTTTTGCCGCACTGGCCGCGCAAAACGCCGTGGCGCCGTCGGGCTTTGTCGAGACGGCCGGCGCCCGCGCCTATATCCGCATCGACGGCGCCTTCGACAGCCTGGCGCTGATCGAAAACGTCCCGCTGGAAGTCAACGGCCGCGTCCTGCGCATTGCCGATGTGGCCACCGTCAGCCGTGGTTATGAAGACCCGCCCAGCTATCGCATCCGCCACCAGGGCGACCCGGCGCTGATGCTCGGCGTGATCATGGAAAAACACTGGAACGGCCTGGAACTGGACAAAAGCCTCAAGGCCGAGGAAGCCAGAATCCACGCCGACCTGCCCTTGGGCGTGAACTTCGCCAAGGTCGCCGACCAGGCGAAAAACATTCGCCTGGCAGTCAACGAGTTCATGCTCAAATTCTTCGTCGCTCTTGCGGTGGTCATGCTGATCAGCCTGTTGGCCCTGGGCTTTCGCGTAGGGCTGGTGGTAGCGGCAGCCGTGCCGCTGACCCTGTCCATCGTGTTTGTGATCATGCTGCTCACCGGCCGCGAGTTCGACCGCATTACCTTGGGCGCCCTGATCATATCCCTGGGCTTGCTGGTGGACGACGCGATCATCGCCATTGAGATGATGGTGGTGAAACTGGAGGAAGGCTTCGACCGCATTCACGCCGCCACCTTCGCCTGGAGTTCGACGGCAGCACCGATGCTGACCGGTACGCTGGTGACCATCATCGGCTTTCTGCCGGTGGGGTTTGCGCGCTCGGGGGCTGGGGAATATGCCGGCAATATCTTCTGGATCGTCGGTTTTGCGCTGATTTCATCCTGGCTGGTGGCGGTGGTCTTCACGCCTTACTTGGGCGTGAAACTGCTGCCGCAGATCAAACCGGTGCCCGGCGGGCATGACGCAATTTACGCCGGACGTTATTACCAGAAGCTGCGCGGCGTGGTCGAAGCCTGCGTGCGTCGGCGCTGGCTGGTCACCGGTTTGGTGGTGACGGCATTTGTGCTGTGCGTAGTGGGCATGGGCCTGGTGAAGAAGCAGTTCTTCCCCAACTCCGACCGATCCGAGCTGATTCTTGAGGTGTACATGCCGCCCGGCAGTGCGTTCAAAAGCACCGAGATGGTCGCCGCGCAGCTGGAAAAAGCGCTGCTGCAAGAACCGCAGACCACCCTGGTGGATACCTACGTGGGCGGCGGCGCGCCAAGATTTTTTCTGTCGCTGAATCCGGAATTGCCTGACCCGGCATTTGCCAAGTTGATCGTGCAAACCCCGGATTCCCACGCCCGTGACGCATTAAAGCTACGCATGCGCGAACGCATTGCAGCAGGCCAATTCCCTGCCGCCCGTGTGCGCGTGACCCAATTGCTGTTCGGTCCGCCCGTGCCGTTCCCGGTGGTGTTCCGCGTTTCCGGTCCCGACGTGGACGTACTGCGCGGCATCGCCGAAGACGTGCGCAAGGTCACCGCCGCGAACACGCTGACCAAGGACGCCTTCCTCGATTGGGGCGAGCGCACCAGCGGCTACCGCCTGGTGCTGGATCAAGACCGCCTGCGCCTGCTGGGCTTCACGCCTAACGAGGTCAAATCCCAGCTTAATGCCCTGCTCAGCGGCAACCCGATCACCGAAGTGCGCGAAGGCAACCGCACCGTGTCGGTGGTCGCCCGTGCCCAGGGCAGCCAGCGCGAAAACCTCGGCAACCTCAACAACATGACCCTGACCAACAGCACCGGCACGGCGGTGCCACTGGCCCAGGTCGGCCACTTCCAGGCGGTCATGGAGGAGCCGATCCTCAAGCGTCGCAACCGCGCGGCCACCGTGGAAGTGCGCGCCGACATCATTGACGGCGTGCAGCCGCCCGACGTGGAAATGGCGGTGTACAAAGACCTGCACCCCCTGCTCGCGACGCTGCCCGCCGGCTACCGCATCGACATCGGCGGCCCGGTTGAAGAAAGCGCCAAGGCCAACGTCGCACTGGCGGCACTTTTCCCGATCATGATCCTGCTGACCCTCACGGTGATCATGTTCCAGGTGCGCTCGTTTGGCGTGATGTTCATGGTCTTCGCCACCGCGCCGCTGGGCCTGATTGGCGCGGTGCCGACCTTGCTGCTGTTCAACCAGCCGTTCGGCTTCAACGCGATCCTGGGGCTGATCGGTATTGGCGGGATCCTGATGCGCAACACGCTGATCTTCACCGACCAGATCCGCCAGAACCAGGAACACGGCATGGCCATCCGCGAGGCCATTGTGGAAGCCACGGTACGGCGTGCGCGGCCAGTCATCCTCACCGCGCTGGCGGCGGCGCTGGCCTTTATCCCGCTGACGTTGTCGGTGTTCTGGTCGTCCCTGGCCTATGTGCTGATTGGCGGAGTGCTGGTGGGCACCTTGTTGACGCTGCTGTTTTTGCCGGCGCTGTGCAGCTTGGTGCTGGGGCGAGAGAAGACGCGAGTTGTCGAAACGTCCCACGTAAGCGCCGGATAAGCTCTACTCCCCGCCCCTGAAAACCTCTGCAAAGTCCCTCGCCTGATTTCACAGTGCGAGGGATTGCAGATGGATTTTCATGTTGTAGGGACCGTTTCGTGAACCCGGCCATTGGCAGGCTGGCCCTGACCCCAATGGATGCGAAGACGGTCGATGCCGAAGGTGTCTTCCGCGATTTTCGCGAATGCCTGAACACCTTTGACGACTGGGCGCAAAGCTTCTGGAGCTTTGCGGCGCTGGATGTCGAGCAGGTGTTCAAAGTCGGCGATGACGTGGCGCTGGTCGCGCCGGTCAACCGCTCGATCATACCCAGCAGCACCGTGGTCACCTGCCAGGCCAACGGCACGTTGACGCTGGTGCATATGTTTCAGAGCACGCGCTTTGTGCCCATCGGCAACACGCCGGTGGTGCTGCAACGCGTCGATCCCCATGGCGGCCCGCTGGGCGAGCCTATTCACAAGACCATCGGCCCGAGCGGCATCCTCGAAATCACCGAGTGTGATCGCAACCAGCCGTATCGGATCAATTTCTACCCCAACGTTTCCCAAGATCACGTCAAGGCGCTGTATGCGTCCTACCAATCGGTGATCGCCGAGCTGGAAGTTCGCCTACGCGAAGCGTGGACGAATACCCTCCAGGACCAGTGGAAAACCTACACCGACGCCAGCCCGCTGGAGCGGCGCCGGCTGGAGGAAGCGGCGTTTCTGGTTGGCATGGGTAAGACGCTCTACAACCTGTGGGACAACATCCCACAGCTGTATGAGCTGTTGGCCGATATCAAGCCCAACAGCGAAAAGCTGTTGCAGTACCTCTCCCAAACCGAACTCGACGCGCTGCTGGCACTGGGCAAAGACACCTTGGCCAACGGTTTGCTGGTGCTCAGCGATGAGCCACTGTTGTTCATCTATGTGTCAGCGATGGTCGGCTGGATGCGCATGCTGCCACCGCAAGAAGTCAGCGAGCTGATGGGAGAAATCACCAGTGAGGTGTTGATTGCCCTGCTGCTGATCAAGGTGGGCGCCGCGATGGGGGTTGCGGTGCAACTAGGGGCGCGGGTGTTGCGCGCTATGAAGTCCGAGCGCGCGCGGCAGTGGTTGACGTTGTTGGCCAAGCAGTTGGCGGGTCCGAAGCTTGATGCGCATGTCGAGGCATCGAAGCCCTTGCTGCTGGGTAGTCCAGCGACGGCGATCAAGACGATCCCGGATGTGTCGTTGAAGGCTGGGGATCAGTTGGTTTCCAACCCAGTGCCGCTGGTGCGGGACAAGGGTCGGCAGCAGACCGTGTTGGTTCGCCAGGAAGCGGTCGATGATGTGCCTGCTTCGGGCAGGAATGCCAACGGTGATGCGGCTGCTTCTGCGGACAAGACCGCTACCAATGGCTGCCCGGTGTCGATGGTCACCGGCGAGGAACTGCTCACCCTCACAGACGGCACGTTGGACGGGATTCTGCCGTTCGAGTGGACGCGGTTGTATCGCACCAGTGCGGTGGACGTGGAGTGTGGGTTGGGGTTTGGCTGGAGTCATGCGCTGGCCCACAGGCTTTGTGCTTCGAGCGATTCGGTGGTGTGGACGGATCATGAGAATCGCTCGACGGTTTTTCCCTTGCCTACGATTTCTCGGCCGGCCATCACCAATAGCCTGGCCGAAGCGGCCATTTATCTCGGTACTTTGCCTGACGAGTTGGTGCTGGCGCAGGCGTCGCGTTTCTACCATTTCCGGGATGGTCTGCTGACAGCCATCAGCGATGCGTATGACAACCGGCTACGCATTTCCCGGGATGTGTTGGGACGCATCGAGCGGTTGGATAACGGTGTCGGGCGTTCGCTGTTATTGCGGTATTCGGCCGACCGTATCGTGGCGGTGGATTACCAGATTCAGCGAGCCGAGGGTTCTGATCCCTACGTCTGGGTAACCGAGTACAGCGTTGTTTCCTACGCCTATGACGACCTTGGCCGGTTGGTATCGGCGACCAATGCCGTAGGCGAAAGCGAGGTTTATCGCTACGACGATCAGCACGTGATCCTTGAGCGTGGGTTGGCCGGTGGGGCGAGTTTCTTTTGGGAGTGGGAAAGGTCTGGCAAGGCTGCGCGCTGTGTACGGCATTGGGCGAGTTTTGCGCAGATGGACACGCGCTATGCCTGGGAGGACGACGGGCGGGTCACGGTATTCAACGCCGATGGTAGCCAAGAGGTTTACGTCCACGATCAACGGGCGCGGTTGGTGCAGCGGGTTGATCCTGACGGCGCGGCGCACTTCAAATCCTACGATGACAAGGGCCGGCTGACCGTCGAGCAAGACCCGCTGGGCGCGGTGACGGCGTATCAATACGACGACGCCGGACGCTTGGTGGCGCTGTTTCCGGGGGATGATGAGCCGACGTCCTACGAGCATGACAACGGCTTCGTACGGGTTGTGCGGCGGGGTGAAGCGGTTTGGAAGTACGAGCGTAATGATCAGGGTGACGTTACGCGTAGGACTGATCCAGA
Organism: Pseudomonas sp. Marseille-Q1929; assembly: GCF_017316265.1. Classification (NCBI taxonomy): domain Bacteria; kingdom Pseudomonadati; phylum Pseudomonadota; class Gammaproteobacteria; order Pseudomonadales; family Pseudomonadaceae; genus Pseudomonas; species Pseudomonas sp. Marseille-Q1929. The sequence goes on from NZ_JAFLWU010000010.1 coordinate 74,148, forward strand.
CGGCAATGTCACGGACTACAGCTACAACAAATACGGGCAACTGACGGGGGTTTGGTATCCCGATCACAGCTGCCATCGGCTGGTGTGGAATGAACGTGGGCAGTTGGTTGAGGAACAACTGCCGGATGGCGGTATCAAGCGTTTTCACTATGACGATGTTGGACGCCAGGTTGCGCGCGAGGATGAACACGGTGCGCTGACCCAGTACCAGTGGGACAGCCTGGGTCGGTTGATTCGTGTGGTCCTGCCGGGCAGTGCCACGCGGGAATACAGCTACAACGCCTACGGAAAAATCACCGCTGAATGCGATGAATTGGGGCATATCACCCGCTACGAATACGCCGATGGCCTACACCTCATCAGCCGGCGGATGAACGCTGACGGCACCCAGGTCAAATACCGCTACGACAACGTACGGTTACTGCTGACCGAGATCGAAAACGAAGTCGGCGAGACCTACCAACTTGATTACCACCCCAACGGCCTGATCCAACAGGAAACCGGCTTCGACGGCCAACGCACGTCCTACCTCTACGACCTCAACGGCAACCTGCAGGAAAAGACCGAACACGGCGACGATGGCAGTCAGCTAATCACCCGCTACGAACGCGACTTCGCCGGCCGCCTCGTACGAAAAACCCTGCCCGACGGCAACACCGTCGATTACACCTACGACCGCCAAGGCAACCTCCTGGGCGTCGAGGACGGCCACTGGTCATTGGCCTACGAATACGACCGACAAAACCGCCTCACCGCCGAACACCAAGGCTGGGGCACCTTGCGCTACGGCTACGACGCCTGCGGCCACCTGCAACACCTGCGCTTGCCCGACAACAACCGCGTCACCTTCAACCATGGCAAGGGCGGCCACCTCGCCACCGTCGAACTCAACGGCGAAACCCTCACCTCGCACCTGTTCAAAGCCGGCCAGGAACACCAGCGCCAGCAAGGCCAACTGCTCAGCCACTACCACTACGACGACCAGCAGCGCCTGCACGCCCACACCGTCACCCAACAGCAAAACCACCTGTACCGCCGCCAATACGACTACGACAAAACCGGCACCCTGACCCGCATCCTCGACACCCGTAAGGGCGAACACCACTACAGCTACGACCCGCTAAACCGCCTGACCCGCGCCGACCATTCCCAGGATCACCAGGAACGTTTCGCCCACGACCCAGCCGGCAATCTACTGATGCAAAACCGCCCCGGCCCGGACATCGTCGCGGGCAATCGGTTGATGATCCAGGGGGATCGGCATTACGACTATGACGCGTTCGGCAACCTGATCCGTGAGCGACGCGGCAAAGGTCACCAACTCGTCACCCAATACCGCTACGACTGCCAGCACCGGCTGGTCGGCGTCACCACCCCCACCGGACAAACCGCCAGCTACCGCTACGACCCGTTTGGCCGACGCATCAGCAAAACCGTTGACGGCCTGACGACCGAATTCTTCTGGCAAGGCGACAAACTGATCGCCGAACACCATGCGGATCGCCATCGCAGCTACCTCTACGAACCCAACAGTTTCCGCCCGCTGGCCCTGCTGGAAGGCTTCGGCCCCAAAGTCACCCAGCCCTACCACTACCAACTGGACCACCTCGGTACACCCCAGGAACTGACAACCCCCAGCGGCGAAATCGCCTGGTCCGCCCACTACCGCGCCTACGGCGAAATCACCCGCTTTGACGTCGGAACAATCGACAACCCGCTGCGTTTCCAAGGCCAATACTTCGACACGGAAAGCGGGCTGCACTACAACCGACATCGCTATTACAATCCGGATATTGGTCGCTACCTGACGCCGGACCCGGTGAAGCTGGCAGGGGGGATCAATGGGTATAGGTATGCGCCCAATCCTACGGGGTGGGTTGATCCGCTAGGACTGAGCTGTAAAGACACAAATTGTCCTGAGGGGCCGTTTAGCACAATAGTTCCTGGGGGAGGTCTAGCAGCACACGAGGCGGCAGGAGGACACCTTATGAAAAAGCACGTTGGTAGAACAGACCAACAACTAAAAGATCGTTTGAAGAACGAGCCAAATGTACCTACAGCCTCGACGTTTCCAGATCGAGCCACAGCAGAGTCAGCAGTATCAAAAGTGATCGACGACAACCAATCCAAAATAAGTGATTTTCTTAAGGGCAAAGACAACCAAATTGTAGTTATTGAAAAAGCCTCAGAGCCTGTAGGAACTAGCTGGAAGCGTGGAGCTAAGTCAGCGATTCCTGGCGCAGAGATTTACCTTATTATCCGAAAAGATAAAAAGATGCCTACCGGTTACAGAATTCACACTGGATACCCGAACCCATGAATCATGATTACCCAGAATTACAGCAGTTCCTGGCAGGCTACTTCAGCCAAGACTGGGTTGATGAACACGACAGCGCTGACGACGTGATTCGTTTTTTTATTTCAGAAGCATCGAAAGAGTCACTCAAAAAAGTGCAACAGGAACTCACAAAACTCATACTTACCGACCTAACAGAGCAAGAACTCCAAAACTATTTGTTTACTAAAATCGGATGCGGGTACTACTACCCCAATGAATGGAAAGACGGAAAAACATGGCTTCGCCACGTCGCTTCAAAACTAACAAAAGACAAGAACCAATCAAAATCTCTGTAATCTCCTCATCGGGGAAACGAAACCCAGCACCTGACATGAAAAATTCACGCCCCTAATGACAAGCACCTATTGCTGACCGAGTACTCAGTAGAAAATGAATAAACCACTGACAGAACTCCAGCAGTTTATGGGCGCGTACTTCAACCAAGACTGGGCAGAGGATCACCCCTCCGCCGATGATGTGATTGACACGTTCCTACAAGACTCGCCTAAGAACGTCATCATTACCGTCAAAAAAGAAATCTTAGAGTTGATGAATTCACATACAAATGAATCAGACCTTCAAGAAAACTTACTGCATGAACAATACTGCTACTACCACTATCCAAATCAGTGGAAATCAGGAAAATCATGGCTCGAGCACGTAATCGAAATGTTCGATGAGTCCTTGAGGCACAAACGTGATTAGCTAGGAATAAAGTCTAATTTCACAAGTCGAAAACAGGCCAACTCACACAGATCGACCTGCCTACACAGAACAATCGATAGGAGCTAAAACTACAGGTCCTACATCGACCTCAACCAACTACCCTGCACCGAACTCACCCGATTCCGCCCCCCACTCTTCGCCTCATACAACGCCAAATCCGCATCATTCAACCAACTGGTGGAATCCACATGCCCCAGTTGGTACGGCGCCAACCCAATGCTCAAGCTCGCACGCAACGTCGGGTCCTGCGCATAGGCCAGCGCATTAAAGCGATCCCGCAACGCGTCCATCACTTCGGTGGCACGGTTGAGCGGCATGTCTGGCAGGATCACGCAGAATTCATCGCCGCCATAGCGCCCGGCCAGGTCGGTGGCGCGCAGGTTCTGGCGCAGGACTTTGCTCAGCCGGCGTAGGACGATGTCGCCGGTGACGTGGCCGTAGGTGTCGTTGATAGTCTTGAAGTGGTCGATGTCGATCAGGGCAATGGCGGCGCCGGTCTGGCTGCGGCGGCAGCGTTGGAATTCGAGTTCCAGTTGGTCTTTCCACGCGCCGTGGTTGAGCAGGCCGGACAGGCTGTCGGTGCGGCTCAGGGCCAGCAGTTCGCGTTTATGCGAGGCCAGGGTGACGGCCTGGCGGTAGCAGATCCAGCCGAGGGCCAGGGGGTACAACATCAGGATTGGCAAGCAGGCGTAAAGCTGCGCCTGAGTGGTCACGCCGATAAACGCTGGGGTAAACACCAATAGCGCGGTGCCGATACCGAGGCCTTGGGCGAGCCAGCCGGCGAGCATGAAACGCAGCCCGCCGATGGCCACGTTGTTCATGGTCATCATCGACAGGGTGGTCACACCGGGCAGCGGGTTGAAGTGCATGGCGCCGACCCAGAAGCCGCCGCAAAAGGAGTCGATCAGCAAATTGCGCCGCTCGCTGCGCAGTGCGTGTTCGGAGCGTCGCGAGATCAGGAAGGCCACGTGCGGCCAAATGAAGGCGTTGGTCAGCATCAGCGCCCACACCCAAGGGTGCGGATTCAGCGGGTACATCGCAAACGCCACGCACACAAAGCCGAGTGTCAGCCCCAGGGTGCGGGATTTGTACAAGCGCGAAGCAAGCGGAAGTCCCTTTCCTCCGACGGCTGCCATGGTGGGGTGCGATCCTGAGGTGATGCTCGGAGTCTATCAGGGCAACGGCAAATCGCCACTACCGCTCATAAGCTGAAGGCCCTCAGTGGGAAAAGCCCCGCGCCAGCATCAAGGCAACCCCCAGCAGCAACACCGCCGTGACCCTTTGCAGCAGTACGCGCCGCGCGGGGTTTTCCAGGACATGCTTGATCCGCTGGCCGAAATAGCAGTACAGGCAGCCGCTGGCAAACTGCAACACCAGGAAAGTCAGGCCAAGGATGGCGATGTCCGACGCCGAGTTATGCTCCCCTCCCCCGGCAAACTGCGGGAACACGGCGCTGAACATGATGATCGCCTTGGGGTTGGAAAACCCAGTGAGCAAACCCTTGCCGAACAGGCTGCGCGCGCCTTCCACGGCGCCGGCCTTGTCGAGCGGCACACCGCTGCTGGTCCACTGCTTGTACGCCAGGTAAAGGATGTAGGCCACGCCCACCAACTGAATGCCTTGGGTAATCGCGATATTGCCCTTGATCAACTCCGAAAAGCCCACGGCAAAGATCAGGATGGAAATCAGGTACGACACACTGGCGCCGATCTGCGCGGGGATCGAGCGGCGCAGGCCGTCTTTCAGGCCCAGGCTCAACAGCAGCATGGTCATGGGGCCGGGGCTGAAGGTCAGAGTCGCGCAAAACAGTAGGAAGTAGAGAAACGAAGAGAGCGTCAATGCGCTGGTCATGGCCGTGGACCTTGAAGGAGAAGGCTCGCAGTCTAGGCAAGCGGCCTTGCACAAGGCAGGTAAAGTGCGGCCTAATCCATCCGAACTTCACCGGTAAAATCACCGGCAAAGATAAGGGATCCCCATGTTCGTCTCCGCCATCGCCTTTGTGCCAGGCACACCCAAGGTGCAACAGATCGTCGAGGCGTTCAGCCAGGCCATCGAGACGGGCGAGTGGGCGCCGGGCAGCAAGTTGCCGTCCGTGCGCGAACTGGGCCAGACCCTCGGTGTAAGCAAGTTCACCCTCAATGAAGCCCTCGACCGCTTGCGCGGGCGTAACCTGCTGACGTCCAGCCAGGGCCGTGGCTATTTCGTCGCCGTGGACAGTGCTCGCCCGGCGTCGTCGGCCTGGGTCGAATTGTTGCCCCAGGATCTGCTCAGCGTACTGCGCCGCCCGCTGGCCACCGTCTATGGCGATCTGCGCCCCGGTGGCGGGCACTTGCCGGAAGACTGGCTGGACAGCGACGCCATCCGCCAAACCCTGCGCAGCGTGGTGCGCGCGCCGTCATTGCGCATCGCCGGGCTGGGCACGCCGGCCGGGCTGTTGCCGCTGCGCCAGGCCTTGCAGCAAAAGTTGCACGGCGAAGGCTTGTCGGTGCCCGTGGAGCAAATCATCACCACCCCCAACACCGTGCAGGGCCTGGACATGCTGATGCGCCTGCTCGCGCGCCCCGGCGACACGGTGCTGCTCGATGCGCCGTGCTACTTCAACTTCCACGCCAACGTCGCCCTGCACGGCGTCAAGGTGCTGACCCTCGAGCGGCGCCCCGACGGCTTCGACTTTGTTGCCCTCGAACAGCTGCTGGCCGAATATCGCCCCAGCCTGTACCTAACCACAGGCTTGCTGCATAACCCCACCGGGCATTCGTTCAGCCCCGGCCAGGCGTTCCGACTGCTGCAACTGACCCGCCAGTACCAGTGCCACATCATTGAGGATGACCTCTACGGCGACCTGCACCCCAACCCGCCGCCGCGCCTGGCCGCCCTCGCCGGCCTCGACCAGGTGACTTACCTGGCGGGCTTCTCCAAGACCCTCAGCGCCAACACCCGCGTCAGCTACGTGGTGGCCGCGCCGCAACTGGCCGCCAACCTGACCAACATGAAGTTGATGAGCGGCGGCATCACCTCGGAGCTATTTGAACAGGTTGTGTACCGCATGCTCAGCGAAGGCAGTTACGCCAAGCATCGCAAGCGCATGCAACAACGTTTGATGGAAGCCGGTGGGCGCGTCGAGCAATGGCTCAAGCGCTGCGGTTGCGTATTGCCGATGGGCTATGAAGGCGGGATGTTTATCTGGGCCCACCTGCCGCCGGGGGTGAACGGCGAACTATTGGCCCAGGACGCCTTGAAACAAGGCATGGTGCTGGCGCCGGGCACGCTGTTTGGCTACGACCCGGCGCTGCCGGAGGCGATGCGCTTCAATGTGGCCCACAGTGATGCGCCACAGGTGCACCAAGTGTTCGAAGCGCTGCTGCGCAAGCACCGCGCTAGCGGCGATGGGCCAGCGAGCGCACGCAGCGATCCCCCAGGCTCTGCACGCCCTGCACCAGCAGCACCAGCACAACCACCGTCACCACCATGATCTCGTTATTGAAGCGCTGGTAGCCGTAGCGGATCGCCAGGTCGCCCAGCCCACCGCCGCCAATCACCCCGGCCATCGACGAAAAGCCGATCAGCATCACCAGGGTCAACGTCACCCCGGCCACCAGCGCCGGCAGGGCTTCGGGCAGCAACACCTTGAGGATCACATGGCGAATATCGCCGCCCATGGCCACGATGGCTTCAATGCGACCCTTGTCCACTTCATCCAGCGCGGTTTCGACGATGCGCGCAAAAAACGGAAACGCGCCAATGGTGATCGGCACCACAGCGGCGGTGCTGCCCAACGTGGTGCCGACAATCAGGCGTGTCAGCGGGATCAGCGCGATCAGCATCACCACAAACGGCAACGAGCGCCCCAGGTTGATCACCGCACCCAGCCCACGGTTCAGGCGTGGCAATGGCAACAACCCGCCGCGTCGGCTGATAAACAGCAACACGCCCAGCGGCAAACCGATCAACAGGGTAAACAAGCCGGCCAACAGCACCATGTACAGGGTTTCGCCGGTGGCGTTGAGCAGCAGTTGCAGAATGTCACTCCAGTCGGTCTTCATACCGCCCTCACCACTTGCAGGCTGGGGGCCAGCGAACGACCGAGGCGCGAGGCCGGATCGGCTTGCAACTGCACCAGCGTGCCGCTTTCCACCACGCGGCCATCGGCCAGGGACACCGCGCTGTCGCAAATCGCCTTGACCACCTCCAGCTCGTGGGTGATCAACACAATGGTCACCCCCAGCTTGCGATTGATGTCGCGCAACAGCTCAAGGATCGATGCGGCGGTTTCCGGGTCCAGCGCACTGGTGGCTTCGTCCGACAGCAAATACGCCGGCCGCGCCGCCAACGCACGGGCGATGCCTACACGTTGTTTCTGCCCGCCCGACAGCTGCGAAGGAAACGCCTGCGCCTTGTCACTCAAACCCACCAACGCCAACAACTCGGCGACCCGCGCCGCGCGCTCGGCCTTGGGCACATTGCCGATCTCCAGCGGCACCGCGACGTTATCCGCCACATTGCGCGAATGCAGCAGGTTGAAGCCCTGGAAGATCATGCCAATGCGCTGGCGTTGCTCGCGCAGGGCCTTGCCGGTGAGTTGCGTCAGGTCCCGGCCGTCCAGCAGGATGCGCCCGCTGGTCGGCCGTTCCAGCAGGTTGAGGCAGCGCAGCAAGGTGCTTTTGCCCGCGCCACTGCGCCCGACGATGCCAAAGATCGAGCCTTCGGCGATATGCAGCGAGACGTTATCCAACGCCGGCGGCTGGCCATCGGCGTAGGTTTTGCTGACGCCCTCGACGACGATCATTCGACCGCCACCGGGATCACCGAGCCGGCATACTTCTCGGTGATGAACTTGGCCACCTGCGGCGAGCGCAGGTCCTTGGCCAATTGCTCGATGCGCGGGTCTTGCGCCAGTTTTGGCGTGGTCACCAGGATATTCGCGTAGGGGTTGCCCTTCGCCGCTTCCAGGCCCAACGCATCCTTGGCCGGCTCCAGGCCCGCTTCCAGGGCGAAGTTGCCGTTGATCACCGCCAGGTCCACATCATCCAGCGCACGCGGGATCTGCGGCGATTCGATTTCAAGGATCTTCAAGTGCTTGGGGTTTTCGGCGATGTCCTTGGGCGTGGCCTGGTCCTTGGCCGCATCGTTGAAACCCGGCTTGAGCTTGATCAAACCGTTGGCCTGCAACAGGTACAGGGCGCGGCTCAGGTTGGTAACGTTGTTCGGCACGGCGACGGTGCCTTTGTCCGGCACCTGGTCGAAGCTTTTGTGGCGGCGCGAATAAATACCCAGCGGCTCGATGTGCACCGTGGCCGCCACGGTGAACTTCTGCCCGAGGGCTTGCTCCTGGGAGGCCAGGTACGGCAGGTGCTGGAAGTAATTGGCGTCCACATCGCCATGGGCCAGCAACTCGTTGGAGTTCACGCCGCTGGGGATTTCGATGATTTTCAGCTTCAGGCTCGGGTCGAGTTTCTGTACGTATTCGAGGATCTGCGCGTGGGGAATCGGGTCGGCGGCAACGCGCAAGGCATCGGCTGCCGACACGTTGAACGAGGCCAGCAACACTGCCAGGGTTAGGGCGGATTTCTTCAACATGGGTGAACTCCAGATCAGGCAGACAGTGCTTGGGGAAGTGTGGCGTCGGCGTAGAAACGTTGGGCGACATCGGGGTGCGAGCGCAGGCGGCCTTTGAGGTAGTTCCAGCCGACATCGCGCAGCAGTGGGTTGCGCGGGTCGCTTTCGGGGCCGTGGGCATCGCGCAGCAGCTCGGGGGCGAGTTGATACACCGGCACCACTGCGTCCAGCTGTGCGCCGAGGAAAAACGCCAGGGACAGGCGCTCGCTGCCCACTGGTGGCGAAACCACGCGGTGCACGGTGGCGCGCAGGTAACCGTTGCTGGCCAGCTCCAGCAATTCGCCGATATTCACCACTAGGGTGTCGGGACGCGGCGACGCATCGATCCAGCGGCCGTCCTCCACTTCCACCTGCAAGCCGGCTTGCTGGTCTTGCAGCAGGAAGCTCAAGAAACCGGAGTCCTTGTGCGCGCCGACGCCTTGGCGACTTTGCTGCGCATGGCGGCCGGGGTAGCGGATCAACTTGATATGTTCGTTGGGTTGGCTGCCGTACAGCGCATCGAAGGCGTTTTCCGGCAGGGACAAGGCCTGGGCAAACGCGCGCAACAGGCGCAGGGCCATTTGCGTCATCGCCTGCTGCCAGGCGAGCACCAGCGGCTTGAGATCGGGCAGCGCCTGCGGCCACAGGTTGGGGCCTTGCAGGCGGGCCCAGGCGGCGGGGTGTTGTTGCACATTCAGCGGCTCGCGCTCGGCGCCCACATCGAACTGCTCACGCAGGTCTGGCTGGCCACGGGTGATCTCCGAGGCGGCGCGATTATAGCCGCGAAAATGTGGCGAATGGATCATGCCGACGGCAAGTTTGTCGGCGTCGGGCAAGGCAAAAAAGGCCCGCGCCTGCTGCTGCACCTGGGCGAGCAATGCCGGGTCGATGCCGTGGCCGGTGAGGTAGAAAAACCCGATATGCCGGGCGGCAGAACGCAGCTCGTCGAGAAACTGGCCGCGTTGTTCCGAGCTGCCATCGAGCTGGGACAAATCCAGCAGCGGCAAGGTGGTGATTGACTGAAGCTGCGACATCGGCGGCTCACTCCATGAACGTCTGGGGTTGGAGTGACCAATCTAAATGATCTTAAAAAATCGTAATAAATACCTTTTTAGCATTAGCTTAGGCCGCCCTGCGGCCGAACTCGGTCAAAGTGTGGGAGCTGGCTTGCCTGCGATGCAGGCACCTCGGTACATCAGGCACACCCGGTTGATGCCATCGCAGGCAAGCCAGCTCCCACACAAGAGCACTCCGGTTTGCAGTCTTCAGCCCGGCAGCGGGATCACCCGCAACGGTCTTACCGACTTGTAGGAAAAACTCGAATAAATCTCTTTGACGCACGGCAGCGTCTGCAACACCTCCCGCGCAAATTCGCCAAAGGACTCCAAATCCTTGGCCACCACCTCCAACAAGAAGTCATAGCGCCCCGACACGTTATGGCACGCCACAATCTCCGGGATCTCCAACAAACGCTGCTCAAACGCGCGGGCGATTTCCTGGGTGTGGCTCTCCATCATGATGTTCACAAACGCGGTCACTCCATACCCCAACGCCTTGGGCGAGAGGATCGCCTGGTAGCCGCTGATCACCCCGCTCTCCTCCAGGTTACGCACCCTGCGCCAGCACGGCGAGGTGGTCAGGGAAACGCGGTCGGCCAACTCGGCCACCGTCAGGCGGGCGTTGCCTTGCAGCGCGTTTAAAAGGGCTTTGTCGGTACGGTCCAGGCTTACGGGCATAACGTGCCTCTAATCATTATTTTTATGGGTTTTTCGTCCCGTGGCGCGGGAAATGTCAGCAAACTTTGCAACGTTCATCTGTGGTTATGAGCATAGCATTGTAGGAAATAAGGAGCGTCCGACATGAACAATAAACACAATGCATTCGGCTTTTCCACCCGCGCCATCCACCACGGCTACGACCCCCAGGACCACCATGGCGCCCTCGTGCCGCCGATTTACCTCTCCGCCACATTCGCCTTTCCTACCGCCGAATACGGCGCCGCGTGCTTTGCCGGTGAGGAAAACGGCCACTTCTACACACGCATTTCCAACCCGACCCTGGCCCTGCTGGAAGCGCGCATGGCCACCCTGGAAAACGGCGAAGCCGCCGTGGCGTTCAGTTCCGGCATGGGCGCGATTGCCGCAACGTTCTGGACCTTGCTGCGCCCCGGCGATGAAGTGATCGTCAGCCAGACTTTGTACGGCTGCACCTTCGCCCTGCTGCACCATGGCATCGGCGAATTCGGTATCAAGGTGCGCCACGTTGACCTGACCGACCTGGACGCGTTGCGCGCGGCGCTCAGTCCCGCCACCCGCATGATCTACTGCGAAACCCCGGCCAACCCCAACCTGCAACTGGTGGATATCGCCGCCATGGCCGCGCTGGCCCATGCACAACCGAATATCACCGTGGTGGTCGACAACACTTACTGCACGCCGTACCTGCAACGCCCGCTGGAACTGGGCGCCGATGTGGTGGTGCATTCGGCCACCAAGTACCTCAGCGGGCATGGCGACATCACCGCGGGCATTGCCGTGAGCAGCCACGCCCTGGCGCAACGCATCCGCCTGCAAGGGCTCAAGGACCTGACCGGCGCGGTGATGTCGCCACAGGATGCCTCCTTGCTGATGCGCGGCCTCAAGACCCTGGCCCTGCGCATGGACCGCCATTGCGCCAACGCCCAGGCCGTGGCCGAAGCCTTGCAGGCCCACCCGGCCGTGCAGTGGGTGACCTACCCCGGGCTGCGATCTTTCCGACAATACGAATTGGCACAGCGCCAGATGAAAATGCCCGGCGGCATGATCGCCTTCGAACTCAAGGGCGGCATCGACAGCGGGCGCCGCTTCATGAACGCGCTGCAACTGTTCACCCGCGCCGTCAGCCTCGGGGATGCCGAGTCGCTGGCCCAGCACCCGGCCAGCATGACCCATTCCACCTACACCCCGGAGCAGCGCGCGCACCACGGCATCAGCGAAGGCCTGGTGCGGTTGTCGGTCGGCCTGGAGGATGTCGCCGATCTGTTGGCGGATGTGCACCAGGCGCTGGCCAAAAGCACGCGCACGGCGCCGCGCCACGCCGCGAGGGTCGAGCACGCGTTGAAGTAAACCGCAGGTTCGACGTTATCCTTTCGCATAACGGTGGTCGGATTGCTCCGACTACCGTTATGCAGTTTTAATCTAGATTAATCCGGATTGGATCCCCTTCCCGCCGCCCCGCTGTACTAGCATACGTCTCGGCGGGAAGCGCTCTCATCGTGAGGTATTCGCACTAGTTGATTCCCGTCGCGTCATGGCTGAATACCTGCACTCGAAACTCATGGACGAAGCAGATGAACTCACACCTGTTCCCACATATAGGCAAGGTCATCGCCAGCACCGGCAGTCGCCATTTCCCACGCATGCTGCATGACCTGATCCTCACTCAACTGGCCGTGGACGCCACCCATATCACGCAGCTACGGGTCAGTTCCGAGGGACACACCCGCCGCGCGATCAGCCCGGTCTACACCGACTCAGTGGCGGCCATCGGTGACGAACAACCCGCCGCCCAATTGCACCTCACGCGCCACAAGGATGATGTGCGCTACGTGCTCTCGGTGTACCGCTCACACCCCTCGGACAGTTTCTCGCCCCAGGAACGCAGCATGCTGCAGGACTTCTCCACGCTGCTGCTGCCCATGGTGGAAAAACACATCGCCGCGATCCAGCCGTGCCGGCTCGACACCGATTCGGTGATGGCGCAGAACCAGGGCATCGAAACCCTGCGCCGACGCATCGAAGAACGCCTGGTGCAATCGGGGCTGACCCTGTCCAGGCGCGAGCTGGAAGTGTGTGTCGGCCTGCTGGCGGGGCGCACCGCGCCGGAACTGGCGGAGCAGTTGGCGTTGAAGGTCAACACCATTGAAAGCTACCTCAAGCGCGCGTCGATCAAGCTGGGGATCAGCGGGCGGCATTCGTTGTTGCGGTGGATGTATGCCACAGAAGACACCGCCAGCCTATAAGCCAACACAGCTCTAACTGTAAGAGCTGGCTTGTGTGGGAGCTGGCTTGCCTGCGATGGCGGTGGGTCAGCACCCCATAAGCTCGCTGATACACCGCAATCGCAGGCAAGCCAGCTCCCACATTTTGAGTCCTCATTGTTTGAAAGGGCTCAATCCCTGGCCAACGCCTCAATCGGGTCCAACCGCGCCGCATTCCGCGCCGGCACAAACCCAAACACAATCCCGATCAACGTCGAACAGGCAAACGCCGTCACCACCGAGCCCAGGGAAAACACCATTTCCCACTCCTTCACAAACAGCGAAAACAAACCACCCAACGCATACGACAACGCGATCCCGATGATCCCGCCGATCAAGCACACCATCACCGCCTCCACCAGGAACTGCTGGCGGATATCCGACTGCCGCGCCCCCACCGCCATGCGAATACCGATCTCGCGGGTGCGCTCCGTGACCGACACCAACATGATGTTCATCACGCCGATGCCGCCCACCAGCAAGGAAATCACCGCGATCAACGACAGCAGCAACGCCAGCGAGCGGCTGGTTTTCTGCACCGTCTGCATGATGCTGTCGAGGTTGTTGGTGAAGAAATCCTTGGTGCCGTGGCGTTGCAGCATCAGCTGGTTGACGTTGTCTTCCACCACCTTGCTCGGCTGGCCATCCTTGATGCGCACGGTGATGCTGTCCAGATGGCGCTGCCCGAGCAACCGCCCCGCCGCCGTTTCGTAAGGCACCCAAACGTTCAACGCCTTGCTCGCGGCAAACATGTTCTTGTTGTCGGCGGTCACGCCGATCACCGTGCACGGCAGGTTGCCCACCAGGATCACCTGGCCCAATGGGTCAACGTTGGGACCAAACAGGCGCTGGCGGGTATTGTGGTCGATCACCACCACCTGCGCCTGGCGCCGCGCATCGCTTTCGCTGAAGGCGATGCCGGCTTCGAGCTTGAGGCCCTTGACCTTGAAGTACCGGTCGCTGACGCCATTGACCTGCGCATCCAGGTCGATATTGCCAAAGCGCAGCAACAGGTGGCGGCCCACCACCGGCGTGGCGCTGTCCACGTAATACAGCTGGTTCAACGCCTCCACATCCGAGGGCAACAACGTCTCGATGGCCGACGCGCGGCTGTCGCCAAAACTGCTGCCGGGAAAGATGTCGATGGTGTTGCTGCCAATCGCCTGGATGTCCTTGAGCACATAACGCTTGGCGCCTTCGCCGATGGCCGAGATCGACACCACCGAGGTGATGCCGATAACAATGCCGATCATGGTCAGCAAGGTACGCATGCGGTGGGACACCAGCGCGACCCAGGCCATGTTGAACGCTTCCTTGAACAACCCCAGGCTCGCCACCAGGCGCCGCGCACCGCTGCGCTTGGGCTCAATCGGTGCATCGCTGGGCAGCTCCGGGCCGGTATTGCGCGTGTCACTGACGATCTCCCCATCACTGACCTCGACGATGCGCTGGGCATTGGCCGCCACCTTGGGGTCATGGGTGACGATAATCACCGTGTGCCCGGCGGCGTGCAGCTCGGCGAGGATCTGCATGACCTCCTTGCCACTCGCCGTGTCGAGGGCGCCGGTGGGTTCGTCGGCGAGGATCACTTCACCGCCGTTCATCAGCGCGCGGGCGATACTCACCCGCTGTTGCTGCCCGCCCGAGAGCTGGCTGGGGCGATGGCTGACGTGCCCGGCCAGGCCCAGGCGCGCAAGCAACTCCCGCGCGCGGCTGTGGCGTTGGGTTTGCGGCGTGCCCGCGTAGATCGCCGGCATTTCCACGTTGTGCAACGCGCTCAAGTGCGTCAGCAGGTGGTAACGCTGGAAGATAAAGCCGAAGTAGTCGCGGCGCAGTTCGGCCAACTGCTCGTCACCCAACGAACGGGTCTCGATGCCGTTGATCTTGTAGCTGCCGGCCGTGGCGTAATCCAGGCCGCCGAGGATATTCATCAGGGTGGATTTGCCCGAGCCCGACGCGCCGATGATCGCCAGCATTTCCCCGGCCTCGATCGTCAGGTCGATGCCCTTGAGCGCAACGAACTCACGCTCGCCGGCCATGAAACTGCGGGTGATGCCCTTGAGTTCCAACAGTGGCAGGCTCATCCGTCAGTTCCCCGCCACGGCGGGCGTGGCGTCGCCGATCACCACGGTGTCGCCTTCGACCAGGCCGTCAAGGATCTGCACCTTGACGTTGTTGTTGATGCCGGTCTGCACCTCACGCGCCTGCGCCCGCCCCTTGGCGTCCAGCACGCGCACGGTATAACGGCCGTCGTTGTTGCGCGGGCCGAGCGCCGCCACCGGCACGATCAACGCAGCCTGGGCGGTGGCGAGCACGATGCGCACCTGGGCAGTCATGGCGATGCGCAGGCGATGATCGGGGTTGGGCACGTCGAACAGCGCGTTGTAGAACACCGCAGTGTTCTGCTTGGGCGTGCCGGCAGCCTGGGTTTCGAGGAAGTTCTGCGGCGCTGGCTCCGTGCCGCGCAGCGTGGCGTAGTAGCGCTTGTCGGCCTCGCCAAGGATAGTGAAATACACCTTCTGGCCAGGGCTGATATGAATCACATCCGCCTCCGAGACCTGGGCCTTGACGGTCATGGTGTCCAGGTCCGCCAGTTTCAGCAGCACCGGCGCCAGTTGGCTGGCGATCACGGTCTGGCCTTCCTGGGTGACGATACCGACCACGTCGCCATCGATGGGCGCGACGATCCGGGTGTAGGCCAGGTTGATCTTGGCGGTATCGATCTGGATATGCGCGCTCTTGATCTGCGCATCCAGGGACAACAAGTTGGCCTGCTGCACCTGGAACGTCGATTCAGCGCTCTCGAAATCCTGGCGCGACACCGACTCGTCATCCTGCAAGCCCTTGTAGCGCTCATACACCGACCGCGCCTGCCTGAGCTGCGCCGCCGTCGCACGGCGCTGGGCCTGGAGGTTTTCTTCATCGACCTGGGCCTTGCGCAGAGTGTTCTGCAGGATCAGCGGATCGATTTCCGCCAGCCACTGGCCCTGCTTCACCTTGTCGCCGACCTTGACCTTGAGCGACTTCAACTGCCCGGACACCTGGGCGCCGACATCGACCTGCTTGATGCCCTCCAGTAAACCGGTGGCCAACACGGCGTTTTCGATATCGCCGCGCTCAGCCGTGGCGGTGAGGTACTGCGGCCCCTCGGCGGGCGCTTGCACGGTGTAGACAATCAGGCCAACGGCAATGGCCAACACGCTGAACAGACCCACTTTGCGAAATTTTGAAGTGTGCATAAATGACCATAAACAAGGGGTGAATGTGGGAGCTGGCTTGCCTGCGATTGCGGGCGTTCAGTCAATACATGGGCGACTGAGCCACCGCCATCGCGGGCAAGCCCGCTCCCACAAGTCCTTCCCGCCACCACTGGGCAAGCCCCTGCACATTCGGCGCCTTGAGCAACGTGAAGTGATTGCCGCCGCCATACCACACCTCCAGCTCCCTGCCCTGGCGGCGCCAGCCTTCGATCATCAAGCCCTGCTCGCGCTGATTGCCGGCCGCGTCCAATGCCGGGTCTTGCGCCAACACCAAGCGCACCACGCCGTCAAAGCGCCGACTCGGCCGATACGCCGTGCGCAACGCCGCCCCATAGGTGCGCGCCGGCCCGTCCATCGCCGCCACACTGGCCCGCGCCGGCAACAAGCCAACCGCGACCATGCCGGCATGCAAGCTTTGGCGCTGCGCCACTTCATCGCGCCCGGCGAAGTCCAGCGGGTCGATCCCCAGGGACTTGCCCGCCGCCAACTGCATCGACTCGATCAAGCGCAGCAGCGCCGCCGTGGTCGTGTACGCGCGGCCCGCGCCACCCGGTGCTTCGCTGTCGATCACCGTGAGCGACGCCACCTCGCGCCCTTGCGCCTGCAACTGCAACGCCATCTCCAGCGCGACCCAGCCGCCAAACGAATGCCCGACCAGATGCACCGGGCCGTGCGGGCATTCCTGCGCCAACGCCGCCAGATTCGCCCGCGCCGCCGCTTCCACCTGGCTGTGGGGCACCGCCTCGCCATCCAGGCCACGGGGCTGCAAGCCAAACAGCGGCCAGTCGCGCCCCAGAGCTTCGCTCAAGCCGACAAAACCGGTGACGCTGTCCCCCGCCCCCGGCACGCAGAACAGCGGCGCGTGCCCGGCACGCCCGCTCTGAATGCGCAGCAAGGGCGAATGTGCCGCTTGCGCCACCGGCATGCAGGTCGCCAATGCCTCTGTGATTGCCTGGCCCAGCGCCTGGATATGCGGCGCCTGCATCATGCTCTGGTGATCACCCGGCACTTGCACCTGGCGCAACTGCCCCGGCGCCAACGCGTCTGCCCAGCCCAGCGAAGCACTGCGCCGCGCCAATTCGGTGGGGCGCTCTTGCGCGCTGAACAGATGCACCGGTATCGGCAACGGGAACAGGCTGTAATGCGCCAGCGCATGCCCATGCCCGACTTCCCGTGCCAGGTAATGCGCCAGGTCGGCATCCGTCGCCGCCGCCATTTGCGCGTGCAGCAAACCGGCCGCACGGCAGCGTTGCAGCAACTCGGCAAAGTCCAGCTGTGCAACCTGTGCGTCCAACTGCCCCAGGCTCGCCAGCAAATCTGCCCGGCCCTGGGTTTTCCAGTACGCCGTGCACTGCAACAACAACTGGCGCTTGAGCGCCTCCGCCCCGCTCCAGCGCGCCTTGCCTTGATCGGTCAGGCGCGGCACATAGCTGTCGAGCAAACCGAGGAACGCCACCGGTTCATCCGCCCCCAGCAACTGCATCGCCACTTCATAGGCCAGTACGCCGCCAAACGACCAGCCGGCCAGTCGATACGGCCCGTGGGGCTGGATGCCACGGATCAAACCGACCAGCCGCGCGGCAAGGCCTTCCATGCTGTCCAGGTGCGGCTCGCCTAAGGCCACGCCCGGCAGGCCATAGATCGGATAGTCGCCGGGCAGATGCTGGCCCAGCGCCGGGAAATACACGTCCATGCCGCTGAACTCGTGGACCAGGAACAGCGGCGCCTGGCTGCCAGCGCTGCGCACCGTGACCACCGGACCGTCACACAGCGGTGCGTCGCTGCGTTGGCGTAACAGCGCGGCGACCGCCGCCACATTGGCATGCTGGAACAGCTCGGCGAGAGACACCGACAACCCCGCCTCCTCCAACACGTTCACCAGCCGGATCGCCAGTAACGAATGCCCGCCCAGCTCGAAAAAACTGTCATGCCGCCCCACCTGCTCCAGCTTCAACACCTCGGCCCAGTGCTGTGCCAGGGTTTGCTCCAGGGCATCAACCGGCGCTTCGAATTCACGGCTGATCAGCGCCTGCAACGGCGGCACGGGCAAGGCTTTGCGGTCCACCTTGCCGTTGCCGGTCAACGGCAACCGCGCCAGCGCCACATAGGCCGACGGCAGCATGTAGTCCGGCAATTGCTCAAGCAAATGGGCGCGCAGTTGGTCGATCTCCAGGGGCTGCGCCGCCCAGGTGAAGTACGCCACCAGACGCTTGTCCCCCGGCACGTCCTCACGGGCCAGCACCACCACGTCCTGGATACCCGCCAAGGTGCCCAGGCGCGCTTCAATCTCGCCCAGTTCGATACGGAAACCGCGAATCTTCACCTGGTCGTCATTGCGCCCGATGCACTCCAGCAGGCCGTCCGCCGTCCAGCGGCCAAGGTCGCCGGTGCGGTACAGCAGCGCGCCGCCATTGAACGGGTCGGCGACGAACTTCTCGGCGGTCAGCGCCGGGCGATTCAAATAGCCCAGGGCGACGCCATCGCCACCGATGCAGATCTCACCCGCCACGCCCAACGGCACGGGCTGCAGGTGCGCATCCAAGACATGCACCTGGGTGTTGGAAATCGGCCGGCCGATAGGCACGCTGTCGGCGCCATCGACTAGCGCGCGCACCTCATGGGTGGTGGCGTAGGTGGTGCTTTCCGTCGGCCCGTAGCAATGCACCAGGCGCAGTGCCGGTGCCCGCGCCAACAAACGGCGAAACGCCGCCGGGTCGGCCCGCTCGCCGCCGCACAGGAGGATGCGCAGGCCCGCCAGCGCCTCGGGGATCAGTTGCACATAGTGGTTGAACAACGCCGTGGTCACGAACAGCACCGTCACCTCGGCCAGGGCCGCGCCAAACGCCACCGGCTCGAGCACGGTGGCGTGGTCGATCACCTGGATCTGCCCACCGTTGAGCAACGGCCCCCACACGTCCATGGTGCTGGCGTCGAACGCCGGGTTGGAGGCGAACGCCACGCGGTCGCTGGCATTGAAGTCGGCATAGCCATTGTTGAGCACCAGCCGCGTGATGCCGCGATGGGGCACCAACACACCTTTGGGCGTGCCGGTGGAACCGGAGGTGTACATGATGTACGCCACGCTCTCCGACGACTGCGACAGGCCGGGGTTGTGGCTCGGTTGCGGGTCGAGGGCCAAGGTGTCGAGGTCCAGGCGTTGGACCGCGCCATCGACAACGGCATCGCTGCGTGTCAACACGCAGGCGGCCGCACTGTCTTGCAGCATGAAGCCCTGGCGCTCGGCGGGCGCGTGGATGTCCAGCGGCACATAGGCAGCGGCGCACTTGAGCACGGCCAGTTGGCTGACCAGCAGGTCCACGGAGCGCGGCAACAGCAGCGCAACGTTATCGCCGGCCCGCACCCCCAGCCCCAACAGGTGATGGGCCAAGCGGTTGGCGCGGCGATTCAGCTCGCCATAACTCAATCGTTGCGCGCCCTCCACCACCGCCAGCGCGTCAGGCCGCGCCTGGGCCTGGGCCTCGAACAGGCGCTGCACCGTGTGTTCCCGTGGAAACAGGCGCGTGGTGGCGTTGAATCCGGCCAACTGGCGGCGCTCGGCAATCGACAGGATCGGCAAGTGGCCGATGGCGACTTCGCTGTCGTGCTCCAACGCCTGCACCAGTTGCTCCACGGCAGTGTGCAGGTAGTCGCAGACACGCCGCGCGCCCTGCCCCACGGCCGTCAGGGTGAAGCCATCGGCCAGGTCATCAACACTCAGGGACAAGCCGTAGTTGCTGTGTTCCTCGGCCTTGAGCGACTGAATGCCCTGCCAGCCCTCGCTGCCCACCGACGCGGCGCTGTGGCGATAGTTGAACAGCGTGGCAAACAACGGCGTGCCCACCGGCACGCCGCTGCAACGCTGGGCCAGCGCCAGCGGCGCGTGTTCATGGCTGAGCAACTGGGTCAGGCGCCCGTGAGTGGCGCGCAACGCGTCCAGTACGCTGTGCTCACCCAGATCGACCCGCAGCGGCAAGGTATTGATAAACACCCCGATGGCGCGCTCGGCGCCGTCACCACCGTGCAAACGGCCGAGCATCACCGTGCCGAACACCACCTGCTCGCGGCCCGCGACCTTGCCCAGCACATGGGCCCAGGCCAGGTGCATCAGGCTCGCGGCACTGACGCCCGCTTGCCGCGCCTGCACCCGCAGGCGCTGGCTCAACGGCGCATCCAGCGTGCGCTGGACATGCTCAGCGGCGCCCAGCGGTTCGACGCTGGTCGGCTCATCGATGGCGCCGAGCATCTCGCTAAAGAACGCCGCGTGATCATCCACACCCAGGCGGGTCTGGGCCACATAGTTGCGGTACGGCACGGGCGCGCCGAGGGTGTGCGCGGTGCCCAGCAGGAACGCCTGCATTTCGTGTTGCAGAATGTCCAGGGCGATGTGGTCCATCACCAGGTGGTGGAACAGCAAGGTGGCGACCACGCGCTGCGGTTCCTCGGCATACACCAGGCGCATCAGCGGCGCCTGGGCCAGGTCCAGGCGTGGCGGCAACGGCCCGGTTTCGACGCGCAGCGCGGCCTCACGCCACACCACTTGCAGCGGTTCTTCCAGGCCATCCCAATGGAACGACGAACGCAACGCATCATGGCGCTGGATCACCGCCTGCAAGGCCTGGGCAAACGCGTCCAGACGCTGGCGGCTGTCGAAGGCGAACTGCGCGCGCAGCACATAGTCGTCGCTACTGGGCGTAGCGCGATGGTGGTAGAGCATGCCGGCCTGCAACGGTGCCAGCGGGTAGATGTCCTGCACATTCGCCGCACCGCCGGGGATGTAACCGACAACACGGTCGATGGCCGCTTGCTCCAGGGTGATCAGCGCCAGCATGTCCGGGGTGATCCGCGTGCAATCGGGCGCAATGCGATTGGCCGGCACCGCGACTTCGCGGCCGCCGCCCAACGCAGCAGCCAACGCCGCCAACGTCGGCTGGCCAAACAACACTTTCACATCCGCCGACAGCCCGAGGCGGCGCATGCGCCCCACCAGGCTCACCGCCAGCAGCGAGTGCCCGCCCAGTTCAAAGAAGTCATCGTGACGCCCCACCCGCTCCACATTGAGCAACTCGGCCCACAGGCTGGCCAGGGCGATTTCCGTGTCGCCCTGGGGCGCTTCGTAGTCGCGTGTAATCACTGAGTCCGCGCCCGGTGCGGGCAAGGCCTTGCGGTCGAGCTTGCCGTTGGGGCTCAGGGGCAGCGCGTCGAGGTGCACAAACAGCGCTGGCACCATGAACTCCGGCAGGTGCTGCAACAGATGGGCGCGCAGGGCGTCGATCTCGCTGCGCACGCCGGTGTAGTACGCCACCAGGCGCTCGTCGCGGGCGATCACTGCGGCTTCATCGACGCCCAGATAGTCGATCAGACGCGCGTGGATTTCCCCCAGTTCGATGCGCAGGCCACGGATCTTGACCTGATCGTCGTTGCGCCCGAGGTATTCAATAGTGCCGTCGGGCAAATAGCGGCCAAGGTCACCCGTGCGGTACATGCGCGCGCCAGTGAACGGGTCTTTGATAAAGCGCTCGGCGGTCAATTCCGGGCGGTTCAGGTAACCCCGCGCCACTTGCACACCGCCGATAAACAGCTCGCCAACCACCCCCAGCGGCACCGGTTGCAACTGCCCATCCAACACGTACATGCGCGTGTTGGCGATGGGTTTGCCGATGGGCGTGTTGTCCGGCGTCACGGCACCCGCACAGTGCCAGGCGGTCACATCCACCGCCGCTTCGGTCGGCCCATACAGGTTGTGCAGCTCGCTGCCCGGCAACTGCTGCTTGAAGCGCCGTACCAGGCTGCCGGGCAACGCTTCGCCGCTGCACATCACGCGCACCAGCCCGGCCGCCTGGCGCACATCGCCGTGGGCGAGGAACACGTCGAGCATCGACGGCACAAAGTGCAGCGTGGTGATCTGCTCGGCCTCGATCACTTCACACAGGTACAGCGGCTCTTTGTGCCCACCCGGGCGCGCCATCACCAGCCGCGCGCCGGTGAACAGCGGCCAGAAGAACTCCCACACCGACACGTCGAAACTGAACGGGGTTTTCTGCAAGACCGTATCGTCGGAGGTCAGGCCGTAGGCGTCCTGCATCCACAGCAAGCGGTTGACCACCCCGGCGTGGTCGTTGATCACGCCCTTGGGCTGGCCGGTGGAGCCGGAGGTGTAGATCACATAGGCGCCCACGGCGTTGACCTGCGGGTTGTCGAGGGGTTGCTGCAACCAGGTCGGCTGCTCCAGGTCGATCACCGGCACTGTGCCCAGCAACGCACGCGTCGAGCCTTGGGCCAGCACCACCAACGGCGCGCTGTCTTCGAGCATGTAGGCCAGGCGTTCAGGCGGATACGCCGGGTCCAGCGGCACATAGGCGGCGCCGGCCTTGAGGATCGCGTACAGGCCGACCACCATCTCCAGGCCACGCTCCACGCAGATCGCCACGCGGGAATCCGGCTGCACGCCCTGCGCCAGCAGGTGATGCGCCAACTGGTTGGCCCGCGCGTTCAGCTCGGCATAGGTCAACACCACGTCGCCCGACTTCAGCGCAATGGCATCCGGCGTACGGGCCACTTGCGCTTCAAACATCCCGTGCAAGGTCTGGTCGAGGTTGTAATCCACCTGCGTGGCGTTGAACTCAACCAAAAGCTGCTGACGCTCATGCTCATCCACCAACGGCGCATGGGCCAGCACCGCCTGATCGTTATCGACCATGGCCTGCAGCACACGGGTGAGGTAGCCGGCATAACGGCGCACGGTCGCTTCATCGAACAAGGCCTGCGCATATTCCAGCGCGCCGATGATGGAGCCCTGCACTTCGCCCAGGTCCAGGGACAGGTCGAACTTGGCAAAGTGGCTATGTTCGACGATGCCTTCCAGCGCCAGGTCGCCCAGGGCCAGGGCCGGCGCGCTGCTGTCCTGCCAGGTGAGCAAGGTCTGGAACACCGGGCTGTGGGCCAGGCTGCGGGCGGGCCGGGTGATTTCCACCACTTGTTCAAACGGCAGGTCCTGATGGGCCTGGGCGGCCAGCGCCTGGGCCTTGACCCGCGCCAACAGCGCTTCGCAGCTCACGTCGCCCGAGGTGTCGATGCGCACCGCCAGGGTGTTGACGAACAGGCCGATCAGCCCTTCCACCTCGACGCGATTGCGATTGGCCACGGGGGAGCCGATCACCACCTCCTGCTGCCCGGACAGCCGCGTCAGCAGCGATGCCCACGCCGTCAGCAGGATCATATAGAGCGTGCTGCCATGACGTTGGCCGAGGGCCTTGAGCCCGGCCGTCAGGCGCTCATCCAGGCGCACCTCGACGCTGCTGCCGGCGTAGTCCTGCCGCGCCGGACGCGGGCGGTCGGTGGGCAAAGTGAGCAACACCGGCGCACCGGCCAGCGCTTGCTGCCAGTAAGTGCTTTGCCGATGCAGCACTTCGCCGCTGAGCCACAGGCGCTGCCACACCGCAAAGTCGCCGTACTGGATCGCCAGCGGCGGCAACGGGTCGGCCTGGCCCAGGCTGAAGGCCTTGTACAACGCCATCAGCTCGCGGGTGAGCACACCCATGGAGCCGCCATCGGAGACGATATGGTGCAAGGTCAGCAACAGCACATGGTGATCGTCGGCCATCACGATCAAGCGCCCGCGCAGCAGCGGGCCGCGCTCCAGGTCAAACGGCGCCGACGCCTCGCCGTGGATCAACGCTTCCAACGCCTGTTGCGGTTGCGGGTGACGGCGCAGGTCCTGCACTTGCAGGGGCAGCACGTCTTCTGGCGGCAGGATCAGCACCCGCGCTTCGTCGCCGTGCTGGGCGAAGCGACTGCGCAGGGTTTCATGCCGCGCGACGATCCGCGCCAGCGCCCGTTGCAGCGCCTCCACATGCAATTGCCCACGCAAACGCAGGCCGATGGGAATGTTGTAGGCGGTGTTGGCCCCTTCCAACAGCGCGAGGAACCATAGGCGTTGCTGGGCGAACGACAGCGGCACGGCGTCGTCGCGATTGGCCGGGAGGATGTCCGGCAAGGTGCTGCGCCCGGCGCTGGCCAGCACGTCGGCGACGGCGGCCAGTTCGGCGTTGGCGAACAGGTCGCCGAGCAACAGCTCCACACCGAGGCGCTGGCGCACCTGCGAGACCATGCGCATCGCCAGCAACGAATGCCCGCCCAGTTCAAAAAAGTGATCGCGTCGCCCGACCCGCTCCACTTGCAGCACATCGGCCCAAATCTGCGCCAGCACTGTTTCGATCTCACCCTCGGGCGCGGCGTACTCGCGGCTGAATACGGCGGCCATGTCCGGCGCCGGCAGGGCCTTGCGGTCGAGCTTGCCGTTGGCGGTCAGGGGCAGTGCAGGCAGTTTCACGTAGGCCACCGGCACCATGGCGTCCGGCAGGTGCGCCACCAGGTGGGCGCGCAGTTCAGCCACAGTCAGCGGGTCCAGTTGCGGGTTCTCGGTGAAGTACGCCACCAGGCGTTCTTCGCGCACCAGCACCACCGCCTCCTGGACGCTCGGCAGTTGGTTGAGCTGGCTTTCGATTTCCCCCAGCTCGATGCGCACCCCGCGAATCTTCACCTGATCGTCGTTGCGCCCCAGGTACTCAAGGTTGCCATCGGGCAACCAGCGCGCCAGGTCGCCGGTGCGGTACATGCGCCCGTTGTTGAACGGGTCTTGCAGGAAGCGTTCGGCGGTCAACTGCGGGCGGTGCAGATAACCACGCGCCACGCCCTTGCCGCCCACATACAACTCCCCCGCCACGCCCAACGGCACCGGACGCAGTTGTTCATCCAACAGGTACACCGTGGCATTGGCGATGGGTTTGCCGATATGCAACGGCTGCCCCGCCTCGACCTTGCCGGACGTGGCCACCACCGTGGCCTCGGTGGGGCCGTAGTTGTTGATCACCTCGAAGCGCTGGCCACGGCCAAACTGGCGCAGGCGATCGCCGCCGATCAGCAAGGTGCGCAACGTCGGGTGTTCGATGCGCTGGCTGAAGGCGTACTCGGCCACCGGCGTCGGCAGAAAGCTCACATCCAACGGCTGCGCGCACCACCAGGCCAGCAGTGCGTCGATGTCCTCATTGCCGTCCTGGGCCGGTGGCAGGTGCAGGGTCGCGCCCACACACAGGGCCGGCCACACTTCCCAGGCCATCGCGTCAAAGCCGAAACCGGCGACGCTGGCGGTGTGGCGCCCGGCGCGCAGGTCGAAGGCGTGGCAATGCCAGTCCACCAGGTTGGCCACCGTGTGGTGTTCCACCATCACGCCTTTGGGCTGGCCGGTGGAGCCGGAGGTGTAGATCACATAGGCGAGGTGCGCCGGCGTCACCGCCACCTCGGGATTGCACGCCGAATGGTGCTGCCAGGTGTAGCGGTCAAGATGAATCACCGGCACATCGAGGGCCGGCAAGCGCTCCAGCAACGCCTGCTGGGTCAGCACCGCCACCGGCGCGCTGTCGCTGAGCAGGTAGTGCAGGCGTTCGGCTGGGTGGGAAGGGTCCACCGGCACATAGCAGGCGCCGGCCTTGAGCACCGCGAGCAAGCCGGCCAGGGTGTCGAGGCCACGACGCGCGACAATGGCCACGCGCTCGTCAGGCTTCACCCCGAGGGCCAGCAGGTGATGGGCCAGCAGGTTGGCTTGTTGATTCAACTCGCTGTAGGTCAGTTGTCGGCCTTGCTGCACGACGGCGATGGCGTCGGGCGTGAGGGCGGCCTGGGCTTCGATGCGCCCGTGCAATGTGCTGCCCTGAGGGAAATCGGCCCCGGTGGCGTTGAACTGTTCCAGCAGCAACTGCTGCTCGGCGGCGGGCACCACCGCGAGCTGGTCCAGCGTCGTCAACGGCGCCTGCTCCAATGCCGTCACCAGATTCTCGAGGGCGGTTTGCAGGTAGGCGCAGACGCGCCGCGGATCGACCTCGGTGGTCGCCAGCAGCCGCAGGATAAAGCCGTCACCCAGGTCATCCACACTCAGGGTCAGCGGGTAATTGGTGCGTTCATCCGAACGCAGCGTCGCGATGCCCTGCCACGCCGCCTGCGCTTCACTACTGCCAGTGGCGCTGTGGCGATAGTTGAGCAAGGTGCTGAACAACGGCGTCGGCGCCAGCACGCCACTGCAACGCTGGGCCAGGGCCAGCGGCGCATGCTCATGGCGCAATAGCGCGGTGAGGCGTACGTGGGTGGCCTTGACGGCGCTGCGCACGTCGTCACTGCCCACATCCAGGCGAAACGGCAGGGTATTGATGAAAATCCCCAAGGCGCGCTCCGTGGCATGCCCGCCCTGCATGCGGCCCATCAACACCGTGCCGAACACCACCTGGGACTTGCCCGCCAGCGCGCTCAACACCCGGGCCCAGCCCAGGTGGAACAGGCTGGCGATGCTCACCCCAAGCAGCCGCGCCTGGGCGCGCAGGCGCTGGTTGAGCGCGTCCGCCAGTGGCCAGTCGAGTTCGTTGATCCCGCGGCCATCGCCCTGCACGTCCTGCAAGCCAAAGGGCAAGGTCGGCTCGACCACATCCCCGAGCATCTGCCGGAAGAACGCCTCGTGCTCCTGCTCGCTCACCCCCAGCCGCGCCTGGGCCACGTAGTCGCGAAACGGCACCGCCGCACCCAACTGCGCGCCCTGCCCTTGCAAGAACGCCTGCATTTCATGGCGCACCACTTCCAGGGCGCTGTGGTCGAGGGCCATATGGTGGAACAGCAGCATCGCAACGATGCGCTGCTGCGCCGGGTCCGCCGCCCAGGCCAGGCGCAACAGCGGCGCCTGGGTCACGTCCAGGCGGTAATGGCGCGCGTCGAAACGGGCGTGCAGTTGTGCGGCGACATCGCCGTCGGCCGGGTCCAGTTCCACCGCCTGCACCGGCAGGCTCGCCTTGCGCCACACCACTTGCGACGGCTGCTGCACGCCCTCCCACACCACGCCGGTGCGCAGGATGTCATGACGTTCGATCACACCTTGCAGGGCTTGGGCAAACGCGTCGAAGCGCTCGACGCTGTCAAAGGCGAACTGCGACTGCATCACATAGGGGTCGCCCTGGGCGGTGCGCACATGGTGGAACAGGATGCCTTCCTGCAACGGCGCCAGGGGGTAGATGTCCTGGATATTCGCCAAGCCGCCGTCAACGCTGGCGACGATGCGCTGGATTTCATCCTCGCTCAGGCTGGACAAGGTCAGCATGGCCGGCGTGATGTGCTCGGCATCGGCCGGGATGCCATTGGCCGGCACCTCATTGGCAGCCGCGTATTCACCGGCTTTCAGCAGCTCGATCAACGCCGGTTTGTGTTCACGCAAGGCGGCGAGGATCAAGGGATCGCTCAACGCCTGCTTGTTGCCTTGCACCGCCAATTGCTCGCCCTTGAGCGCCAGTTGTACATCCTTGGTTTTCAGTGTCGCCAGCAGTTCGAGGATGCTCACAGGACGATCTCCATTCGTTCGGTTATTGCGGCGTAGCCCGCCAGGGTCGGCTGTTCGAACAACGCGCGCACATCGGCTTCCATGCCCGCCTGGCGCAAGCGCCCGATCAGGCCCACGGCGAGCAGCGAGTGCCCGCCCAGTTCAAAGAAATTGTCCTGGCGCCCGACCCGCTCCACCTTGAGCAGTTCGGCCCAGAGCTGCGCCAGCAGGATCTCGGTGTCGCCCTCGGGCGCTTCGTACTCCCGCGCATTCAGTGCCTCGACGCTCGGCGCCGGCAGCGCCTTGCGGTCGAGCTTGCCGTTGGGGCTCAAGGGCAAGGCGTCGAGGTGCACAAACAACGCGGGCACCATGAATTCCGGCAAGTGCCGCAACAGGTGCTCACGCAGGTCGCCGACCCGCGTGCCGGTGTAATAGGCGACGAGGCGCTCGTCACGGGCGATCACGGCCGCTTCGTTGACCTGGGGATGCTCCAGCAGGCGCGCCTGGATTTCCCCCAGTTCGATGCGCAGGCCACGGATCTTCACCTGATCATCGTTGCGGCCCAGGTATTCCAGATTGCCGTCGGGCAGGAAGCGCCCGAGGTCGCCGGTGCGGTACATGCGGCCGCTGCTGAACGGGTCCTTGAGGAAGCGCTCGGCGGTCAGCTCAGGTCGGTTCAGGTAACCCCGCGCCACTTGCACGCCGCCGATAAACAACTCGCCGACCACGCCCAGCGGCACCGGCTGCAACTGCGCGTCCAGCACGTACATGCGTGTGTTGGCGATGGGTTTGCCGATTGGCGTGTTGTCCGCCACCTCGGGGCGCGCGCAATTCCACGCGGTCACGTCCACCGCCGCTTCAGTGGGGCCGTACAGGTTGTACAGGCCGATCCCCGGCAACTGCTGCTTGAAGCGCCGCACCAGGCTGCCGGGCAAGGCTTCGCCGCTGCACATCACGCGCACCAGCCCGGCCGCCTGGCGCATATCGCCGTGGGCAAGGAACACGTCGAGCATCGACGGCACAAAGTGCAGCGTGGTGATCTGCTCGGCCTCGATCACTTCGCACAGGTACAGCGGGTCTTTGTGCCCACCAGGACGCGCCATCACCAGCCGCGCGCCGGTGAACAGCGGCCAGAAGAACTCCCACACCGACACGTCGAAGCTGAACGGGGTTTTCTGCAATACCCGGTCGTGGGGCTTGAGACCGTAGGCGTCCTGCATCCACAGCAAGCGGTTGACCACCCCGGCGTGGTCGTTGATCACGCCCTTGGGCTGGCCGGTGGAGCCGGAGGTGTAGATCACGTAGGCGCCCATGGCGTTGACCTGCGGGTTGTCGGTGGATTGGTGCGACCAGTTCGGCTGTTCCAGATCGATCACCGGCACTGCGCCCAGCAACCCACGCGTCGAGCCTTGGGCCAACACCACCACGGGCGCGCTGTCTTCGAGCATGTAGGCCAGGCGTTCTGGCGGATAGGCCGGGTCCAGCGGCACATAGGCGGCGCCGGCCTTGAGGATCGCGTACAGGCCAACGACCATGTCCAGGCCGCGCTCCACGCAGATCGCCACGCGGGAATCCGGTTGTACGCC
Source organism: Pseudomonas sp. Marseille-Q1929 (assembly GCF_017316265.1). NCBI lineage: Bacteria > Pseudomonadati > Pseudomonadota > Gammaproteobacteria > Pseudomonadales > Pseudomonadaceae > Pseudomonas > Pseudomonas sp. Marseille-Q1929. The sequence goes on from NZ_JAFLWU010000010.1 coordinate 103,021, forward strand.
CAACGCCAACAGGTGGTGCGCCAGTTGGTTGGCGCGCGTGTTCAGCTCGGCATAGGTCAATACGACGTCGCCCGCCTTGAGCGCAATCGCATCCGGCGTGCGTGCCACCTGCCGTTCGAACATGCCATGCAGGGTCTGATCGAGGTCGTACGCCACTTCGGTGGCGTTGAACGCGCCGAGCACTTGCTGGCGCTCCTGGGCCTCCAGCACCGGCAGGTGATTGACCGGCAACTGCGGTGCCTGCTCCAGCGCTTCCACCAGGCCTTGCAAGGTCACTTGCACATAGCCGCAGATGCGTTGCGCGCCGATTGGCGTCGCCGCCAGGGCGGTCAGGCGGAAACCGTCGCCCTGATCATCCACGTTCAGCGTCAACGGGTAGTTGGTGCGCTCTTCACTGGCCAATGTCTCGATGCCTTGCCACGCCGCCGACACCGGCGCCTGCCGGCTGTCACTGTGACGGTAATTGAGCATCGCGCTGAACAACGGCTGCGGCGCGGCGACACCGCTGCAACGCTGGGCCAACGCCAGCGAGGCGTGTTCATGCCCGAGCAGCGCGCTCAGCCGCCCATGGGTGTGCTTGACCGCAGCACGCACGCCGGTGGCGTCGATATCCACCCGCAGCGGCAAGGTGTTGATGAACATGCCCAGCGCCCGATCACTGCCTTTGCCGCCTTGCATACGGCCCAACAGCACGGTGCCGAACACCACCTGTTCCTGGCCCGACGTGCTGGCGAGCACCCGCGCCCAGGCCAGGTGGAACAGGCTGGCCGCGCTGACCCCAAGCACACGCGCCTGGGCCCGCAGGCGTCTGTTGAGGTCGGGCGGCAGGTGCTGCTGGGCCTCTTCGATGGCCGTGCCGTCGCCGCGCACATTCTGCAGGCCGAACGGCAGAGTCGGTTCATCGATATCAGCGAGCATCTCGCGGAAGAACTGTTCGTGTTCCTGCTCACTCACCCCCAGGCGCGCCTGGGCCACGTAGTTGCGGTACGGCGTGGCGTCCCCGACCGGCTGCGGCTGCCCGAGCAGGCTGGCTTGCATCTCGTGGCGCACGCGGTCGAGGGCGGTGTGGTCGAGGGCAATGTGGTGGAACAACAGGAGTGCATCCACCTGCTGCCCGGCCGGGTTGTGGGCATATACCAAACGGATCAACGGCGCCTGATCCAGCGGCACGCGGTAATGACGCGGGTCAAAGCCCTGCAGGTCACCGGCCTGCACCTGCAACTGGGCCTTGCGCCACACCACTTGCAGCGGTTGCGCCAGGCCTTCCCAGACCACGGCGGTGCGCAGGATGTCGTGGCGGTCGATCACCTGTTGCAGCGCCTGGGCAAAGGCGTGCAGGCGTTCCAGGCTGGCGAACGCCAGGTGCGATTGCAGCAGGTACGGGTCGCCCTGCCCGGCCGTGATGTGGTGGTAAAGGATGCCTTCCTGCAACGGCGCCAGCGGGTAGATATCCTGCACATTGGCGGCGCCACCGGGGACCTGGGCGACTACTTGATCAATCGTCTGTTGGTCCAGGGCAACCAGCGACAGCAGGTCCGGAGTGATGCGCTGGCAATCGGCAGAAATGCGATTGGCCGGCACCTCTACGTCGAGACCACTGCCGACGGCAGCGGCCAGGGCCGCCAGGGTGGGTTGGCTGAACAGCACGCGCACATCGGCACTGAGACCGGCCTGGCGCATGCGCTCGATCAGGCTGACGGCCAACAGGGAATGACCGCCCAGCTCAAAAAAGTGGTCATGCCGGCCGACCTGTTCCACCTGCAACACCTCGGCCCAGATCGTCGCCAAAGTAGTTTCGACGCCACCTTGCGGAGCGGCGTACTCACGACTGAGCATTGCGCCCTGATCCGGTTCAGGCAGCGCCTTGCGGTCGAGCTTGCCGTTGGCGGTCAGGGGCAGTGCGCGCAGCTGCACATAGGCCACCGGCACCAAGGCGGCGGGGAGTTGCGCTTGCAGTTGCGTGCGCAAGTGCTCGATATCCAGCGGTTGCCCGGCGGTGAACCAGGCGATCAAACGCTCTTCGCGCACCAGCACCACGGCTTCGCCAACGCCGTCGAGTGCAGCGAGATGGCTTTCGATTTCGCCCAACTCCACGCGTATGCCACGCAACTTCACCTGGTCATCGTTACGGCCCAGGTACTCGATGTTGCCATCGGGCAACCAGCGCGCCAGGTCGCCGCTGCGGTACATGCGCCCGCCGTTGAACGGGTCTTCCAGGAAGCGTTCGGCGGTCAGGTCCGCGCGGTTCAAGTAACCCCGCGCCACGCCGCTGCCGCCCACATACAATTCGCCGGCCACGCCCAACGGCACCGGGCGCAAGTGCGCGTCCAGCAGGTAGACGCTGGCATTCGCCATGGGTCGGCCGATATGCAACGCCTGCCCGGCACGCACGCGGCCGGAGGTGGCGACCACCGTGGCTTCGGTGGGGCCGTAGTTGTTGATCACGGCAAAGCGCCGTTCCTGATTGAACTGGCGCAGGCGGTCGCCGCCGATCAGCAGGATGCGCAACGTCGGGTGCAGCAGTTGCTGGCTGAAGGCGTACTCGGCCACCGGCGTGGGCAGGAAGCTCACGTCCAGCGGCTGTGCCAGCCACCAGGCGAGCAGCGCGTCGATGTGTTCATTGCCCACCTCGGCGGGCGGCAGGTGCAGGGTCGCACCGGCACACAGCGCCGGCCAGACTTCCCAGGCCATCGCATCAAAACCAAAGCCGGCGACGCTGCTGGTGTGGCTGCGAGCGTCCACGCCAAAGGCGTCGCAGTGCCAGTGCACCAGGTTTTCCACGCTGTGGTGTTCGACCATCACGCCCTTGGGCTGGCCGGTGGAGCCGGAGGTGTAGATCACGTAGGCCAGGTGCGCCGGGGTCAGCGCGCGGAGTTGCGGGTTGCTGGTGGGCTGGTCCAGGCCGTGTGCATGCAGGTCGACAGGTACAAATCCGCCCAACAGCGCGCGCGTGCTGGCCTCGGCCAGCACGGCCACCGGGGCGCTGTCTTGCAGCAGATAGGCAATGCGCTCGGCGGGATACGCCGGGTCGACAGGCACGTAGGCGGCGCCCGCCTTGAGGATGCCGAGCAAGCCCACCAACATCTGCGGGCCACGACGGCAGCAGATTGCGACACGGTCGTCGGGCTGCACGCCCAGCGCCAGCAGGTGATGGGCCAGTTGGTTGGCGCGCCGGTTGAGCTGCTGATAGGTCAGGGAGGCGCCGTCTTGCATCACCGCCACCGCGTCCGGCTGGCGCTCGGCCTGGATTTCGAAGGCACCGTGGACGGTAAGTCCGGTGGGGAAATCTGCAGCGGTCGCGTTGAATTCCCGTAGCAGCGTTTCGCGCTCCGCCGCTGGCAGGCTTGGCAGCTGGGTGAGTGCCGTCTGCGTTGCGTTTTCCAGGCTGGCGACCAACTGCTCCACGGCGTGGTGCATGTAGCCACACAGGCGCTGGGCGCCGATCTGCGGCAGCGCCAGCACCGTCAGGCCGAAGCCTGTGCCGAAGTCGTCCACGCTCAAAGTCAGCGGGTAGTTGCTGCGCTCTTCGCCGCCCAGCAACTGCACGCCCGCCCAGATGCCGTGACCGTCGCGGGCCATGGCCTCGGGGCTGCTGTGGCGATAATTGAGCAGGCTGCTGAACAATGGCGCCCCCGCCGCCACGCCGCTGCAACGCTGGGCCAGGGCCAGCGAGGCATGCTCATGGCCGAGCAAGGCGCTCAGCCGTGTGTGGGTCGCCTTGACGGCCAACGCCGCGCTCGCCGCCAGGTCCACCCGCAGCGGCAAGGTGTTGATGAACATGCCCAGCGCCCGGTCCGCGCCCTCGCCCGCTTGCAGGCGGCCCATCAATACGGTGCCGAACACCACCTCATCACGCCCGCACACCAGCCCCAATACCTGCGCCCACGCCAGGTGCATCAGGCTCGCCGCGCTCACACCGCAGCGCCGCGCCTGCTCGCGAACCCGCTGGGCCAGCGTCGCGTCCAGGGCTTGCCCGGCCTCTTCGATATCACGCCCGTCGCCCTGCACATCCTGCACGCCAAACGGCAGGCTCGGTTCATCGATGTCGGCAAGCATCTCGCGAAAGAACTGCTCGTGTTCCGCCTCGCTAACACCCAGGCGCGCCTGGGCCACGTAGTTGCGAAACGGTGCGGCAGCCGGCAACGCATGTGCTTGGTTGCACAGAACCGCTTGCATCTCTTCGCCGACCACCTCCATGGCGGTATGGTCCAGCGCCAAGTGATGGAACAGCAGGATCGCCACCACGCGGCCATTGGCCGGGTCTTCGGCGTAGACCATGCGCAGCAGCGGTGCCTGGGTGAGGTCCAGGCGATAGTGACGGGCATCGAAGCGCGCGTGCAGTTGGGCGATGACGTCGCCGTCGGCCGGGTCCAGGGCCACGGCCTGCACGCTCAGCTGGGCGTCGCGCCACACCACTTGCACCGGGCTGTCCAGCCCTTCCCAGACCACGCCGGTGCGCAGGATGTCGTGGCGCGCCACCACCTGTTGCAGCGCGCCCATAAAACCGTGCAGGCGCTCCAGGCTGTCAAAGGCCATGCGCGATTGCAGCAGGTACGGATCGCCCTGCTCGGCGCTGAGATGGTGGTAGAGGATGCCTTCCTGCAACGGCGCCAACGGGTAGATATCCTGCACATTCGCCGCGCCACCGGGGACGCTGGCGACGATACGGTCAATGGCCGGCTGATCCAGTGGCAGCAGGGTCAGCATCGACGGCGTGATCTGCGTGCTGCCGGCGGCAATGCCATTGGCTGGCACCACCACTTCGCGCCCGCTGCCCACCGCCGCTGCCAATGCCGCCAGGCTTGGCTGGCTGAACAGCACGCGCACGTCGCAGCTGAGGCCGACCTGGCGCATGCGTTCAATCAGGCTGACCGCCAGCAACGAGTGGCCGCCCAGCTCGAAGAAATGATCGTGCCGGCCGACGCGTTCCAGCTTGAGCACGTCCTGCCAGATCTGGGCGAGAGAGGTTTCCACTGCGCCTTCCGGCGCTTCGAAGCCACGGCTGAGCAACGCGCTCGCGTCGGGCACCGGCAGGCCCTTGCGGTCGAGCTTGCCGTTGGCGGTGAGCGGCAACAGGGCCAGCCACACATAGGCCGACGGCACCATATAGTCCGGCAAGCGGCCTTGCAGGTGGGCGCGCAGGGCTTGGATGTCCAGCGCTTCTGGGGCGGTGTAGTAGGCCACCAGGCGTTTGTCGCCGGGCACGTCTTCGCGGGCCAGCACCACCACGTCTTTCACGCCGGGGAAGGCGGCGAGGCAGGTTTCGATTTCCCCGGGTTCGATGCGGAAACCGCGAATCTTCAGTTGCAGGTCACTGCGCCCCTGGTACAGCAGGTTACCGTCGGCCTGCCAGCACGCGAGGTCGCCGGTGCGGTACAGCACGCCGTCGCCAAAGGGATTGGCGATGAATTTTTCGGCGGTCAGTTGCGGCTGGTTCAGATACCCCAACGCCACACCCGCGCCGCCAATGTACAGCTCGCCGGTCACGCCCAGCGGCAACGGTTGCTGGCGCGCGTCCAGCACAAAGGCCTGGGCGTTTGCCAGCGGCCGCCCGATTGGAATCGCCGCCGTGCCCGCCGTGGTGATTTCAAAGGTGGTGGAGAACGTGGTCGCCTCAGTCGGCCCGTAGCCGTTGAGCAGGTGCTGCGGCTTGCCGTGGGCGAGTACGCGGTTGATCACCAGCGGGTCGAGCACATCGCCGCCGACGATCAGGTAACGCAGTTGGCGGAACACCGGCAGCAGCGCGTCGGCGTACTGATGGAACAGCCCGGCAGTCATCCACAACACGCTGACGGCGTGCTCCTGGAGCAACGCGGCGAAGGCGGCCTGGGACAGCAGCACCGCCTGCTCGACCACCACCACGCAACCGCCGTTGAGCAACGGTGCCCACACGTCGAGGGTGCTCGCGTCGAACGCCGGGTTGGAGGCGAAGGCCACGCGGTCGCGCGCGTTGAAATCGGCATAGCCGTTGTTGAGCACCAAGCGCGAGATCGCGCGGTGCGGCACTTGCACGCCCTTCGGCGTGCCGGTGGAGCCGGAGGTGTAGAGGATGTAGGCGACGCTTTCCGAGGACTGGGCCAGCTCGGGATTGCGTGGCGACTGTGTCTCCAGCGCCAGCACGCCGAGGTCGTCGAGTACCCGGCGGGCGCCGCTGTCCTGCACGATAAAGGCCTGGCGCTCGGCCGGCGCGTTGATATCCAACGGCACGTAGACCGCCGCACACTTGAGGATCGCCAGCTCGCAGACCAGCAGGTCCAGGCCGCGCGGCAGGGCAATCGCCACGCTTTCCCCCGGCTGCACGCCTTGCTTGATCAGGTAGTGCGCGAGGCGGTTGGCGCGGCGGTTGAGGTCACGGTAACTCAGGGACAACGGGCCATGCACCGCCGCCACGGCCTCGGGGTGTGCCTGCGTCAGGGCTTCGAACAGGTGATGCACGGTGCAGTGAGCCGGGTAGTCGCGGGCGCTGGCGTTGAAGTCCACCAGCAGTTGGTGGCGCTCGACGGGCGGCAGGATCGACACCGCCTGCAACGGCGTGGTCGGCGCCTGTTGCAGCGCCGTCACCAGGTGGCGCAGCGCGGTGAGCAGGTAGTCGCCGACACGTTGCACATCCAGCGTGGCCACACCTTGCACGGTGAGCGCGAAACCTGCGCCGAGGTCATCGACGTTGATCACCAGCGGGTAGTTGCTGCGCTCTTCGGAGCTGAGGATCTCGATGCCCCGCGCCGCAAACGGATTGGCACCCGGCGCTTCGTCCACCGCGCTGTGGCGATAGTTGAGCAAAGTGCTGAACAGCGGCAGCGAACCCGGCACACCACTGCAACGCTGGGCCAGGGACAACGACGCGTGCTCATGCCCGAGCAATTGCGCGAGCCGCGCATGGGTGGCGCGCACGCCCGCTTGCACACCCACCGCGCCGAGGCTGACGCGCAAAGGCAAGGTGTTGATGAACATGCCCAGCGCCCGATCCGCGCCCTCGCCGCCCTGCATGCGCCCCAGCAACACGGTGCCGAACACCACCTCTTGCTGGCCGGAAACCTGCGCCAACACTTGCGCCCAGGCCAGGTGCACCAGGCTCGCCGGGCTCACCCCCAGTTGGCGCGCCTGTTCGCGCAGGCCCAGGCTCAGTTCGGCTTCCAGCGCCAGATGCGCTTCGACGATGCCGCTGCCGTCGAGGTTAACGTCGTGCAGACCAAAGGCCAGGGTCGGTTCGTCAATATCGCCGAGCATCGCGCTGAAGAACGCTTCGTGCTGCGCCTGGCTGACGCCGAGCCGCGCCTGCGCCACGTAGTTGCGATATGGCACCGCCACGGGCAAGTGCGCGCTGCGCCCGTCCAGGCTGGCGCTTATCTCTTGCACCAGCACCTGCAACGCGATGTGGTCGAGCAGGATGTGGTGCAGCAGCAAGATGCCCTGCCGTTCGTTGTAGGCGAAGTGCATCAGCGGGGCGCGGGACAGGTCGAGGCGAAAGTGCCGAGGGTCGAAGCGTTGTTGCAGCAGGGCAAAGGGTTCGTCGATACGTTCGACGGTCAGCGACGCCTGGCGCAGGACCACTTGTACCGGCTCATCGAGGCCGTCCCAGAGGATTGCCGTGCGCAGGATGTCGTGGCGTTCGATCACGCTGTGCAGGGCGTAGATGAACGCATCCACCGCCGCTTGGTCGGCAAAGCTGAACTGCACCTGCAACCCATAGGGATCACCCTCGGTGGTTGCCAGGTGGTGGTACAAGATCCCCGCCTGCAACGGGGCGAGGCCGTAGATGTCTTGCACATTGGCCAACCCGCCGGGCACGCGGTTGAGGATGTGGTCGATGGCGGCCTGGTCCAGGTCAACCAGGGGCAGCATCTCGGGGGTGATGCTCGCGCTGGCCGGGGTAATGAGGTTGGCCGGGACGTGCACCTCGTCGCCCACCGCAGCGGCCAGCGCCGCCAGCGTGGGCTGGCCGAACAGCACACGCACGTCGGCGCGCAGGTCCAGCTGGCGCATGCGCTCGATCAGCTTGACCGCCAGCAGCGAATGCCCGCCCAGCTCGAAGAAATTGTCGTCACGACCCACGCGGTCGATTTTCAGCAGGTCTTGCCAGATGGCGGCAATGGCGATTTGCGCCGCGCCCTCGGGGGCCTGGTATTCACGGCGGGCCAGCGCCTGGGCGTCCGGTGCGGGCAAGGCCTTGCGGTCGAGCTTGCCGTGGGTGGTCAGCGGGAAGGCATCGAGTTGCACAAAGGAACTGGGCAGCATGTAGTCGGCGAGGCTGCGCAGCAAGTGGTCACGCAAGGCGGCCGCGCTGAATGTGCCCTCGGTAATCACGTAGGCCACCAGGCGCTGGTCGCCCGGTTCGTCTTCACGGGCAATGACGATGGCCTCACGCACGCCCTCGGCGGTGGCCAGATGGGCTTCGATTTCACCCAGTTCGATACGGAAACCGCGGATCTTCACCTGATCGTCGTTGCGCCCCAGGTAGTCGACACTGCCGTCCGCACAGCGGCGGCCAAGGTCGCCGGTCTTGTACAGGCGCTGGCCGCTGGCGGGGTCGGTGAGGAAGCGTTCGGCGGTCAGCGCCTCACGGTTGAGGTAACCCCGCGCCACACCGGCACCGCCGACGTACAACTCGCCGACCACGCCAAACGGCACCGGCTCGCGGCGCGCGTCCAGCACGTACAGCTGCAAATCGGGGATGGCCACGCCAATCGGGCTGACGCCGACCCGCTGCGCATCCGCCGCTTCCAGGGCGCGATAGGTCACGTGCACGGTGGTCTCGGTGATGCCGTACATGTTGACTAATTGCGTGCCGGCGTTGAGCGCGCGGGCATACCAGGGCTTGAGCATCCCCGGTTCCAGGGCTTCACCGCCGAAGATCACCTGGCGCAGCGAATGGGCCTGCAGGTTGTGCTGTTGCGCCGCGATCAGTTGGCGGAACGCGCTGGGCGTCTGGTTGAGGATGCTCACGCCGGCGTCGCACAGCAGCGCATAGCACTCATCCGGCGCGCGGCTGACCAGTTGCGGCACGATCAGCAACTGGCCGCCGTGGGTCAGTGCGCCCCAGATCTCCCACACGGAGAAGTCGAACGCGAAGGAATGGAACAGCGCCCACACATCGTTGCGGTTGAACCCGAACCAATGCCTCGTGGCGCTGAACAGCCGCGCGACCTGGCGGTGTTCGATCATCACGCCCTTGGGCTGGCCGGTGGAGCCGGAGGTGTAGATCACATAGGCGAGGTTGGCCGGGCTCAAGTCCAGGCGCGGGTTGACGATGGATTCGTCACGCAGGCCGTTGAGGTCGATCTGCGCCAGCGCGCCCACCAGGTGGCGGGTGTTGGCTTGCACCAGCACCGCCAGCGGCGCGCTGTCTTGCAGGGTGTAGGCGATGCGTTCGCGCGGGTAGGCCGGGTCCACCGGCACATAACCGGCGCCGGCCTTGAGGATGCCCAGCAGGCCGATGATCATCTCCGGGCCGCGCTCCACGCAGATCGCCACGCGGTCATCGGCACGCACACCTTGGGCCAGCAAGCGATGGGCGACCTGGTTGGCGCGCTCATTGAGTTGGCGGTACGTGAGGCGTTGTTGTTCGAAACGCAGGGCGATGGCGTCGGGATGGGCGGCGGCGTGGGCTTCGATCTGTTGGTGGATCAGCGGGCTGTCGGCGTAGGTGTCAGCGCTGTGATTGAAGCTGTGCAGCAGGTGCTGGCGTTGGCCTTGAGTGAGGATCGCCAGGCTGTCCAAGGGCGTATCCGGTCGGTGCTCAAGCGCCTCGGCGAGACTGTCGAGGGTCGTGTGCAGGTAGCCGGCAACCTGCCGGGCGTCGAGGGAAGCGTGCACCATCACCGTCAGTGCAAAATCTTCCCCGAGGTCGTCGACATTGACCGTCAGCGGGTAGTTGGTGCGTTCTTCGGCGCCCAGCACCTGGATGCCTTCGGCGATCTGGATGATGGCCGCCATGTCCGTGGCCGCGCTGTGGCGATAATTGAGCATGGCGCTGAACAACGGCGCGGGTGCTGCCACGCCACTGCAACGCTGGGCCAGCGCCAGGGACGCGTGTTCGTGCTGGAGCAAGGTGGTGAGGCGCGCATGGGTCGCCTGGACCCCGGCGCGCACGCCCTGCCCGCCTACATCCACGCGCAGCGGCAAGGTGTTGATAAACATGCCCAAGGCCCGTTCACCGCCCGCGCCGGCGCCCATGCGGCCAAGCATCACGGTGCCGAAGACCACGGCGTCGCGCCCGCACACCACCCCCAGGACACGGGCGAAGGCCAGGTGCATCATGCTCGCCACGCTGACGCCCAGCGGCCGAGCCAGGGCGCGCAGGCGTCGGCTCAGGGCGCTGTCGACCGGGATGCGCGCTTCGTCGATGCCCTGGCCGTCGCCCTGCACATCCTGCAACCCGAAGGGCAGCGTCGGCGCGTCGATATCGGCCAGCATCTCGCGGAAAAACCCTTCATGGGCCTGCGCGCTGACGCCGTGGCGCACCTGGGCGATGTAGTTGCGAAACGGCACGGGCTCGGCCGCTTGCGCGTGCTGGCCCGCGAGGTACAGCTGGATTTCTTCGCGCACCACATCCAGGGCGGTGTGATCGAGGATGGTGTGGTGGAACAACAGCATCGCGTCCACGCGAGCGCTGCCGGGGTTGTCGCGGTACACCAGGCGCAACAGCGGCGCCTGGCCCAGGTCCAGGCGCACGTTGCGTGGGTCAACGTGCGCGGCTTCGCATACCAGCGGCGCCTTGCGCCATACCACTTGCAGCGGCTCGTCGAGGCGCTCCCAGGCCATCGAGGTGCGCAGGATGTCATGGCGATCGATCACCCATTGCAGCGCCTCGGCAAAGGCGTGCAGGCGGGCGCGGCTGTCGAACACAAACTGCGCGTGCAGCACGTAGGGGTCGCCCTGCGCCGCCGACAGGTGGTGATAGAGCATGCCCTCCTGCAGCGGCGCCAGCGGGTAGATGTCCTGCACGTTTGCCGCGCCACCGGGGATGGCGGAGACGATGCGGTCGAGCGCGGCCTGGTCGAGACGGACCAGCGCGAGCATGTCCGGGGTAATGCGATACGCCGGGCTCAGCCAGTCGCCGCCATGCTCGGCCACCAGCGCCAGCAGCCGGGACTTGTGGGCGATCAGTTGGTCCCAAACGCCCTCCTCCAAAGCCTCGTCGTCACCCAGGACGATCAGGTCGCCGTCTTCCCGTTGCAGCCGGATCGCATGGGTGGAAATCACTGCCAATAATTCGCTGAACTGCATGGGGGTAACCTGCCTGGTAAGTCACGGTTGAGGAGAAAGTCCGTTTTCAGCTGCCGCTTGGTTCGGGGTATCGATAAAAAATGCGGACGCAGCCGGGCGCCTGAAAGGGCTTCCGGTAGGGGTGAAAAACTAAGGGATTTGGCGGGAGGGAGGTGACATGGGAAGCGGGGACAAGGGGAAATCGGTGCAACGCCGAGGTTATTCGCACGCCCCCACCTGCGGCACCAGCTGGATATCCACACGCCGATTGGCCGCGCGCCCGGCCTCGGTTTGGTTGCTCGCAATCGGTTGGCTCGCGGCCAGCCCCTGCACCGCAAAGCAGCTGTCGGCGAGGTCGCCCATGCGTTGCATCCAGTCCCGCACCGCCACGGCGCGGGCGTGGGACAGGGCCAGGTTGTGCTCAAGCGCACCGCTCCCATCGGTATGCCCGGCAATGACGATCAACCAGCCCGGCCGGGCCTTGATGCCGACGAGGGCGTTGATCAGGACCTTGGTCGAGCCAGGCGTGAGGGTTGAGCTGCCGCCTTCGAACAGCGCCAGGCTGTCCAGCCGGATCGGTTCGGGCGTCGGGGTTTCAGTCGCTGCCTGCGTGCGCCATAGCTGCCATCCCGCCCCCATCGCGATAGCGAGCGCGCCGGCGCACAGCCACAAACCCCGACGCGACGTGCGCGTGACTGAGGCCGGAGGCGGCAGTATCACCACCGGCGCCAAGGGTATTTCGCCTGGGGCGGGCGGTTGTTCCAAGCGTTGGCTCATCTGGCTGATGTACTGACGCAGCGCTGCCAATTTCAATAACGGCGCACTGAGCTGAGGAGACAAGCGCGCCTGCAAGCGCGCCAGTTCTGCGTCCAGCTGCACCAGCACGGCAACGCTTGGCGACGTCACCGCGTGGCTGCGCAACAGCAGGTGCAGATGCTCGAACAGCCACTCCAGCAGCCCCACGCGCACCGTGGCCATCGGCGGCCAAACCCGTGACCATTCACCGCTCAGCGCCGTGATCAACACCACGCCTTGGAGGACGCCCTCGGGCCCGTATCGCTGGCCGCGCGCCAGGGTGTAGAAGCACGCGCTATTGAGCTCCACGCCATGTTCCTGGAACAGCGCCAGGCAGCCTTGCTCGACTTTTGCCCAGTCCACATCCGGCCGGGCAGGATGGCCGAGCTTCGCCATCTCGCTGTGCAAGGCCGTGAATTCAGCGCAGTGGCGTGGGTCGCCACCGACCTGGATATGCATTTCAAACAGTGCCGTCATTCGACCTTCCCTATCGGTTGAGCGTGACGTTGCCCGCTGGCGCCAGGGTGGTGCCGACACTCATGTGCTGTCCGTCCTTCAATTGCAGCTCCATGGCGTATTCAAGATGCCCCGGCAGCACCTGGGGCAGCAACTCAATGGCGAGCGCCGCCAGGCGCGGTTCATACTTGAGCAAGGTGTCGTGCATGATCCCCATCAGGCTGTGGGCCGTGGCGGGCAGGCCTTGCAGGATCAGGCCCATGTCCGGCAGGCCGTAGTCGGGCAAATGGCTGAGCGCACCTGCGCGGCTGTTGAGGATGCGTTGCAGGTTGTCCAGGACGGACAGGCTGTACTGGTCGGCTTCGCTGGCGTGATGCAGGGGCAACTCACCGGCAAAATTCTGCAACAGCAACTCGTACAGCGAAGGGTTGGCTTCGCCCATGGCTCAGTCCTCCGCCAAGGGGCGCAGGGTCAAGCGGTTATCCGCCAGTTCGATCACCCGTGGCCGGTCAGGGTCCAGGTCGGCGCGGGCCAGTGTCAGGCGCCAGCTGTTTGTGCGGGTATCCGGGCTGCGAAACAGCGCCACCACCGTGACGAACTGTGCCTCCTTGTCCATGGGCACGCTGAGCGGCGCACCCGCTTCGGGCTTGACCACCACCGTGCGTTTGTCCAGCAACGCGCCTGCCAGCAGTTGCGCGTCATCGCCCAGCAGGCGGTCGTAGGTCGCTTGCGCCACGGCGGTGTCGTCACGCAATTGGTACACCCGCACCAGGGTCGGCACCGACAAGGCATTCATGTCACCGCCGTCGGTGTTCAAGATCGTGCGTGCAGTGAAATCCAGGTGCAGGGTTTTCACCTGCTTGTAGAAAATCGCCTGGGTGGTGGCGGCCGTGCCGTCGGCCACGGTCTGGACCAGCCCACAGCCACCAAGGGGTAGCGCAAGCATCATCAGGCTAAAAAGAGTACGCGACATGCTGAGTCTCCCGCTTGCAAGGGTTTATCGACAGGCCCTGGTAGCGGCCCATATTGATGGTCAGGCGCTGCTGCTCTGGCGCTTGCCAGGCATCGGCGCCCAGGCCCAGCACAGCGGTCATGCCCAGCCGGATTGGCGCGTGCCCCAGCACCGGTACCGGCAAGCTGCGCAGTGGCAGGGTCAGTTGCAGCTTCGCCGTACAGCGCCACCCCAGGTAGACGCGCAGCAGCACCAGCAGATCCTTGTGCAACGGGCCCGCAGGCAACCAGTCACGCGCTTCCTGCGGGTCGTCGCAGTTGAGCTCCAGCCGCAACTGGCTGTTGGCATCGCGGCCAACACGGCCCAGGGGGGCTTGCTGGGTCAGGCGCACCGGGCGCTGCGGGCAAAGACTTGCGGGCCACGCCAGCACGATGTCCTGGGGCCAATGCGCGGTGACGTGCACCCGGGTGTTGGGGGCCAGCAACTTGACCAACGCACGGATGCCTTCGGCATTGCGCGTGGGCAGGCGCATCACGCTGAGCAAGGCCAGGAAACGCGAGAGCGGCGTGCCGATCTGTTCGGCGGTGCCGGGAATGCCCAGGCCGATAAGCCCCAGCAGGCACTGTGAGGTCGCGTCAACGCCACCCGCTTCAAAGGTGGCCGGGTAGGAGTACTTGCGCCAGATCCGATAGAACTGGGTGAAGATGCGGTGGTTGAACATATCCAGGAAGGCTTCCAGCGCCTCATGCCCTTCACGGCGTTGGGCAATGTCATCCAGATAGGTGCCCGGCAGGGGCGAATCCACTCCGTACAAGCCGAGCAGGCGGGTGCGCACCGTGGCCGGGCCTTCGGTAGCGGTTTCAATCCCCCGCAACTCGCCGCCGGGAAAACCCATGCCGGGGTCGGGCCGAAAGCGCACCGCGTCATCGCCCGGATGCGTCGTACTGCCCAGGGGCGGATGGCCGGGCAAGGCCTGCTCCAGCAACTGGCAAAACCGGTACAGGTTGGCTTCGGCCACCGGCCCGCGCAGCAGCTGCAGCAAACCGCTGGCGGTCAGCCGGGAATACGTTGATTGTGGTTCTCGTTCCATCGCAGGCACTTTCCGGTGGGTTGCAGGACCAGCGTGAGCTGGGTGTACAGGTGCACATCCGCGTAGAGCGCAAAAAAGCGGTTGAGCATTTCGCCAAACAGGCTGATGTCGCCCTCCCCTGAAAAGCCGTTGGCATCCAAGACGATTTCGATATCCACGCCGCGTAGCAGGAAGCCCTTTTCAAAGCGCTGCACCAGGTGATGGCGGACCTCGGCAATTGCCGCCAGGCGTCGTCGATTCAGCTCGCTGCCCGTCCAGTCATAGAGCGCCAGCGTGCCACGCAGCACTTCGGCGTTGTCGAGCATCGGCAGGAAGTTCGAACCCAGGTGGCTGAGCACCCGCCAGTGGAACCGGTCGCGGTTCGGCGGGTAGCAGGGCATGGTCGGCGCACACAGGTTGTGCACGCGCACGCCGGCCTGGGTGGATTGCACCACGGTGTCGAGCAAGGTGCTTTGCAGGGCCTTGCGGGGCAGTTGGCCGTGGGTGCCGGTAAGGCGCAACGACAGGCTTTTGTGGGCCAGCAAACGGTCCTTGTCGAAGCCCTCGCCGCCGAGGATCAGCCAGGTGTCGTGCAGGCCATTGGGCGCACGCTTGAGGCGCGCATGGAAATACCGCTCGGGCGCTTCGTCGCGCAACATGCCGCCCTTGTGCCGAAAGCTGGTGAACGGCACGTAGTCCTCGCGCTCGGCGTTTTCCGAGACGGTGACCCGATCCACCGAATAGATTTCCGTGTGGCCGTCCTGGATTCGCATGGGACGCAGCAGGTAGTCGGTTTGCAGCGGCGCCAGGGTCAGCGGGTCCGCTTCCAGCGTAAACAGATTGATCACCGGCACGGCGTGCAGGCGGATATGTTCGCTGTTCAGCTCGAACGTCGCTGGCCAAGGCTCGCGCAACACCACTTCAAGCTCGAACCAGGCAATGTCCGGGGCGATCTGCAGTTGCTCCAGCCCGCACAGGGTCACGAACATGAACTTCTCGCGAAAGGCGAAGTACTCCAACAACAACTGGTAACCGCTGAAGGCGCTGTCGCCCTTGGGCCACAACCGGTCCTCATCGGCAAAACCCTTGGGGCTGAAATGCCCCGCCAGCGGTTGACGTTCGGTCTGGCCCGGCCAACGCACATACAACCCTTGGACATTGAGGGTCAGCGCCTGATGCAGCGCGCTGGCCAGCGGCGCGTCGGCGTTGAGGTACAACGGCAGGCAGCTCAGGTCGATCTGGCTCCAGTCGCTTTGCGGCCCACAGGCAAACCGCAGGCGCAGGCGTGAGCGGCCGTCGGCGTCGTAGCCGCGCCCGACTGCCGTCAGGGCCAGCGGCCGCAGGGTCAGGTCCTGGGTGGTGGTGTAGCGACAACGGGTACGTTGCGGTCCGATCGGCTGCGACAGGACTTCAAAGCCCTGGGCGATGGACTCACTGCGCTTCATCTGTTCCAGTTCGGGCACCAGTTCGATCACCGACAACGACGGAATTGTGCGCAGGTAATGCGGCCACAACAGGCTGACCAGGCCTTCGGTCAGTTCTGGAAGATCGTCGTCGAGCTTTTCCCGCAGGCGCCCCATCAAGAACGCGAAGCCTTCGAACAGGCGCTCCACGTAAGGGTCCTGCGCGCCCGGCCGATCCAGGTTGAGCTGCGCCGCCCGGTCGGGAAACGCGTCGGCGAACTCCTTGCCTGCCTCGCGCAGGTAGCGCATCTCGGCGTCGAAGTAGCGCAGTGTCAGATTGTCCATGTCCATCGCTATCCTCCTGATTGTTGACGTTCAGCCACACAGCACGGCGGCGCGTACCGGGTCGATGACCACCAGCGCCGCCAGCAAGGCTTCCATCCGGCGGGCCAGGCCGGGTTTGTCGGCGTCGTTGCGCTGGGCTTTGATGCGCAGCAGTTTGAGCAGCCGCGCCTTGACCTCGAACTGCAGCTCGGGCTCCCACTCGGCCAGGGCCTGGCGTTGCGCGGTGGCATCCAGTTCGCCCAGCAGGTGGATGGCCAGGTCGCCCTTGCCGTGTTGCTCGGCGACACGCGCCATCAACAGCCGCAGCAACCAGCGCTGGCGCCCGGTGTTGACGCCAGGACGCGCCGCCAGCCAAGCCAGGGCCTGGTCCACGCCGTCGCTGTCAGCCTGGGTCAGTGCTTCGCTCTCCAGCAGCAGGATGTCGGCGGCGTCCGTCGTTGGCGCGACGGGTGCAACCGGAAGCCAGGCCTGGGGGCGATTGCCGCAGACGTGCTGGGCGATCCACTCGCGGGTGGTCTCATCGGCGAACGGGCTGGCGTCGCTCCAGCGCAGGTCTTCCAACCCCGGCAGGCGCTCAAGGAACATGCCCAGGTCACGCTTGGCAATCTCCGCCCAGCCATCCTGGGGCGGCGGTTGCCGGCTCAGGGCCTGGTACAGGTACCATTGCAGGTCGAGCCAGAAATGGTTCACGCCCTCGGCGTAGATCCGCTCGACCTGATCGAGCAGCTCGCTCCAGCCCTGTTGCAGGTACAGGCGCTTGAGCTGGGCACGATAGTCCCCCCGCGGCGGCGCCAGGCGGGTGTTGCCATTGGACTCTTGCGGGGGCGCTTGATGCACTGTGTCCCAGCGCAGGCTTTTCATCAGGCGGTGGGCGGCCAGCCAGCCCTGGGGTTGCTCGCGCAGGTAACCCGCCAAGGCGCGGCCGCTGTCTAGCAGGTCTCGGCCAGACCGGATCATCGGCGCGGGCGCCGCCGGGCTGGCGCTGTTCTGCGGCACCAGTGCGTCCATGCCACCGGACTGCGCCAGGCGGGCGGTCAACGCCGCATAGAGCGGGCCCAGCATCGGCCGCTGCGCCTGCGGCCACGCACTCACGCCCCGCTCCAGCCAGGCCAACGCCGCGGCGGTACGGCTGGCCTCGGCCTTGACCACTTCCGGGTACAGCAACAGCGTGTCCAGCACCTTGGCGCTGGCCAGCCATTCCAGTGCCAGCTTGCGGCTGTTGGCGCGCGTGGGCAGCACCTCGGTACCGAAACGTTCCACCAGTGCCGCCAGCAAACAGAGACCGTCGGCGAGCCCTGCTTCGCCGCCCTGCTGCAAGCGCGCCCACAAGTAGTACGTGGCCACGCGCAGGTCCTTGCAGTGGTGGAGCAACAAGTTCTGCGCCAGCTCGGCAACCTGTTCGGCATCCGCCCCCGAGAGCTTGTTGACCTCTTCGCGCATGCGTTGGAAGTCGTCGTTATAGGCCGGGTCTTCGCCAACGGCGCAGCCGGCGTTGATCGGCAACAACCAAGGTTGCCAATGGCCCGCCTCGGCCTGAGCGATGGACAACGCATCACGCTCACCCAGGCAGCGTTCGATCAGGCTTCGCAGGTTCATGGCACGCTCCCGTTTTGCGCATAGGGCGTGTCCATCCCTTGCTCGCCGAGAAAGATCTGCCGGGGCAATTTGAACCCTCGCAGCTTGAGCAGTACCAATGGCCCTGCCTGCAGTTCGGTGCGCAGATGCCAGACCAGATTCAAGCCATCCGGCGCCTTGAGCACCACGCGGTAGCGGCTGTCGGCATCGTCCAGCGGCGTGACCTGGGCTTTTTCCAACAGGCGCAGCAGGCCCCAGGTGCCGGGGTAGTCACCAAACAAACGCTCGCCGGTGTGCACACTGGTCCAGCTCAGGCTGGCGCCGGGATAGTCACCGTGCCCAGGCCAATTGAAGCGCTGCCAGCTTTGCTTTTGGTTGAAATAATCATGTGTCTCGCCATTGAGGATGAAGCGGGTTTGCACCACATCGCGCACCGGTTTGCCTTGCAGCTCAAAGCGCAGGCCCATGCCGCCGTCGGTGTAGAGCACGTCGGCCAGATCGCTGAGTTGGTTGATCGCACTGAGGAACTGCGGGTTGAAACGCAGGCCCTGGCTGTGGCGCGAATCGGCCAGCCAGCGGTTGCCCTCTTTACGTAATACGCCGCTCAATTGCTGCTGCAAGAACTGTTCGATGCGCCCGGAATCGGCGCGGATCATCTGGCCGAGCATGGGCAAGGACGCGTCGCTGGCAGTGGCCGCAAACGGATAGCGGCTGGCAAAGGCGCTGTCCCAATGATTGACGATGGAGCGTTGCCATTGACTGTTGAGCCCGGCAGCCGAGGGTTGCAGCACACGCTGCCAGGCCTGCTCAAGCGGCTGCACAAACAAGGTTTGCGCCACACCGCCCCACTGCGCACCAAGGCTGGCGGCCAGCAGGCTGCCGTAGGACTGGGTGTCGGTGAGGTCGATGCTGCGGCCCTGAAACACGCTTTGTGCCAACGTTTGGGTCATTTCCAGCGGATCAGATGCAGTGCTGACTTGTTGCAGTTTCAGGCGTACCCGGGTCACGCGGGTGAGGAAGCTTTGCAGGCTCAAGCCGTCGTCGTTGCGCTTGTCGAGCAGCGCCAGGAGCGGGCCGAAGGTGGCGTCCAGCGGGCTGCTGGGGACATCGGCCATTTGGTCGATCCGCGGCGCGTTGTCCTGCCCGATCAGCTTTTGTGCGGACTTCACCAATGAGTCAGCCAACGCCTGGGTTCGCGCGCCCGCCTGCCCCTGGTAAGCGAGGGTGTTCATCAACGCAATCAGCGGCGACTGACGCACATCGCTCATCAGCGTCAGTTGGTCGATCACCTCATCAAGACTATCCGCCGCCTGCCAGCGCAGGCTGTTGAGCATGTCCAGCCAGGCGCTGGCGTAGTCCTGGAAGTAACGCTCGGTGAGACGCTCGCGCAGTTGCGCCGGGCTCAATCGAGTGTCGAGGTCAGCGGGGTGGTCACTGAGCACCCAGTCGATCTCCTCACGCCGTGCCTCGGCGACCCTGTCGATGGCATCGCGCACCTGCCCTTCCCAGGCCTGGCGGGTGAAAACGCCGGGCACGCTGGCGTCGGTGGCGAACAGCGCGAAGGCATCGGTGTCGCCCACCAGTTGGTGCAGGCCCAATGCGGGATAGTGATGGGCGGCATCATCGAGGACTTGCTGGTAGAGGCTCGTCTCGGCATTGCGTTGGCCCAGCTGGAGCAGCAAAAGCTGCCGGACTTGCGCGACCAGCCGCGGGTCGAGCGGGATACGCCAGGATGGATTGGCGGGCAGGTGCTCGGCATAGAACGGGCGCAGGCTGGGTGGTGTGCCTAGGCGTGCGGGGTCAAGTGCGTTGAGGGTTTTGAGCAAGAATGTGGCGTCGGTTTTTTCGGGGCGCGCCATCATCAGGTAGGCCTTGAGTTGGGCGTAGGCGTCCTTTTTGTCCGGTGCCGGTTTGAGCAGCGCAGTGAGTTGCTGGTGCAGGGTGGCGGCCAAGGGATCGCGGATCAGGCGGTTGTTGGCTTCGACGTAGTGAGGCCAGAGGGTTTCCAGCAGTGGTTGATTTTGATCGAGGCCGAAACGTTGATACCAAGGCGTGCCATGGGCGGCGCGGTAGTCCAGGCGGGCTAGTTCGTGGACCAGATCGTTGAGGGCTAGCAGTTGGGCGTCGCCTTGGGGGGTGTTTTGCAGGGTGTGGAGAACGGTTTGTGCGCGGGTGATCTGCGTGCGGTTGTGGGTGAAGGACAGGAGTAGGCCTGCGGTCCACAGTAGGGTCAGGGATAGGGTCAGGGTGTAGGTGATTCGGGTAGCGCTCCAACCCAGGCGGCGTTTTGCCGGTTTGTCGTTGACAATGCCTTGCCAGGCTGGAGGAGCGGGCCAGACGTGTTTAGGGCAGTTTTCGATAGGCGGGATCGGTTGGCTGAACCATAGCCCGCGTAGCGGTGTACCCTGGGAGAATTTGTCTAACAGCGGTGCGAGCGTTTGGCACCAACGGGTAACTCCTTCCACCTGCAGGTCGCGGGAAAGGCGCAATAAAAAATCGTGGTTCATATCATCGTGCATGTTTGCCAATCCTGCGCGGCGCAAGGGCGACAGCAAGTCTTCCAAACAGCCCTGCAACACCTGGACATCAAGGGGTATCGGCAGCAGACACCCCACCGCTTGTAAGGTGCGCACATCCTCAAGCCAGTGGCTATTACGAACCTGCCAAAAATGCAACGGCAACTGCCAATTCAAACTACGAGCCAATTGCTGCAACTGTTGGGCACCTACGCTCATCAAAACGTCTTCAGCACAAAGCACGTGGTCTAGTGCCCAGATGACCCCGTCCAACGCGCACCAGCGGCTCAACCCAGTCCAATGCAGAGGGAACGACTTTTGCAATTCTGCTTGAGCACGACCGCCCCACAACAGGACGGTATCCTGGCCTTCCAGCCAACGTTGCACGCCAAGATTGGGGGCGATAGCTTCAATGTGGTCGGGCTCACCCACAACCAACATCAGACGTACCCTTCGACGCCAGAAAAAACCATAACGAGCCTGCAAGTGCTTTTTCAACCGGTCGACACACTGCGCACTCTGCGCGTCAAGGCGCTGAGCGACCGCAGCTTGTTCGGGCTCGGGCAAGTCGTCTGCCGCCTGTCGCCGATAAACCGAGCGCCCCAACTGATGGCCCAGAAAATGGTAAGCCATCAAGAACGCCATCAAGAGAAAAGTCATAGCCGCGCTCAGCCACAAACCGGTGGTTTGCCCAACACTACCGGGCCGCATCCCGACTATCTCCGGATAACGCCATATCAACATGCCCAATACCGCACCGACCAACAGCAGTGCGGCCAATACAACCACCAACCAAACAATCCGTCGAAACTGCATCCGAAAGTCCTACTTCGAAAATGATCCCATCGGTGTCAAGACCGTGCACCAGAGCCCTTGCGCTCCGTTGCCGTCACCACTAAAGATGAACTGCGATCCGACACCGCACTCAATGGCCTGCGTTGCTGCCGCAATCGCCAGCCAAGCTGATGCCCTGCCTGGATTACCCTGAGAGGTATCCAGGTCGTTAATCCTTTGCTTGTGTGTTGCCTGAATCGGCATTTTTTCCAATACCGAAAACAACTGCGTCCCCCCCTCCGTATCAACCCCCGCTCGCCAAATCTGCTCGATGGATTGCGCATTCAACGGCACCCACTCCAGTGCTTGGCGCGCGGCATAAAACAAAGCATCGGCGTTTGCCTCACGCGCTTGTTCCGGTCGATGCAGGCAGGCCTTACAGGGCAATGCTTGGTACGTCCTGCGATTGGCGAACAAGATCCCAGCCGCCACTTCTGCCTTGCCTTCCGGCTGTTGCGGCATGAACTGAATCGATACCACAAAGAGCAGCGCCTGATCTGCAATGCGATGATCCAGCCAATAGTCCAAGGCATCCAACCCGCTCCCCTGAACGGAAACCACCGACTGCCGAATTCCGGAAAGACTCCACGCTTGTCGCCATGCTTGTCGCGATACGACTTGCGGCAAAGCACTCTCGACTTCGAATAGCACAGCCAATGGCACCTCCCCAGGCACCTGCTCCAGAACCGGTGCGAGGTCAGCAAGTACTTGCGTCAGCGCCTTTTGCAGCCTCAGGCCTGAAGCGTCTTCGATGCTACCCGCGACGAAGTGATGACTTGCAGCCAACACCCATTGAGCACACCGACCACGCCGGAGCTTGTGAGCAAGATCCTCTTCACGCGCCATATCCCAACCATCGGCGACTTGTTGTTGACCCACGTACAAGAAGACACGTCCAAATCCCAACAGACACCAACCAAGCAGTGGAACACCCACTGCCAACCCCAAAAAATTGATCGGGCGCTGATGCAGAAGTTGAGCGCCGAATAAAGACACCCCACCCACACCAAGCAAGAGCAGAAACAGCGGTAATCCTGCAAACCACAACCATCTCCCCGGACGAACGGGTCTGGAAGCCTGTGCAGGTACTTGATCCAACCTGACTGGCATGACTAACGCGCACTCACAGCAGGCAGTGACGAAATCAAGGCGCAGCCGCAAGCACATCGATGTCCATCGAAGGCCACTGGAAGACCGCGGTCACGAAACGCAGGATGGCCCTCGGCAATCACCGTTTGGCCATGACCAGGGATTGGGCAACTTACGACATCGCCTTGCCGCGCCGCGCCTAGGCCTCTGAAAATCATCGTGGTAGAGCCTAATAGGACTGTGCCCCCACTGGTTGTTTTATCGCCGATGCGGATGATGTTTTTCATGGATACTTCCGACCAATAGAAATTAGAGAGTTGACTAGACCAAGCAATAACCATCGATTACATCGCTGGACACTTAGCTTTTACCGAAAATCACTGACTTGCATTGCATCCATCGCTTGATTTCCATCCCGCCCCCTAAATACGAAACCTTGCACCAGCCTGCCGTTGAGTCTTCAAGCATCACCTTGTCCCCTTTTATCAAGTACATGCCTTTAGGATCTTGCACGGAGGGTTCCACATCACCCCCATATAGAAACGCTTTTTCTTGAACCACACCAACTACCGAGACAGACGCACATATAAAATCAAACAACAGAGAGCGCACAGCACCAGCCACCGCCCTCCTTTCCTTATAGGGGTATACGCAACCACCTTTCACATGCATATCAAGCAAGTTCCCGCCCAAGCCCCCAAAAAAAAACGAGAAAGTTTTTCATCTTTAACAAGTCGTCCGGCTTGAGCCCTAATCACAGCCACATCGTGAATATCGCTTACAGCATCCCAAGACATCGGCGCCTCAACGCTATGAACTACAAACAGAACCTTCTCACTTGCATCAGCAACAGAAAAAGCAAACACATCATTGATCACTCCCTTTGTCCCGGCATATGGAAGATCATAAACAAGCATCCGCGCCTCAGATTTAGACACTCAGTAAATTGCAATACCATCTGGGTCTCGCGACAGCTGTCCTTATTTCTCCTGTGGCATTTCCACGTATACAAAGCATGCAACAACTCCGTTAAACTCTACTGGTCGATATGCAAGCCCACTGCCAATGCCAGCACATAAGTGCTCACCCCCAATTGCAGGAAGCGCCCAAGCACAGAAAAAGAAAAACAATAGAAGTTTCAACATCTTTTACGCTCACGCCTTCAGCAACGAAAGAAAACCTGCGCAACACCTCTCTCTTATTACTATCGCTCAGACAGACCAGCCAACCCCACTTTTACAGATCAAGCGCCAACTGCAACTGGAGCACCTTAAAAACTTTCGAGCACTCCACTACCGACATCATGCTTCCTGAATCTCAAAAACACAAAACAGCCTACAAACCAATTGAAATAGCACTCTAAAAAGCTGTGGATTAATATCTACAGCGAACCCAGCACTCCAACCTCACGGCATTAAATCAACCAAAATCACACCCACCAACATCGCTACATTTCAACCACCCCTCAGGGCTGGAATCTTCTGAAAACCTGAATTCAACCCATTCCTGCCCGCGTACACTCTCAACATTCAAAAAAGTAACTTTATCTCCCACCTTCAAATATCTATCAGTTGGCACCGCAGCCTCTGGTGAGGAAAAAATCCACGCCCTCTGCGACTTCACTTCAGCGACAAATGGAACTCTCCCCTCGAAATCCATATTGTCAGACACTAAGAAGCTGAAAAAGGAACTATCATGCCGGTAAGCTCTGCGCGTCACCTCTCCGCACCCAACACAGCTGTCCGAGCGTTCAATAAAAAACTTTCCATCTCGGAAAAAATAGGCATCCTCAACCCATACAGCGCCATTTTTATAAGCGCTAATAACGCGGCCATTCTCAACCCTGTAATTGCACAACTCACCCCCAGAAAATAATAACTCACCTAGAGATCTATCCCGCTCCATATAAGTCAACACCTTGTAGCAGGCATTAACACCTCGGCTTTCCAGACGAAAAAACACCTCCGCCACACCATCACCCGTTAGGTCTTCAACATACACATCCTCGTACATCTCAAAAATATCGCGCATGAATTTTTTTGATGGGGACACTGCAAACGTTTCTCCCTTTTCGGAAACAGACAACAAGAGCGGCACAGGGCTAATCACGTCAATGACTGGCAACTCTACTCGTCCATAGCTTGCACATGAAAAAACATAAAAACATACGGCTCCGCAAACTCTAAATGCATACGTTACAACCGGCTTCATAACAGCCTCCACTCTTTCCGAATAGCCTCATATATTTTCACACGCTCATGCAGCCCGTTGTCACCGCCATTCACTGCGCGAGTTATAAGCTGAACGTTATCAGGCTCATGATTTATCAAAATATTAATATCACCCCGCGCATCATGCTTCTTGCTAACAGCTCCGCTATATCGCCAATACCAGCACGACACGTCTATTGCATTGAACATACTTTCAGCTAGCGCTTCCGGGCCCTCTACGAAATCAACCCCTCTGTAACTAGAGTAGGCCGCATAGTTATTCTTCCACGTCAACTGAATCAACCCTCTACCTTTGTACTTCGGCCCATCACCAACCTTTGTATTTCCGTTAGCCACTGCGCCAGCATGCCGCCCAGGGTCATACTGCATCCCGGAACCAAACTCAACTGTCGTTTCGAAGGCAGCAGACTCATGAAAACATTGCGAAACAAAGTGTGCCTGCTGATGCGCCGTTACAATCCCGTAACGTTCAAGCGCCTCATTCAGCTCACTAACAAACTTGGCTTTATCGTAGTTATATATTCGCGGATACTTTTCTTTAAATACTTCAGCAAACGTACGACCTCCGCCTTTTCCGGAGAACCAACCGCCGGACTTACCAGTTATCCTCTCTAATAGGTCTACTGTGATTCTTCGTCTGTCTGTGTAGAACTTCCCCAGCAACCCCACCGGATGCAAATGATAAACCTGCCCATGCCCCGGCAGCCCAACCCCAGCCGCGACTTCATCCCACCAACTCATCGCATTGATCCGCCCCTTCTCCGCCACCCAATTCAACTGCGGTGTCGAGCCGTTATGACCCAATATCTCGTCCAGCCCATCCCACCTACTCGGGGTATGGCGCCACTCGCTTTCATAAAAGATGATCAGTTGTGCCAGTGACTGTGCATGCGCTGGTAACACCATCGCGGCCTGCAACTCTTCGGCGCCCATGCTCCCATCACGGTTGCGGTCGATGATGTCGTAGAGCCGCGTCTTGAGCGGGCCGCTATCCGCCATGTCTGCCAAGGCACCATGACGTTCGATTTGCTCAGGGTTTAAACGGTTTGCCACCCGGAGAAAGGAGGAAAGGGACTGGCGAGGCGTGTCGTAGTTGAAGATCACCTCGAAGCCGTCCCATGACCAGGGACTGACCCATGGGGTGACGCCGACCTCTTCGCGAACCCAACCGTCCAGCAGGTTACGGTCTGCGTCGTGAAGCAGGCCTTCCAGCCGATACCAGTTGCAAGCCTTGCGACCCGGCATCGCCGCTACCTGGATTTTTTTCTCGGCAGGGAGCCCGTTCAGTAGGGTTTTGGGCACCCATAAATCGGCATCGCTCGCGGTGCTGGCCGCGTTCAGGGTCGGTGGTTGGGTTGCGCTGAAAGACGCTTGATGCGCCACCACAACGCTGCCCTTGGCAAGTTTCAGCCCGGTTTTGCAGGTCGTTGGCAATCGCCCGGCCCAGACGCGGCAATCGTCGATGAACGTTTCAACATCATCACTGCTGAACACTTCCAGATGCAGTTTTTCTTCTGGGTAATCGGCTGCACAGTCTTGATACAGGCCGATGTGCCCCACCAAATCGGCGGCCTTGATGGCGACAGGCGGGTCAAGGACGGTGATGCGATCCGCTACTGGTTCGCGTGCCCCCTCCAAGGAATCGAAGTGAACATACTGATTCACACGCTCCAATTTGCGGAAGGTGCCCTCACCGCTGACACAGACTTCCGTGCCCTGGGGCAAGCGCATCAGGACGCGGCTATTGGCACTCGCTTCGGCCCGGACATTCAGTGAACTGGCTTTGACCCGATACTCTCCCCCACCAAACGGAACCAGATACTCATGGGCAACATAACCTTGCAGGCGACCCTCCGCGTCTTTCAGCACCTCAGGCCCATCGCTGCCCTCCAACTTACGGTATTCCCCCTCGCCGCCGACCATCACCTCCGCGCCCCGAAGCAGCATGGCCAGCGCCTTGCCACGCCGAGTCTGGCCGTAAACATTCAGACCTTGCTGACCGGGATAATCGGCATGGACATCACTTACCGTGACCTTGACCCGGCGCGTCTGCGCTTCGGGCCAGAACCCTGGCCGCGCGATAGCTGAATCCGTCTGGTACACCGCCCAGTCGCGCAAGTGCATATATAGGCTGTAGAAGACCAGGTTTGGTGGGGTATCTGGGTTACCCTCGATTTTTGGTGCTTCAAGGCAGTGGCGAACCAACACGAAGTTGCGTGAAAACGGCTTTTGTACGGTCAGTTTTTCAAAGAAGTAGGTCGTGGTGGGCGAGTGCTGATCGATACGATAAGCCACGACCTCACCATCGGCCAGGCAATGCACCCCGGATTGATCCAGAGTTCCTGCGGTGCCGCCGTCGAAATGCACGCCGCCGTGCCACAAACCGTTGCGGCCCACGGGGTAGTAACCCGCTGCGGCCTTGGCCAGTTGGGTCAATTGAAGAATCGGATGGGTTTTATCCTTGAAGGGATGGCTCCAGTTCTTCAGTGGCAACGGTGTTGACGAGCGCGCATCTGACTGAGTAGAGCGACTCTCTGCAGTGGGCAAGTCGGGCAAGTAAATCGGTGTGTTTCGAGCGGGGTTGAAGAGCTCGAAAAACCGGGAAAACAAGTTGGCCATAAGGTGGTTCACTCCTGGTTTCGCAAAGGGATCAGCCAGAGAAACCCGTAAGCCCGGAGGACACGGATTTATGCTCGGTCAGTTGAGGGGGCTGAGGTATGTCCAGCGACTGCCGAGCAGGCTCCAGAAACTGGAAGTCCGCAGCCTTGATATTGAAGTCGCCTCGAGTGCCGGATTCGATGCTGCTTTGATTCAGGGTGATGTAACTGCCGCCAGCATTCAGAGTGATTTTCTTCTTGGCAGTGATACGGATTTCGTCATCTGTGCTGGTGATGTCTATTCCATGACGCGCGATCAGTTCCAGCCTGTCGTTCTGTGCCTGAACACGCACAGGGCCTGCGTTGGCAATCAACTTGATACCCACCTTGCGCACAAACAGACTGACGCCCTGCCCCACCCCGATAAACAGCCGTTTGAGCACACTGATATCCGCCTCGGCTCCGGCGTTGACCATCAGGTTGTGCTGCGCAGCCAGCTGCAAGTGCTGCCCACTGGTCAGGGCGACACCTTCGGGGGCGCTGAGCAGCAACACGGACGATTGCAGTTGTTCCAGGTCTTGCTTGAGCAAGTTCAATTGCGCTTGCACATCGGCGGGGTCGGCACTCGCGGCGCTGGCATCAGCAGACAATCCCTCCAACTGCTCACCTGCTTGCTGCAGACGCGCCACCGCCGCGCTCATTTCCAGCATCTGCCCCTGCGCCTTGGGCTGGCCATCGGCACTGATGAAAATGCCGTTGCCAGCACGCACCGCTGCATGCCCGTCAGTGCGCAACTCCGCACCCTGCCCTCGCGGTTGGCGCTGGCCATCCACCAAATGCCCCAAATTCAACTGGCTCTTGCCACTGTGCTCCGTACTCAACTTGACGTGCTCCTGCCCCCGCGTGTCGTCCATGCGCAACTTATTGTTGGCCGGGGTGCGCAGCACGTTGCGTTTGTAGTTGCGCAGGGTCACGTGGTCCACATGCTGGCTGTCATGCAGGGCGTGGGCGATGTAGGGGCGGTCCGGGTCGCCTTGTTCGAAGGCGATGGCGACTTCGGTGCCGGGGATCAGGGGCAGGTGCAGGCCGTGGGTGTCGCCGGCGTAGGGGCGTGCCAGGCGTAGCCAGAGACTTTCTTCGCCGGGTTTCCAGGTATCGCGGTCGAACCGGAAGCTCACGCGGTAGCGGCCTTCGAGGTCGATATGGGCGTAGGGGTCGTTCGCCTGGGGGCTGGTGACGCGGGCCGGGACGGTGCCGGAGATTTGCGGTTTGTCTGTTGGGGCTGGGCGAAAGCAGACGGTTTCTGAATAGGGAATCGCTTCGAATGTGGCTTCGAAGCTGCTGTCGCGCGCGGCCTTGGTGGTCAGGCGGGTAATGACTGCGCCGGGCTTGAAGGCCTGGAGCGCGCCGCCGCTGATCTTGAGGACCTGCCCCGGCGCAAGGGTGGCGCTGCTGCTGATTCCACTCAAAAGCGTTTGCTGGTTCAGGTACTGCTCGTGGCGCAGGCGTGCGTAGAAGTAGCCGCTTTCACTTGGCAAGTCTTCGTTTTCATCCAGCCTATTGCCGAGG
This sequence comes from Pseudomonas sp. Marseille-Q1929, assembly GCF_017316265.1. Taxonomy (NCBI): domain Bacteria; kingdom Pseudomonadati; phylum Pseudomonadota; class Gammaproteobacteria; order Pseudomonadales; family Pseudomonadaceae; genus Pseudomonas; species Pseudomonas sp. Marseille-Q1929. Next base: position 131,657 of record NZ_JAFLWU010000010.1, read on the forward strand.
ACCGTGAAGGGTTCGGCGTAGTGGTAGGCATCGCCGTAGGTGGTGGTGGCGCCACGGCTGTGGTCGATCTCGCCGTTGAGCTGGGCGCTGGCGTCACGATGGTGGTAGGCGCGCACGCTGACGTGTTGCTCTACGACCTGGTGGCTGGATTGCAACGCCCACACACCGTCCTGCCCGCTGCTGCCGAGCCCGGATTGCGGGCGATGTGGCAGCTCAACGTCGAACTGATAACCGCGCTGGCTATCGAAAAACTCAACGACATCGATGCGCAGGCGTTCGTCGCTGGTGAAGCGATACCAGATGCCCACATCGGCCAGCAATCGGCTGATGAAGGCCAGATCGCTTTCGCCGTATTGCATGACGTGTTCGCGCCGGGGGTAGTCGCGCTTGAGGTTGAACAGGAAGTCCTGGCCTTCAAAACCGTGGCGGGTGCGCAGGATGTGTTCGACGATTTCGGGCACGGATTGGTGTTGGTAGATACGGAACTGGCGGCCGCGTTCAAGCAGGGCGATTCGGGGTTGTAGGGTGAGTGTGTAGGTGGCCTGGTCGTTGGAGCCGGACTGGCGCGCGAAGTGGGTGACCACGCCGTGCAGGGTGCGCAACGGTTTGATCTTGGGTGGGGTGACGTTCAACAACGGCAGCGTTTGTGGTGGGGCGTGCAGGCTGAAGCTGGCCGTTTTGCCAAGCATGGAGTCGGCGGCGAGGTCGAGGTCGGGGCTGGTGAATTCAACGCAGTAAGTGAATGGCTGGCTGAGCTGTTCATTGCCTTCAAAGGCCAAGACGTCAAGCTGCGCTGCAACCTTGCTCACCCACACTGTGTGCCGGCTGTGATCGAAGAAAACACTCATCTTCAGGCCTCCATGACGGCGGTTTGAGATTCGGGATCGCCATCGGTGAAGCTCAGGCTGATGCCGTCTGCTTCGCTGTATTCCAGGCATACGCTTTGGCAGCGCTGTTGCGCCGCCCGCCTTTCCAGCAGTTGCTGGCTGAGTACGGGCAGGATCTGCTCGTTGAGCAGGCTGTCGATGTTGCGTGCCCCCGTGTCCGGCAGCAGGCAGGCGGCAACCAGGGCGTCGTTGAGTGAGTCGCCGAGCCGGCAGTCGAGGTCGTAGTGCACGCGCAGACGCTTGGCCACCTGGGCCAGCTTGAGCGCTACGATGCGTTTGAGGGCGTCGGCTTGCAGCGGGCGATAGATCAAGGTCTGGAACCGTGCGAGCAACGCCGGCTGGAAGTGCTCCCGCAGGATTGGCCGCAGTTGTTCGTGCAGCACGCTGTCGGGGGCGTCGGGTTGGGCGTGCAAGCAGTTGTGCAGCAAATCGCTGCCGAGGTTGGAGGTCATGAGGATGACGGTGTTGCGAAAGTCGATCTCGCGCCCTTCGCCATCGCGCATGAAGCCGCGATCAAACACTTGATAGAACAGGTTGAGCACGTCGCGGTGGGCCTTTTCGACTTCGTCCAGCAGCACGACACTGTAGGGCCGCTGCCGCACGGCTTCGGTCAGGACACCGCCCTTGCCGTAGCCGACGTAACCGGGCGGCGAGCCTTTGAGTTGGCTGACGGTGTGGGCTTCCTGATACTCGGAAAAGTTGAGGGTGATCAGTGATTTTTCACCGCCGAACAGGCTGTCGGCGAGGGCCAGGGCGGTTTCGGTTTTACCCACGCCGCTGGTGCCCACCAACAGGAATACCCCCAGCGGCGCATGCTCCTGGGTCAGCACGGTCTTGGCCGCGCGCAGCCGTTGTGCCAGTGCGTTGAGCGCTGGGGCCTGGCCGATCACGCGTTGCGCCAATTGTTGTTCCAGCGCCAAGAGGTGGGTTTGTTCGTCCTTGAGCAGGCTGCCCAGCGGAACCCCGGTCCAATCGGCAACGACGTGCGCCACGCTGCGCACATCGACATCCAATGACAGCAACGGCTGAGCGCCTTGAATACTGTGCAGTTGTTGTTGCAACTGCGCACATGTGTCCCGCTGCAACGGCTGCGCTTGGCGCGCTTCAAGCAGTTGCTTGATCAGGGCGAGTTCTTGGCGGTGTTGCTGTTCCAGTGCGGTGTACTCACGTTGCAAATCAGCAGACTGCGCGTCAATCAATGCCAGGCGTTCATCGACGCTCTCGCCACTTAGGGCCTGGTCTTGCTCCAGTGCCTGGCGCTCCAACTCCAATGCCATGCAACGGGCGTGCAGACGCACAAGCGCTTGCGGCTCACAGTCCAGGCTCATGCGCACACGGGCGCTGGCGGTATCCAGCAGGTCCACCGCCTTGTCCGGCAGTTGACGCCCAGTCAGGTAGCGCCGCGACAGGCTCACCGCAGCCTGCACCGCCGCGTCCTGGATATGCACGCCATGATGGCTGGCGTAGCGCAACTTCAGGCCGCGCAGCATCAGGCTGGCGTTGGCGTCGTCCGGCTCATCGACCTTGACCATTTGGAAGCGTCTTTCGAGGGCCGCGTCGCGCTCGAAGTACTGCTTGTATTCACTCCAGGTGGTCGCGGCGATGGTGCGCAATTCGCCACGGGCCAAGGCCGGCTTGAGCAGATTGGCTGCGTCGGCACCGCCGGCCTGGTTGCCGGCGCCGATCAGGGTATGGGCCTCGTCAATAAACAACAGCACGGGGATCTCGGACTGTTGCACGGCATCGATGACGTTTTTCAGGCGTTGCTCGAACTCACCTTTGACACCGGCGCCTGCTTGCAACAAGCCCAGGTCCAGGGTGCGTACGCAGACTGATTTGAGGCTGTCAGGCACGCGCCCCTGGGCTATGTTCAAGGCCAGGCCTTCCACCAAGGCCGTTTTGCCAACCCCGGGTTCGCCCACCAGCAGCGGGTTGTTTTTCCGCCGCCGGCTCAGGATGTCGATGACCTGGCGGATTTCTTCGTCACGGCCAAACACCGGGTCGATCTTGCCTTGTGCAGCCTTGGCGGTGAGGTCTTGGGTGAACCGGTCGAGCGTTGCCTGCCCCGCGGTACTTTGCGGCGGCTCAATGGCTAGCGGTTCAGTGACACCCTTCAACTCGGGGCGCTCCTCAGACGTTTGGTCCAGCAGCACCATCAAGCACTGCAGTTGCGCCTGACTGAGACTGAGCAATGGCCATGCGGCTTCGCATGCCAACAGGCTGGGCGTTTCCATCAAGGCCCCCAGCAGGTGCGCCGAGCGCAGGCTGTCGTTGTTGTCGTCGAGCGAGGCGCGCAGCCAGGCATTCCTGATCAATTGCTGTAAAGGCTCGGACAACTGCGGCTTGCCCTGCATGCTGCGTGGCAGGCTGTCGAGGTGTTCAAGCAAGCCATGCCACAGCGCGTCCATATCCCATTCGTAACGCCGCGCGATGACGGTCAGGTCGCCCTCCCCCTGGCCCAGCAGCTTGAGCAGCCAGTGCTCGATGGTGATCTGCGCGTGCGCACTGCCGTGGCACAACGAGGCTGCCGCACTCAACGCCTGGGCACAGTAGGGATTGAGTCGTCGCAGCAAACGGGTGGAGTGATGAGCCATACAAAATACGTCCTCGCCAAGGGGCTGGTTGTGTCATCCGTCTTGAAGCGTGATGTGTTCGGTTGAGCGCCCGCGCAAGCACGCCCAACCGATCACCGCCATCAAGCGCTTTGGCGTTCGCTCCAGGCATCGGAGTGAATGATGTTGCCGTCCTTGTAGGTCCAGGTGACCTTCTCGTAGCGCAACTCGATCTGCTCAAGGTGGTTGTGTTTCTCCTTGCCGGGGTCTTTGACGTCATGCATTTTCGGCGCGACCTTCACCACCTTGACTTGCTCCAGCTTGGTGATGAAGTACTCGACCTCCTGCCCCGCATCGTCGATGCGGTACCACTTGAACTCGGCACTCTTGAGGGTTTGCCCGGTGGTGACCGCTTTGTAGAGGTACGGGCTGGAAGCATCGATTTCCTTGCAGAACAGGAACGGGGTATGCACCCGCGTACCGGTCAACTTGCCGGTGTTGTTGTCCGTCGGGATGTACAGGCTGTGGTCCTGGGCGATCACTTCGATACTGCCCTCGCGCTTTTGCACATCCACCGAACCCTTGATGTGTGCACCGCCGTCGTCTTGTAGCCAGAGGTAAACGGGAATAGCCATGTGAAGCTCCTTTTCTTGGGAATCAAACGTCGCGATAGGCGACAGGGGGTTGCCTGTCGGGTGCCTGCGTCGGGTGCGAACACGCCCCCGCCGAAGGCACCAGACGGATATCGACGCGGCGGTTGGCTGCTCGCCCCGCGTCAGTGTCGTTGCTTGCAATCGGCTGGCTGGCGCCGAAACCCTGCACCGCAAAGCAGCTGTCGGGGAGCCCGCCCATTTGCTGCATCCAGCCATGGACGGCAGCGGCGCGGGCGTAGGACAGGCGAAGATTGTTCTGCGCATCGCCGGTGGCATCCGTGTGCCCGGCGATCACAATCAGCAGTCCTGGTTGCGCCTTGATGCCGACCAGTGCGTCGATCAGGACCTTGGTCGAACCCGGCTTGAGCCGGGCGCTGCCGCTGGCGAACAGCGAAAGACTGTCCAGCCGCACCACGCGGGCCGGCCCCGTGGGCAAGGCAGTCAGGGGTGGCTCGACATGTGTAGCCAGCACGGCCAGCAAAGGCGCGCGCAAATGCTCGCCGCGATACAGGCCCAGCCCCAAGGCCAGGGGCTCGCCCTGTCGGTAGTAGGTGTCCAGGCGCCGGGCCGCATGACGCAGTGCGGTGATGGCGTCTTCACGGAGCAGGAACGCGCGTTGTTCACGGTGTGTCGGTGGCGGGATCGAGGTATAGCGGCGCAGGTCATCGCTGACCTGGCGTAGCAAGAGCGTGTTCTGCCAAGCGGAGCTGGCCAGGGCAACGGCGCTGGCGATCACCCCTAACCACACCGCCACCACGCTTGCCCGTTGCAGCGACGTGTACGCGGGGCTGCGTTTGAACACGCTGAGCAATTCATCAGGAAAGGGCAATGCCGCGCTCGCATCGCTCACCCGGCTGTCGACCAGCGCCACCTTCTGTGCAAGCCATTGATACCACAGGTTCCCTTCCACCCCATGGGTAAGCGCCGGGAGCATTTTGATCGCACACACACAGGCTGCATCCGTGTCGTGCTGACCGAGGCTGGGCAACACCCCCTCGTGCAGCCACTGCGCGACACTGTTCAGTTGAACGCAGGCGTGCAGTCGTGCGGCGCGGGTGGGCGTATCAACGGCTTGCTGCTGCCACTCGTCCAGCGTGGCGCACTGGTTGTTATCCCGGGCGCAAGGCTGGGCCTCACCCCGCTCCCAACTGAACCACGGATCAGCGCCTTGCACGGTTTGCAGGTAACTCACCAGCAACAGCGGCAGCGCGATCCCTCGCTTGCGTACCAGGGCAGCCTGGTAGCCAAAGGTTCGCACCCGGCCCAGCAACGCAGCGCTGTCACCATGGGCACTGGGGTTGACGACAAACATCACGCACAGTTGAGCCCCCCAACCGGGACGCAATGCGAGGATGGCGTCGCTGATCGCCGGCAATTGTTCCAGGCTTGGCACGCGCACATAACAACCCGACGGGATCACCCGCAAGACCAACCGATCGGCGCAGGCTGGGCCGAACAGTGCATCGAGCCCATCACCACAGACCAGCAGCACCGGATGCGGGAAGGACGCTGCTGGCAAGGCGGCCGTATCGTCAAGCTGCACGGATGCGCGCAATGCGGCTGCCCTGCGGTTCACGGCGACCCAGGCCAAGCCGATGCCACCCAGCCCGAGCAATACCCCGGTGGTGCGCGCCCAGACGGTGAGTGGAACGATGGCCAGCAGCGCCAGGAGCAATCCCCCAGCCCACAACACGAGCACTCGGTGAGAAGTGATGCTCATCTGGCCCTCACGCTTGATCAGGCAAGAGCGAAACCACCGTATCGCTCAGCAGTTGATTCAACCCCCACCACATCGCCGCCAACACCACGGCGGCAGCGAGCACATGCAGCAACGGCGATTGCAGCCAGCCCAGCCCCGCGCCCACGCCACCACGCGCCTGGGTAATCAGGCCCTGGCTGGGCCTCAAGGGCGCGACATGGGCATTGAGCGCGTTCAACAGGCGCTCGCGTTCGGGGTCGTTCGGGTCACGGTAACGGCCTTGGAACCCGAGCATCAGCACGCGCTGGAAAACCGTCAGCACCTGCCGATCAGGCGCGGGTTCGCCTAATACGGCCTGCATGTCCTCGTATAAGAATTCGCCCGCCTGATGGTGGTTGAAAAACTCGGCCTGGAGCGGTTTCGCCCACGCGGCCTGATCGTCTTTTTGCACAAAGGTAAGCACCGTCTCGTCCAGCAACGCGCATTGCGCGTGGGAGATGTAGTCGATGGCGCGCGGCGCCATGCCCACCGCTGCGAGACGCTGCCGCACCCGTTCGACCTGCTCGACGCAAAGCGGCCACAACTGCGGTTGCCCCTCGGCGCAAGCGCCCTGGCGCAACTCGACCACCAGTAGATAGGTGTCCTGCAACAGCTCATCGGTGTCCACAGGCAACACACTGCGCCCGTTCGAATTGGCCCGGCTCATGTGCGCAACACCGCAAACAGTTCGAGTTTGACCTCGACCAATGTGCTGGGGACGTAGAACGCACACACCCCTTCGGCCAATACCGCCTGCCCTTTCGGATGCGCGAAATTGAGCGCGAAATACTGGTTTTCCAGCCGCAGTGGAATCGCCGCCGGCACATGAGCGAGCGCCAGCAAGGGCACACCGTCGAGTGCCGCGTTGATCAGGTAATCGACGTCGTCCGGCGTGCCGACCTTGCACAGCTGCGGGAACTGCTCTTGCAACTGCGCAGCCGGCAGGCGGCTGCGCACCGACAGGTAGAAATCGGCGCCGTCACGCTCGCGCAGGCGCGGGTCGTTCAATTTGACCTGCCAACGATTGGCGCCGTGCACCTCCAGCTCCAGGGCAACCACCCGTGACGGCAGGCTGGCTTCCAGCAACAACGAAATGGTGTTCATCAACGGCGCGAACACCGCTTCCAGCTCGCCGTGACGGTAGGCCGGCACCTTGTCGATATCGTGTTCCAACGAAAACGTCAGCAGGCTGCCTGCGAGCTTGATCAGTTCCCCGTAGACCTGCTCGGGGTGCCTGGCGGGAAAGTCCCGCAGATCGGCCAGGACCGGCTGATAGGTATTCAGCGCATTGAGCAGCCAGAACAACGAAACGTCGGCCACGGCAAAGTCGGCCATGCGTTGGTTGCTCTCACGTCGCATGCCCATGAGCCGTAGCCGTTTGGCGGCCAATTGCGTCAACAGGTTGTCCAACTGGCGCAGCAAGCCTGGATGCGCCGCAAAGCTCAGCAGCGGCGGCACATAGACCGGGTAAGGCCCCAGGTGCCCTGCCCGTCGGGGGCCAGGCGTGCAACGGGACAGGTGACGTAATCGGCGTTGTCATCACTGTGCAGGCGCAGGCTCAGGGTGTGCTCCAGCACGCCGATGGACTGCTTCTCATCGGCGTAGAGATCCTGGACTTCACGCCAGTCCTGGCGATAACGGGTCGGCCGGTCGGGGTTGCCACTGTCAAACTGGCAGTTGTTGCCATTGGCCTGTTCCAGCGGCAACGCCAGGTGCACGAGCACTGCTTGATCCGCCGACAACGGTGCCAACTCCAGGGCAGGCGGCAGGCGGTCCACAGCGTCGGTATCGACCCACGTGCCGTCAGGCAGCCGTACGCACAATTGGCTGGCCTTGAGTTTGCCCAGGCGCAAGGCGTCCGGGTCAAACCCCACCGCCTGGACACCCCAAGGGTGCACCAGGCTCAGCTGAGCGAGCTGTTCGTGGGCCCAGGCCTCCCAGCGTGCCTGTTGCTGGAATTGCTGCGCCGACAGCAATACGCCGCTGGCCCACAGTGGACGATCGATCTTCATGGCATCGTTTCCCTACGATTGACTCAGGCCTTGGCCTTGGGCATTTGCGAAACCAGCGAGAGGTTCACGTCCATGCCCTCCACCTGAAAATGCGGCACGGCGTACAACTTGACGCGGAAGAAGCCCGGGTTGTCTTCAATGTCCTCCACCGTCACCTTCGCCTCGCGCAGCGGGTGCGAAGCCTGCAGGTCATCGCCGGGGTCGGTCATTTCGGTGACAAGCCCGCCAATCCATTTATTGAGCTCCAGTTCCAGCAGGCGCCGGTCTTTTGTGGTGCCGATGTTTTCGCGCTGGATCAACTTCAGGTAGTGGGCGATGCGCGACAGCAAAAAAATGTACGGCAGCCGCGCGTTGATGCGGCTGTTTGCCGTGGCATCGGCGGTGTCGTACAAGGCGGCTTTCTGGGCGGAGTTGGCAGAAAAGAAGCACGCATAATCGCGATTCTTGTAGTAGGAAAGCGGGATAAACCCAAGGTTGGCAAATTCGAACTCGCGGGTTTCCGGGATCATCACCTCTGAAGGAATCTTCACCTGGTTGCCAGTGCCCAGGTCGTACAAGTGAATGGGCAACTCCGTCACTGCTCCACCGGACTGCGGCCCACGGATCTGCACACACCAGCCATTGGCGATGAAGCTCTTGACCATATTGGCGGCGAACGCGAAGGAGGCGTTGGTCCACAGGTACTTGTGGTGATCCGGCCCCTTGACGCTTTCGATGTAGTTGAAACTGCGCACGGGAGCGGTGTCAGGACCATAGGGCAGCCGCCCCAGCACACGCGGCATCGTCAGGCCGATGTAGCGCGCGTCATCACTGTCACGGAATGACTTCCACTTGATGTATTCGGCACGGTCGAAGTAATTGCCGATGTCCTTGATCGCGGCCACTTCTTCCATGGACGCCTTGCCAAAGAATGCCGGCCCCACAGCCCCCACAAAGGGCATATGAGCAGCGGCCGCCACTTTCGAAATATTGCGCAGCAGGGCGATGTCCTGGGGGCTGCGGTCGAATTCATAGTTGGAGATGGCGGCAGCGATGGGCTCGCCGCCCGGCGTGTCGTACTCCTGGGTGTAGGTATGCAGGTAGAGGCCACTCTGGGCAATTTCCGGTGCGTCTTCAAAGTCCTGCACCAGATGCTCTTTGCTGATATCCAACAGTTCTATGCGCACGTTCTGGCGGAAATCCGTCTGGTCGATCAGCGATTTCACCCCTCGCCAGGTAGATTCAACGCGTTGAAAGTCCGGGTGGTGCATGATTGCATCGAGCTGACGGCTTATTTGCCTGTCCAGCGCGGCAATATGTTCATCCAACAGCACCTTATCCAAGCGCTCGACTTTATGGGCGGACTGTTTCAGCAACTGCATAAATACATTAATCGCCGCAGTAACCCGTTCATCAACAGATACTTCGGAAAGCGCTTCGGTATTTTGAAACACCTCAAGCCCACCCAACTCCATCACGGGACTCAAGTTGATCTTACTGAACAGTGCGGCGTATACGCCGCCACTATTTTCCGACATCACGGCATTGCCGTGGCTTTGAGAACCTGAATGTTCTACGGACATAGTCAAATCTCCCTTTAGACCCATAGAAGTGAATTAACGGCTCGGTGCCAGGGCGGCCAATTCAGCCCGAAGTTCATCACTGAGTGCATCGTCCTTGAGGATGCGTTCCAACTCATGGCGAAAGGTCACGTTATCCAACAAGTTGGATTTCAGATCGCGCAACAGATTGCGCATCGCCAGGAGCGCACGCAACTGCGGGACCTGCCGCGCGACCTGCTCCGGCTCGAAGTCCTTGAGGCGCTGGAAGCTCAACTCGACGGCGGTGTCGGCTGCCTCATCCGGCAAGGTGTTTTCCACCACCAGTTTGAGCCCGGGCGAGAATTCGCCGAGGACACTGTCAACGTTGTTCTTATTGATATTGATCTTGCCCCGCTCCGACAGCGGACGTTGTTCCTTGCCGTTGCTGTAGTCGCCCATCACCATCAACTTCAAGGGCAACTCAACTTTTTTCTGGGCGCCGCCGGTATGTAAGTCCAGCTTGATATTGACCCGTGCCTTGGGTACTTCATTTTGAAAACTATCGAGCGTCATAACCCCATCCTTGCCGTATGGCGAACTAATAAATCAGCCGAAGAGGGACTTTATAGTCTGCCCCTGCCGCACCGATGTCTGTCGCTGCAAGAATGAAGTATCCCGGATATTTTTTACCAGCCCCTGAACCACGCACGGGAACTTTCGCCAGAGCTTTGAGGATGCTTCCTACAAAGCACCCAGATAAACTTTATTTCAACTTTTCATTTATCGATAAACAACAAAAAAAGAAATAGCTGTCAGACAAAGAGCTTTCACCCAGACAACAAACTACTATTCGATTATTAAATTTGGGTATAGACAGATCTTTCCTAGCATCAGCAGGCGTGAGTCCTACAAATACCAGAAGGGGAAGAGCACGACCGGCCGCCGTTCAAAAGGCGATACACGACCGATACCGCAGTGAGCACATTAACGCCCCACTGCGGTTCATTGACATCGTAAAAGTTGTAGTTGGGCGCAGCGCAATCAGGCCTCTGGCCGCTTCACCTTCAAATGCCGCGCATACCAGGGCCGTTGCGGCACCCGCTTGAACAACCCTTGCAGCACGTCATCCTCCGTGCCAAAGGTGATGCGCAACGCCAGTTTCATGGTCTCCGGGTCCATCTCCATCGACCGTCCCATCTGCAACCCTGGCGTGGTGCTGCAACCATGGGTATCCGGGCCCAGCCACGGGTCGCCGACTTCCACCCAGCGCCCCGGCGCAAACCACGCCACGCCGTTGACCTCAAGGCGGCTGACTTCGCCCGGATTGAAGCGTTCATGGGCACGGAACCAGTCTTCGACGCGGTCGTCGATCCAGCCGTGGAAATGCCAGAACACCGGGTTCACATGGGACGAAAACGGGTCGCCGAGAAAGTCGTTTTCCGCCGCATACCACCGCGCGGCAAAGTCCGCGGGGTCGCGGGCGAACGGCACCGGGCCGCCGTTGGACGGGTCGCGGGGCACCGAGGCCCAGCGCATGTGCAGCCAGTCGTGCAAGCCCAGTTCCATTTCGGAACCGAGTTGACCCAGGGTCAATTTGGCCAGGTAGCGCGGGTCGCGGTATTGGGATTCCCACACCTGGAAATTGCTGTGGTAGGTCTCGGCCGCCTTGATGTCGCTGACCCACTGGGTGTAATCGTCGTCCCCCGACGCCGACCAGGTGGGGGGCAAGGCGAAGCCGTCGTGGTTGTCGAAGTAACGCACAAAGCCCAGGCGATCACGCTCCAGCGCCGGCTGCGGCTCGGGAAACTGCGGCCAGGAAGGCAAGTCTTGCATCGAGCGCGCCGTGCCGAGCATATGGCGGTGCATAAAAAAGAAGTCGATGCCCGAGCCGTTGCGGTCCTTGCGTTTGCCCCGTGCATCACGCTCCTGGCCACGCGGGCCGGGTTGCCAGCCGATGCCACGCAGGGCGTCGCGCTTTTCTTCGGAGAGCTTGTGCCATTGGTCACGGGTGGCGTGCCAGAGCTGGTGAAACAAGCGGTGTTCGGCGGAGATCAGCCAGGCCAGCAGCGGCGGATTAAGGCCAATGCGCTCGCGCGCTTCGGGGAACAGTTGTTTGTGCGCGACGAAACGGTGGTCGCGCTCGGTCAGGGCCAGCGGACGATCAAGGTTGAGGATCTGCCCGCTGAGGGTGCCGCTGCCGGCGTTGCCGAACACGCCCCAGACTTCGTCGAGGGTCATCTTGAATTCATAGGCGGGCACGCCGCCGGGGGCGTCGCGGTCGATCAGGCGCCAATAGAGCGTGGCGCCCTCCCCCGTGAGCAGGTCGCCGAGGATGCGATAGCGCGGTTCACCGGCCGCGCGCAGGTTGGCGGCGGTGTCGAGGTAACCGCGCAGGCCACGGCCACGCGGGGCGATGTCCAGCAGCAGTTCCAGGCCTTGCAGCGGCAGGCCCTGGAGGCCGGCATCGCGGCCTTCCAGGCGCAGGCTCCAGACCCCGCGCAAGCTGTTCGCCAGGTGCTGGCCGGCGGTGTCGGCCAGGTCCACCGTGGCTTCGCCGGGGGTGATCGGGAACTCTTCTTCACGCGTCAGCTCGCGATGGGCATAAAAGGCCGCCGGCACGGCCGCGCCGGTCAGGGCCAGGCCTGCGATGAACCCACGTCGAGAGATGGTCATTGTCTACCTTAGGAAACGGCTTAATCAGAGCTAGAACGTTTGCTGGCCGGGGAAATTTACCGCGCGCCCCCAGGCGCCTAAATTTTTGCGCCCAGCGCTCGTTCTTCCCTGATAGCAAAGGCCTCAACTGACTGAGATGGCAATGACAAAACCACGTTCGAAAAAGGCGCTGTATATCGGCTTGCCGCTGGCACTGGCCATCGGCGCCGGGGCCGGGTTCCTGGCCTGGGATCACTGGTTCAGGGGCAACGCCGGCTACCCGTTGGAGGTTATCAAGCAGGCCAATGAGATGCAGGATCGCCTGTTGTCGTTCGACAGCCATATCACCGTGCCCCTGGATTTCGGCGGCGTCGGCAGCGAGGCCGACAAGGATGGCAGCGGCCAGTTCGACCTGGCCAAGGCGGCACGCGGGCGTTTGTCGGGCGCGGCGCTGACGATCTTCGGCTGGCCGGAAATCTGGAACGGCGACAACGCGCCACACAAGCCCACCGAGGGTTTTGTCGAAGAGGCCCGCCACGAGCAGGAGGTGCGCTACAAGATCATTTCCGGCATGGTCCGCGACTTTCCCAACCAGGTGGGCATCGCCTACACCCCGGACGACTTCCGCCGCCTGCATGGCGAAGGCAAGTTCGCGATCTTTATCAGCATGCTCAACGCCTATCCGCTGGGCAATGACTTGAACCAGCTGGATTTCTGGGCGGCGCGCGGCATGCGCATGTTCGGCTTCAGCTATATCGGCAACAACGCCTGGTCCGATTCGTCGCGGCCGCTGCCGTTTTTCAATGATTCCACCGATGCCCTTGAAGGCCTGTCGCCGATTGGCCAGCAAGCCGTGCACCGCCTCAATGACCTGGGGGTGATCATCGATGTGTCGCAGATGTCGACCAAGGCCCTGGAACAAGTGGCGCAACTGAGCCGCACGCCGATGGTCGCGTCGCACTCGGCGCCACGGGCGTCGGTGGATATTCCGCGCAACCTCAGCGACAAGGAACTGCAACTGATCAAGCACAGCGGCGGCGTGGTGCAAGTCGTCGGCTTCCCGGCGTACCTGCGCCCGTTGAGCCAGCCGACCCAGGACAAGCTCAACACCCTGCGCGTGCGTTTCGACTTGCCGCCGCTGCCCAACCTGGCGATGGCCTTGATGCCCGGCGACGCAATCATCGCCGCCTGGCCCGAGCAGAAATTCGGCCAGTACGCCCAGGGGCTGTACGGCATCCTCGAGGAAGAACCCAAGGCCAGCCTCAAGGATTGGGGCGACGCCATCGACTACACCGTGCGCAAGATCGGCATCGATCACGTCGGCATCGCGTCGGACTTCAACGACGGCGGCGGCATCGATGGCTGGGAAAACGTCGGCGAGGTGCGCAACGTCACCGCTGAGCTGATCCAGCGCGGCTACTCCGAAGCCGATATTGCCAAGCTGTGGGGAGGCAACTTCCTGCGGGTCTGGGACCAGGTACAAAAAGCCGCCAAGCCCTTGGCCAATCGCTAATCACCTAGAAGCAAGTCCATGACCGACCGCCGTACGTTTCTCAAGCAGGCCGGCCTCTTTGCCGCCAGCCTGCCGCTGCTGCCCGAGGCGCTGGCCGCCACTGCCGCGCCTGCGACAAAGCATCCATGGACGGACCTCAAGCAACTGTTCAACCAGGACCCGAGCTACCTGCACTTTTCGAATTTCCTGGTGGCATCGCACCCCAAACCAGTGCGTGATGCGATTGAACGCTACCGCCAGCAGATCGACCGCAACCCCGGGTTAGCGATGGATTGGGGCCTGGAGGAAACCTGGAAACGCGAAGGCCAGGTGCGTGAGTGGGCCGGCCGTTATTTAAAGGCGGCACCCGCGCAGATCGCCCTCACCGGCAGTACGTCCGAGGGCCTGGCGATGATCTATGGCGGCATCCAGTTGCGCGCCGACCAGGAAATCCTCACCACCGTGCACGAGCATTACGCGACCCAGAACGTGCTGGATTTTCGCGTGCGCAGGCAAGGCACCCAAGTGCGCCGGTTCCAGCTGTTCGAGAGCGCCAACCGCATCTCGGCCGACGAAGTACTCGGCACGATCCAGCGCAATATCCGCCCCAACACCCGCGTGCTGGGCATGACCTGGGTGCAGTCCGGCAGTGGCGTAAAGCTGCCCATCGGCGAGATCGGCCAACTGGTCAATGAACACAACCGCCACCGCGACGACAACGACCGCATCCTTTACGTGGTCGATGGTGTGCACGGCTTTGGCGTGGAAAACCTCGATTTCCCGGACATGCACTGCGACTTTTTTATCGCCGGCACCCACAAATGGATGTTCGGCCCGCGCGGCACCGGGCTGGTCTGCGCCCGCGACAGCCAGAACAAATACGTCACGCCGATGGTGCCGACCTTCTCCGAAGACACCAACTTCGCCACCACCATGACTCCCGGCGGCTTCCATGCGTTCGAACATCGCTGGGCGGCGGATGAGGCGTTCAAGCTGCACCTGCAATTGGGCAAGGCGCAGGTGCAGGCGCGCATCCATGCCCTTAACACTGAATTGAAAGAGCACCTGCTGGCCCACCCGCAGATTGAACTGGTCACGCCGCGCAGCCCTGAATTGTCGGCCGGTTTTACCTTCTTCCGAGTCAAGGACCGGGACAGCAACGACATCGCCGATTACATGGTGAAACAGCGCGTGGTCATCGATGCGGTGAACCGCGATGCCGGCCCGGTGATCCGCACCGCGCCTGGCCTGCTCAATTCCTCCGACGAGATCCAGCGCTTCATGGCCCTGTTGAGCCCGCGCCTGTGACGCCCATTTTTCCCTTTGACGAGAGGCCCCTATGACTCCATCCCGACTCAAACCCCTGGCCGCCCTGACGCTGGCGACCCTGTGCGGTGCCCTGTTGCCGGGCCTGGCCCAGGCCGCTACACCGCAGCCGGGCAAGGTGTTCAAGGACTGCAAGGACTGCCCGGAAATGGTCGTGCTGCCCGCCGGCACTTTCACCATGGGTACGCCCGAGGACGAAGTCGGCCGCGAACCCGACGAAGGCCCGATGCATGACGTGACCTTCGCCAAGCCCTTCGCCATGAGCCGCTTCCATATCACCGCTGGCGAGTGGGACAGCTACGTGCGCCAGACCGGCGTGAAGATCGCCAACGGCGACACCCGCCCCGGCCGCGAATGCATCGCCAGCAAACCGCGCTACCCGCAAGGGCCGCGCCAGCCGGCGGTGTGCATGGACATGGACGACATCAAGCAGTACGTCAGCTGGCTGTCGAAAAAGACCGGCCAGCAGTACCACATGGTCAGCGAAGCCCAGCGCGAATACGCCGCGCGGGCCGGAACCAAGGGGCCCTTCCCGTTCCCGTTTGACGCGGGCAAGGGTTACAGCATCGCCGAGCACGCCAACACCTACGGCCCGGCGGACGGCTACAGCTATTCCTCGCCGGTAGGCAGCTACGCGCCGAATGGGTTTGGCATGTATGACATGCACGGCAATGTCTATGAGCGGGTTGCCGACTGCTACCACGAGAACTATGTGGGCGCGCCGACCGATGGCAGCGCCTGGTCGGAGCAGACGTGCGAGGCCTACATTATTCGCGGTAATGACTGGGGCGAGGCGCCGGTGTTTTCGCGTTCGGGCAACCGCAACAATATCTACCCGCAGACGCGAGGGGATTGGATAGGTTTTCGTGTAGTGCGCGAGCTTTGAGCCACTGAATATCCGAATGTGGGGCTGGCTTTTGTGGGAGCTGGCTTGCCTGCGATAGCGGTGGGTCAGTTTGCACATCAATAACTGATAGTCCGCTATCGCAGGCAAGCCAGCTCCCACATTTTGAACTGTGTGCGCTTTAGATTTTTGCCAACCGCTCCAAACCTTCATGCAACGCCGGGAACAGGCTGTTATTGAAGTTATTCCAGCGCAATTCAAGAATCGTGTCCTCAGGCGAAATCTCCGTCTTCAACACGTCGTGAAACACCTCCCCCGAATCAATGCCGTTATCCACGTAATGAAACGATGCGCCGGTGAGGTACAGCGGCTCCGACGGCGTGGTGGCCTTGGTCGCCCAATCCGTCACGGTCAGCCCGCGCGCGCCGTACAGCGCATTCCACGTGGCATACGCGCCGCGACGCTCGTAAGGCGATTCGATGCGGGTAATACCCGGGTGGATATTCATGATGCGCCGCGCAAATGGCGCACCCGGTCGCACCAGCTCATCGAGGATCACCAGCAGGCCATCGAGCACCACGATGTCAGCCTTCAATTCCACCAGCGTGTCATGCAGGCGGCGTTCGAAGTCTTGCTTGCCGGCGATGTGTTCCGCGCTGCCCCGTGGCAAGCGGCGATAGGTGGACGGCACGCTCAGCAACAGGTCGTTGACCAGATTGCCCTGCACCCGCAGATCCGCCGGGTACAGCCACTGGCGGCCAGGTTGGTAGGCAAACCCGTAATCCTTGACCAGTTGCTGGTCCCGTGGGTTCTGCTCGTCATCGTCGTACACCACGCCGACCAGGTTGTAGGCCTCGCCCAGCGGCGTGTCGTTCAGCGAACCCGCGAGAAACTCCAGCACCGACTTCATGTAACGCTCGTGGTCCTTATAGGCCACCGGCTGCCCGGCCTTGTCGGCGGCGGCGTTTCTCAGGGACCACACGTACACCAGATTCTTTTTCGTCATTGTTTCGCTCTCGCTGGATGGACTGCGCGCTGCGTCGGTACGCGTGCGCCTACACCACAAGAACGAACCAGCCCGCCGCCAATTTATCCACGCCGGCCACCGCCGGGCACGCCGCGCTAAATACTCGCCCCGATGCTTCGTTTGTCATGGGTAAGGGTCTGTGTGCCCAGCCCCTCTATTCACTCTCCGGGAAGTATTTATGACCGACCCCAAGCGCGGCGCCTTCAATGGTCTGCTCGCATTGCTCAGACCCTTTCGAACCCTGGTGACGGTGTCCGTCGCCCTGGGCATGGCGGGTGGCCTGGCCATCACCTTCTTGCTGGCCACCATCAACAACGCCCTGCACTCCTCCACCGGCATGACCCAGGGCGTGGTGCTGACGTTTGCCGCCCTCTGCGTGCTGGCCCTGACCAGTTCAATCGTGTCCGACATCGGCACCAACTATGTCGGCCAGCGCATCATCGCGGCGTTGCGCAAGGAGCTGGGGGAAAAGGTGCTGTCGGCGCCGATTGAACAGATCGAACGTTATCGCTCGCACCGCCTGATTCCGGTGCTGACCCACGACGTCGATACCATCAGCGATTTTTCCTTCGCCTTCACCCCGCTGGCCATCGCCACCACCGTAACCCTCGGCTGCCTGGGTTACCTGGCGTATCTGTCGGTGCCGATGTTCCTGCTGATGATTGTCGCCATCGCCATTGGTTGCAGCGTGCAGTTCATCGCCGGGGCCAAGGGCATCCGTGGCTTTGACGAAGCCCGCGACCTCGAGGACGAACTGCAACGCTACTACTCGGCAATCGCCTCGGGGGCCAAGGAGCTGCGTATCCACCGGCCACGGCGCTACCGCATGAACACCCACCGCATCCAGGAAACCGCCGACCGGATCAGCGATATCCAGGTGCGTTCGGTAAACATCTATATCGTCGCCAAGACCTTTGGCTCGATGCTGTTCTTCGTGGTCATCGGCCTGGCCCTGGCGCTGCAAGCCTACAGCCCCAACCCGGACCCGGCGGTGATCACCGGTTTCGTGCTGGTGCTGCTGTACATGAAAGGCCCACTGGAACACGTGGTGGGTTACCTGCCGATCATCGGCAAGGCGCGCATCGCCTTTGCGCGCATCACCGAGCTGGCCGACCGGTTCTCATCGCCGGAACCGCACTTGCTGATGGACGCCAGCGAAGCCCCCCACCCGCAGGTGCACAGCCTGGAACTGCGCGGCGTGAGCTACAGCCCGCCGCCAGTGGAAGGCAGCGAGCCGTTCCACCTGGGGCCGATCAACCTGAGCATCAAGCAGGGCGACATCGTGTTTATCGTCGGCGAAAACGGCTGCGGCAAGACCACCCTGATCAAGCTGCTGCTGGGTTTGTACCAACCCCAGGCCGGAGAAATCCGCCTCAATGGCGAAACCGTGACCGACCCGGTGCGCGACGACTATCGCCAGTTGTTCACCACGGTGTTTGCCGACTACTACCTGTTCGATGACCTGGTGCAGGGCAGCGCCACGCAGTCGCTGGACAGTGCGACCAAGTACCTGGAGCGCCTGGAAATTGCGCACAAGGTCAGCGTCAAGGACGGCGTGTTCAGCACCACCGACCTGTCCACCGGCCAGCGTAAGCGCCTGGCCCTGGTCAACGCCTGGCTTGAAGAACGCCCGGTGCTGGTGTTTGACGAATGGGCCGCCGACCAGGACCCAGCCTTCCGCAAGATTTTCTACACCGAGCTGCTGCCGGACCTCAAGCGCCTGGGCAAGACCATCATCGTGATCAGCCACGACGACCGCTATTTCGACATCGCCGACCAGTTGGTACGCCTGCGCGCGGGCAAGGTCGTGCACGAAATGGAGCCGGCGTGAAAAAAGTTTTCCGGTTTCTACAAGTAGGAACGTCTCACTAGTGGTAATGAGAATCTAACTCAATAAACATCTATAATCTGCCCACTAAAACATAGAAGAGAAAGCATTCATGTCAGTACGACTCGGTCTGAGCCCCCTGAGCAAAGCGCTATCCATGCGCCGGGCCCTGCACTTCAACCTGTTGCCCAGCGCGCTGGCCCTGGCCGTGTCGTTGCCGATTGCTGGCTATGTGCAGGCACAGGAACTTGAGATCGACGTGCCGGCCCAGTCCCTGGGTAGCGCACTGCAAGAATTTGGTCGCCAGACCAACCTGCAAGTGCTGTACAGCCCGACAGACGTGGAAGGCAAACGCAGCAACGCCGTCAAGGGCAAGCTCGACCCGGATCGCGCCATCACCACCCTGCTCAAAGGCACTGGCGTCGGTTACGGCCTGCAAGGCAACACCATCAGCATCAGCGCCCATGCCGCTTCCGGCATGGAACTGGGCGCGACCCAGGTGACCGCCAACCAGTTGGGCACCGTGACCGAAGGCACCGGTTCCTACACGCCTGGCACCATCGCCACCGCCACGCGCCTGGTACTGACCCCACGGGAGACGCCGCAATCGATCTCCGTGGTCACCCGCCAGGCCATGGACGACTTCGCCCTCAACTCGATTGACGACGTGATGCGCCATACCCCTGGCATTACCGTGTCGACCTATGACAGCGAGCGCACTAACTACTACTCGCGCGGCTTCTCCATCAACACCTTCCAGTACGATGGCATCCCGACCCTGCGTGACGCCCAGTACTCTGCCGGCCAGACCCTCACCGACATGGCCCTCTACGACCGCGTCGAAGTGCTCAAGGGTGCCACCGGCCTGCTCACTGGCGCCGGCGGCGTGGGCGGCACGCTCAACCTGATCCGCAAGAAACCAACGGCCGAGTTCCAGGGCAACATCGAGCTGGGCGCCGGTTCCTGGGACAACTACCGCTCGCAGATCGACGTCAGCGGCCCGTTGACCGAATCCGGCAACATCCGTGCGCGTGCGGTCGCGGCCTACAACGACAAGCACTCGTTCCTCGACCACTACACGCGCAAGACCAGTGTGTTCTACGGGATTCTTGAAGCCGACCTCGACGAAGACACCCTACTGACCGTCGGCGCCGACTACCAGGACAGCGACCCCAAAGGTTCCAGCTGGACTGGCAGCCGCATGATCTTCGACGCCGAGGGCAAAGAGCTGGACTTGCCGCGCTCGTTCAACAACGGGCCGAAATGGGGTTCGTGGGCGCAGTACACCCGCACCGCCTTCGCCACCCTGGAACACAACTTCAGCAATGGCTGGGTCGCCAAGGGCCAGTACAACCACCAGATCAACGGCTACCACGCGCCGCTGGCCGCCCTGTCCCAGGATCGAGGCAGCGAAAGTTCGCTGTATGCGCGCAAACACGTGGGCGAAACCACCAGCGACAGCCTGGACGGTTACGCCACCGGGCCGTTTGAACTGTTTGGCCGCGAACACGAACTGGTGGTGGGCCAGTCGATCTCGATCAGCAAATGGAAAGGCAAGAGCTACGACGCGACCTTTGCGCCGGGCACCAACTCTGCGGACTTCTACAACTGGAACGGCAACATCCCGGAACCGGCGTGGTCCCTCACCCGCGTCCTCGACCAAACCAGCCGACAGACCGGCAGCTACGTCACCAGCCGTTTCAGCCTGACCGACGAAATGCACCTGCTGCTCGGCGCACGCCTGGCCAACTACCAGGTCACCGGCACCAGCCGCTCCACGGAAAGCGGCAAAGTCGTGCCGTATGCCGGCCTGACCTACGACCTGAACGACAACTTCACCGCTTACACCAGCTACACCGAGATCTTCCAGCCGCAGACCGACTACCGCGACCGCAACGACCAGATGCTCGAACCGGACGAAGGCAAAAACTACGAAGTCGGCATCAAGGGTGAGTTCTTCAACGGTGCCCTGAACACCAGCCTCGCCTACTTCGAAGTGCACGAGACCAACCGCCCGGAACTGGATACCTCGGAAGGGGCCAGCCTGATCAACGACTCGCCGTACTACGGCATCAAGTCCAAGACCAAGGGCTACGAAGCGGAAATCTCCGGCGAAATCGCCACCGGCTGGCAGTTGCAGGCGGGCTACACCCACAAGGTGGCGCGCGACGACAGCGGTAACAAGATCTCCACCTGGGAGCCGGAAGACCAGGTCAACCTCTACACCACCTACAAACTCACCGGCCCGCTGGACAAGCTGACCATCGGCGGTGGCGCACGCTGGCAGAGCGAAGGCTGGAAGTCGATCCGCAACTCTGGCCTGCGACGCTCCGAAATCCTCACCCAAGACCCGTACTGGCTGGTTGACCTGATGGCCCGCTACCAGATCACCAAGAACCTGTCGGCCAGCGTCAACGTCAACAACGTGTTCGACAAGAACTACTACACCAACATCGGTTTCTATGACTCCGCCTACCCTGGCGACCCGCGCAACTTCATGGTTACTACCCGCTACAACTTCTAAACCCGGCGACAAAACAAAAGCCCCGTATCGCGAGATACGGGGCTTTTTTTGTGCCTGCAAAAACAGGGTGAGTCAGGTAACAAGGATGTCGTCGGCGCAGGCGCTATCGCAGGCAAGCCAGCTCCCACACTTGATGGTATTCACAGATCAATAATGTGGGAGTTGTCGAGCTTTAGTGAGGCTACGAAGGCGGCGGGTCAGGCGACAAAGGATGTCGCCTGACCCGTCATATTCAAGCCAGCGCCGCCACCAGGCTCTTGATGAATTCGGCATTATCGACAATCCGGTGATGAGTGGTGTCAATCACCACCGAACGCTCGATCCCCACCTGCCCGATCACCTCGCGCAAGCCACTTTCAATCAACGCCTGGTGCATCCCCGCTTCGCTGCGCGCCGCCCACCAGCAACTGACCGGTGCCTTGATCGGCCGGAAGTCGGTAGCCTGCAAACGCTCATCGAGGATCTGCTTGATCACCCACGAACGCTCGGTTTCTCCGCCGCTTTGCAGCTCGGCCTTGAGCGCCTGGAAGCTTGCGCCCAATGCCCGATCCGCCCACTCACACAGGTGCTGCCACTGCTGCTCTTCATCGCGATCTGCCTGCTGAGCCTGCTGCCACTGCGCCTGGATCTGCTCGGCATACGCCGGGAACATCACTTCCAGCATCTGCGCCCGGCGCTCAACCGCACTCGGCTCCGGCTGCGATTGTGCAGCGCCCTGCTCCCAGAACGCGGTAAACCGCGCCGGCGGTGGCGCGTCGATCCAGCCGACAAACTCCACCGTACGACCGGCCTGCTCCAGCAGGTAAGCCACTTCCATCGCCAGGTTGCCACCCAGCGACCACCCCGCCAACCGGAAAGCCCCCTGCGGCTGCGCGTCCAGCAGTTGCTGCGCATAGTCCGCGACCATCTGCGTCCAGCCCGGCACCGTGCCGTCCTCTTCCACCAAGGCCCGGCAGATGATGCCGAACACCGGCCGTTGCTCACGCAACGCCAAGGCAATCGGCTTGTAGCAATGCACCGAGCCGAAACTTGGGTGGAACAGGTACAGCGGCGTGCCTTGAGTCTGACTGTTGAGCGGCACGATCAATGAACTGGGCGCATCACCTTCGATGCAACGGGCTTGCCCGGCCACCGTGGGGTTGAGCATCAACTGGTTGACCGCCAGCGCGGCGCCGCAGAGACGGTTGATCCGCTCTTTGAGCAGCAACACCAACAACGAATGGCCACCCAACTCAAAGAAGTTATCGTGCACACCGACGCGCTCAACCTCCAACACCTCAGCCCAAATCCGCGCAATCTGTTGCTGCAACGCCGTTTGCGGCGCCGCGAATTCACGGCCTTGGCCAGCGGCATCCGGCTTGGGCAGCGCCTTGCGGTCCAGCTTGCCATTGGGACTCAACGGCATCTGCTCCAGCACCACCCATTGCGCGGGCACCATGTAATCCGGCAAGTGCTTGGCCAGGTGCGCGCTGACGTGCGTGCGCCACTCGGCGTCAGCCGCGTGCAGCACCACATAGCCCACCAGCTGTTTGTGATCGACCACCAGCACCGTGGCCTCGCGCACCAAAGGGTGCTCCAGCAAACGCGCTTCGATTTCACCCAGCTCAATACGCAGGCCGCGCAACTTGACCTGATGATCGAGGCGCCCAAGGTATTCGATCACCCCGTCGGCACGCTGGCGCACACGGTCGCCGGTGCGGTACAAACGCGCGCCGCTGTGGAACGGGCACGGCACAAAACGCTCGGCCGTCAACGCCGGACGCCGGTGATAACTGCGTGCCAGGCCTTCGCCACCCAGGTACAACTCGCCGGCCACACCGACCGGCACCGGCTGCAGCTGCGCATCCAGCACATGGGTGCGCAGGTTGGCGATGGGTTCGCCGATGGGCACGGTGTCGCTGCCTTCATCGACGCAGGTCCAATGGGTCACGTCGATCGCCGCTTCAGTCGGGCCGTACAGGTTGTACAGGCCGGCAGCGGGCAGTTTCGCGAAGACCTGCTGCTGGGCATCCACCGGCAACGCTTCGCCACTGCACACAATGCGTTGCAGGCTGTGGCAGGTGGACACGGCGGGGTCTTGCAGGAAGGCCTGCAACATCGACGGCACAAAGTGCAACGTAGTGACGTGCTCCGCGTTGATCAGGCTGACCAGTTTGGCCGGATCGCGATGATCACCCGGCGCGGCCACCACCAGGCGTGCGCCGGTCATCAACGGCCAGAAGAACTCCCACACCGACACGTCAAAGCTGAACGGGGTCTTTTGCAGCACCGTGTCCCGCCCATCCAAGCCATAGGCTTGCTGCATCCAGCACAGGCGGTTGGTCAATGCCGAATGACGGTTGCCCGCGCCCTTGGGTTGGCCGGTGGAGCCGGAGGTGTAGATCACATAGGCGAGGTTTTCCGGATCGATCACGATGCCCGGGTTATGTTCGCCATAACCGTCGAACCACGACTCCCCCAACACCAGGCTGTGCAGCCCCGCCGGAATCGGCAGTTGCTCCAGCAGATGCGCCTGGGTCAGCAACAGCTTCACGCCGCTGTCTTCGAGCATGTAGGCCAGGCGTTCACGCGGGTATTCCGGGTCCAGCGGCACATAGGCACCGCCCGCCTTGAGGATCGCCAGCAAGCCGACGACCATTTCGATGGACCGCTCCACGGCCACACCCACCAGCACATCCGGCCCCACGCCCGCTTCAATCAAGCGATGGGCCAGGCGGTTGGCGCGGCGGTTCAGTTCGGCGTAGCTCAGACGGGTTTCGCCAAACGCCAGCGCCGGCGCATCCGGGGTGCGGGCGACCTGCTCTTCCATCAGCTGGTGTACACCGCGTTGCAACGGATACGTCTGTGCAGTGGCGTTCCAATCGTGGACCAACACCTGTTGCTCGCTCTCGTCCAGCAACGGCAACTGGCCGATGTGCTGCTGTGCATCGCCGGCCATGCCTTCCAGCAGGTTCAGCCAGTGGCGCGCCATACGCGCCGGGGTGGCCGCGTCGAACAGGTCAGTGGCGTAGATCAGCGAGGCAAACAACGCGTCACTGGATTCCTGGGTGCTGAGGCTCAGGTCGAACTGCGCGGTGCGGGTCTCCCACTCCAAGCCGCCGACGTGCAGGCCCGGCAGTTGTTGCAGTTGGTCAGCGCTGTCGGTCTGGTAGTTGAACATCACCTGGAACAACGGGTTGAAGCTCAGGTTGCGCTCGGGGTGCAACGCCTCGACCAACTGTTCGAACGGCAAATCCTGGTGCGCCTGGGCTTCCAGCGCCCGTTGCTTGACCTGTTGCAGCAGTTGGCTGACGGTCAGTTGCCCGTCGATGTCGGCCTTGAGCACCTGGGTGTTGACGAAGAAGCCGATCAGGCGCTCGGTTTCCTCACGGTTACGGTTGGCAACCGGCACGCCGACGCGGATGTCCTGCTGGCCGCTGTAGCGGTGCAGCAAGGTCTGGAACGACGCCAGCAGCAGCATGAACAGCGTGACTTCTTCACGCTGCGCCACTTGCCGCAGCTTCGCCAGCAAGGCCGGCGGCACGCTGATGTCGAGGCTCGCGCCACGATGGCTTTGCAGGGTCGGGCGCGCATGGTCCAACGGCAATTCCAGCACCGGTTGCTCACCGCCCAGGCGCTCGCGCCAGTAGTCGAGCTGGCGGTGTTTTTCCCCAGCCTCCATCCAGCCGCGCTGCCAGCTCGCGTAGTCGGCGTATTGCAGCGCCATGTCCGGCAGTTGCAGGGCCTGGCCCTGGCTGTAGGCGGCATACAGTTGCACCAGCTCATCGACCATCACCTGCATCGACGCGCCATCGGAGACGATATGGTGCTGCACCAGCACCAACACATGCTCATCCTCGGCCAGACGCAGCAGGCTCACGCGCATCAGCGGGCCGTGTTGCAGGTCGAACGGTTCGGCGATCTGTGCCTCCACCAGCGCCAGCAAGCCCGCCTCATCGGCATCAAGTCGCAGGATCTGGACGTCGGCATGCGCGGCGATCACCTGCACCGCGCGCTCGCCGTCCTGTTGCACATGGGTGCGCAGGCTTTCATGACGGGCCACCAGGGTGTCGAAACTGCGCTGCAATGCAGCCGTGTCGAGGCGCCCTTTCAGGCGCAGGGTGCCAGGGATATGGTAAGCGGCGCTGTGCGGGTCAAGCTGCCAGAGGAACCACTGGCGCTCCTGGGCATAGGACAGCGGCAACGGCTGCCCGCGCCCCACTACCAGCATCGGCGGCGCCAGCGGCTGCGCGTTCACCGCGTCGGCCAGCACGCTGGCGACAAACCCGTGCAGGCGCGGCTGTTCAAACAGGCTGCGCAGAGGCACCTCGCGACCGAGCAGGTTGCGCAGGCGCGAGATCACTTGCATGGCCAGCAACGAGTGGCCGCCCATCTCGAAGAAGTGGTCGCTCAGGCCGACGCGTTCGGTGCCGAGGATATCGGCCCAGATCGCGGCGACTTGTTGTTCCAGCTCCGTAACCGGCGCGACCCACGCTTGTTGCGCATGGCTGGCGTCCGGTTTTGGCAGCGCCTGGCGGTCCAGCTTGCCATTCGGGTTGAGCGGCATGCGGTCGAGGAAGATCAGGTGCGCGGGCACCATGTAGTCCGGCAGTTGCTCGCGCAGCACGGCTTTCAGGGCTTCGGCGTCAGTTTCAGCGGCCACAAGATAAGCGACCAATTGATTGTCAGCCGCCAACACCAGGGTTTCGCGCACGCCTTCCTGGGCCAGCAACAGCGCCTCGATTTCCCCCAGCTCGATGCGGAAGCCACGGATTTTCACCTGATGGTCCACGCGGCCAACGTATTCGATCACGCCATCGGCGCGGTAGCGCGCGAGGTCGCCGGTGCGATACAGACGGTCGCCGCCGAAGGGGTCGGGGACGAAGCGTTCAGCAGTCAGCAACGGACGGTTCAGGTAAGCGCGAGCGAGGCCGCACTGACTACCTATGTACAGCTCGCCAACGGCACCCAACGGCGCCAGATTCAAATCGCGGTCCAGCACGTACAGCGCACGCCCCGGCAACGAACGGCCAATCGGGCTGGCGGTGGCGCCGATGGTTTCTGCGCCGCTGGTGCAATCCAATACGCTCGACACCACCGTAGCTTCGGTCGGGCCGTAGGTATTCAACAAACGCACATGGCCAAGACCCGCCTTGAGCCACTGCGCCGGGCCATCCAGCGGCATCGCTTCGCCACCGATATGGATCTGACGCAAGGCCCCGTAAGAACGCGGCCCGGCTGCCAGGCAATCGAGCAGGAACAGGTTCCAGTAAGCCGTCGGCAAGTCCGCCAGGGTAATGCCTTGGCGGATAATCTCCGCGTACAACCGACCGCTGTCCCACAGTTCTGCACCACGCAAAACCACCGTGGCGCCATGGGTCAGCGCCGGGTAAAGCTGCTCGACGAAGCCATCAAAGTTCAGCGTGGCAAATTGCAGGACACGATCATCCTCACTCAACCGCGAATAACCCGCCGCGACGCTGGAAAACTCCGTCAACGCCGCGTGGTTGATCGCCACGCCTTTCGGTTTGCCAGTGGAGCCCGAGGTGTAGATCACATAGGCCAGGTTCTGCGGTGCAACTGCTACCTGTGGATTGCCTTCAGCAAACAGCGCCACCCGATCAATCGCCACGCTACGCAGCCCAGCGGGCAACGGCATCGGCACGTGGGACTGGGTCAGCACCAGGCTGACGCCGCTGTCTTCGAGCATGTGCAACAGGCGTTCGCGCGGGTATTGCGGGTCCAGCGGCACGTAGGCACCGCCTGCCTTGAGGATCGCCAACAGGCTGACGACCATGGCAAACGAACGCTCCACCGCGACACCAACCAAGACCTCAGGACCGACGCCTTGGGCGATCAGGTAATGCGCCAACTGGTTAGCCTGCCGATTCAGCTCGGCATAGGTCAGCGTCTGCTCATCGAGACACAGCGCAATCGCGTCGGGACGTCGTTGTGCCTGCTGCTCAAACAGCCCGTGCACACCCAGCGGGCTTTGGAACGCGGCGCCGCCGTTGTTCCAAAGCACTTGCTCGACACCGGCCAACAGCGGCAACTCGGCGACCCGCTGTTGCGCATCAGCAGCCACGGCGTGCAACAGGTGCTGCCAATGCTGCGCCATGCGCGCGATGGTCGCGTCGGTGAACAGGTCGGTAGCGTAGGTCAGCGTCGCAAACAAGCCATCGGCCGAGGCCTGAGTGTCCAGGCTCAAGTCGAAATGCGCCGGATGGTTGTTGGATTCCAGCCCCTCCAGGCGCAGGCCCGGCAGTTGTTCGCCACGCTGCACACGCAACTCGGACTGGTGGTTGAACATCACCTGGAACAGCGGGTTGTGGCTCAGGCTGCGTTCCGGTTGCAGCGCTTCCACCAGTTGTTCAAACGGCAAGTCCTGGTGCGCCTGGGCTTCCAGCGCGCGGCGCTTGGTTTGTTGCAGCACCTGGGCAAAGCTCATTTGCCCGTCGACGTCGGCCTTGAGCACCTGGGTGTTGACGAAGAAGCCGATCAGACGCTCGGTTTCCACGCGGTTGCGGTTGGCAATCGGCACGCCGACGCGGATGTCCGACTGGCCGCTGTAGCGGTGCAGCAAGGTCTGGAACGACGCCAGCAGCAGCATGAACAGCGTCACGCCTTCGCGCTGCGCCAAGGCCTTGAGACCGGCGACCACATTCGCCTGCAGCGCCACGTCCAGGCGCGCACCGCGATAGCTCTGCACGGCCGGGCGCGGATGGTCCAGGGGCAGCTCCAACACCGGTTGCTCGGCGCCCAACAGCTCGCGCCAGTAGTTCAGCTGGCGCTGCTTCTCACCGGCGTCCATCCAGGCGCGCTGCCACAGGGCGTAGTCGGCGTATTGCAGGGGCATGGCCGGCAACTGCAGGTCACGGCCCTGGCTGAAGGCGGCATACAACTGCACCAGCTCATCAACCATCACCTGCATCGACCAACCGTCCGAGACGATATGGTGCTGCACCAGCACCAGCACATGTTCCTGCGCGCTCAATTGCAACAGCGTGACCCGCAGCAACGGGCCCTGGCGCAGATCAAACGGCCGCGCGATTTCGGCTTCCACCAGCGCTTGTACCTGCGCGTCGCTCGGGTTGTCGAGGATCACGCTGTCGATGTGCAGCGTGGCCACCGGCAACACCTGTTGCAGAGTGCGCTCGCCAGCGCTGATAAACACGGTGCGCAGGGTTTCGTGGCGCGCCAGCAGGCTGTCGAAGCTGCGTTGCAACGCCTCGCGGTCCAGTTCACCGCTCAGGCGCAAGGCGTTGGGCACGTGATAGGCGGCGCTTTGCGGCTCCAGTTGCCAGAGGAACCACTGGCGTTCCTGGGCGTAGGACAGGCTCAACGGCTGATCGCGCCCCACCGCCAGCATCGGCGGCGCCAGCGGCGTTTCATCGGTTTGCAGGGCCTGCAGGGCCAGGACGAAACCTTCCAGTTGCGGCTGTTCAAACAGCGTGCGCAGGGCAACTTCCCGCGCCAGCAATTGACGCACCCGCGAGATCACTTGCATGGCCAGCAGGGAATGCCCGCCCAGCTCAAAGAAGTGATCGGTCAGGCCAATGCGTTCGGCGCCGAGCACATCGGCCCAGATCGCGGCGACTTGCTGCTGCAACGCGGTGACGGGTTCAACCCACACGCCTTGGGACTGCGCGGCATCAGGTTGCGGCAGGCCCTTGCGGTCGAGTTTGCCGTTGGGGGTCAGCGGCATTTTGGCGAGGAACATGAAGTGCGCCGGGACCATGTAGTCCGGCAGATGGGTTTTCAGGGCACGACGCAGGGTTTCGCGGAACTCGGTTTCGTTGACCAGCGGCGCATCGGCGGGCACGACGTACGCCACCAGTTGCTTGCCGGTCGGGCTGTCTTGCGCGACGACGACGGTTTCGCCGACGCTGTCTTGTTCGCGCAGGCGCGCCTCGATTTCCCCCAGTTCGATGCGAAAGCCTCGGATTTTCACTTGGTGATCGACACGACCGAGGTAATCCACCACGCCGTCGGGACGGCCACGGGTCAGGTCGCCGCTGCGGTACACGCGACTGCCGGGTTTGCCGAAAGGATCGGGCACGAAGCGTTCGGCGGTGAGTGCCGGACGTTCCAGATAACCCCGCGCAACGCCCTCGCCGCCCAGGTACAACTCGCCGGCCACGCCGATGGGTTGCAGGTTGAGTTGGGAGTCCAGCACGTAGCCGCTGCGATTGCCCAGCAAGGTGCCAATCGGTGCGTAGACGGCGCCGCAAGGATCGTCTTTGCGGGCTTTCCACAGCAACGGTGTGACCACGGTTTCCGTCGGGCCGTAGCCGTTGAACAGGTAGGTGGGACGTAAAGCACGCCAGGCCAGATCGTAACTGGCCTGCGCCACCGCATCCCCGCCGAAGCAGTAAACCCGCACGGCCGGTGGATTGCCGTCGCGCTCGGCGTGTTCGGCCAGTTGTTGCAGGTACACCGGCGGGAACACCGCCATGGTCACGTTATGCCGATGCATCTGCGCGTAGGTGTACTCCGGCAGCCACAGGCTGTCATCGCGAATCAGCACGCTGGCGCCGTTGATCAGCGGGTGCATCCAGCCTTCGTGGGAACCGTCGAAGGCGAAGGACATGAAATGCAGTTCGCAGTCGCTTGGGCTGGTTTCGTAGCGTTCACCCGTGGCAATGATGTGCGCCACCAATGGACCATGGGAAACCGCCACACCTTTGGGCATGCCGGTGGAACCCGAGGTGTAGATCACGTAGGCCAGGTTATCGCCGTCCAACGCCACTTCCGGCGCCGTCTCGGCGTAGTCCTCGGTGTGGTCAATCGACAGCACCTCAAGTCCCTGAGGAATCGGCAGTTGCTGCAACGCACTGCTATGGGTCAGCAGCAATCGTGCGCGGCTGTCTTCCATCATGTACAGCAGGCGATCACGCGGGTATTCGATGTCCAGCGGCACATACACGCCACCAGACTTCATTACGCCGAGGAACGCCACCAGGCTCTCGGCGCAGCGCGGCATGGCAATCGCCACGCGCACTTCCGGCCCGACGCCACGGGCAATCAATGCGTGGGCCAGGCGGTTGGCCTGACGGTCCAGCTCGCCGTAGCTGAGGGTCTGCGAGTCGAACTTGACCGCCACGGCCTGGGAGTTTTCACGGGCGCGGTCAGCAAACAGTTCATGCACCAGACGGGCACTTGAGAAGCCGGACTCGCTGCGATCCCACAGTTGCAGGATGTGTTGCTGCTCGTCGCTATCGAGCAGGTTCAACTGCGCCACGTTCTGCTGCTGATCGGCAACCATCGCCTGCAACAGGTTCTGCCAATGCCGCGCCATGCGCGCGATGGTCGGCGCGTCGAACAGATCGGTGCTGTAGCCCAGCGACGCCCACAGGCCGTCGCGACTGTCGTGGGTGTCCAGGTCGAGGTCGAAGTGCGCGGTGCGCCGCTCCCAGGCCAGGTTTTCAATGTTCAGCTGCGCCAGCGCCAACGGCTCACGCGGCCCGTCGGTCTGGTAGTTGAACATCACCTGGAACAGCGGGTTGAGGCTCAAGCTGCGCTCCGGTTGCAGCGCTTCCACCAGTTGTTCGAACGGCAGGTCCTGATGGGCCTGGGCGTCCAGCGCCCGTTGCTTGACCTGTTGCAGCAGCTGGGCGACGGTGGTTTGCCCGTCGATATCGGCCTTGAGCACCTGGGTGTTGACGAAGAAGCCCATCAGGCGCTCGGTCTCGACCCGGTTGCGGTTGGCGATAGGCACGCCGACGCGAATGTCCTGCTGGCCGCTGTAGCGGTGCAGCAAGGTCTGGAACGAGGCCAGCAACAGCATGAACATCGTCACGCCTTCGCGCTGGGCCAAAGCTTTGAGACTGGCCGCCAGCGCCGCCGGCAACGGCACGTCGAGGCGCGCGCCGCGATGGCTTTGCTGGGCCGGGCGCTGGTGATCGAACGGCAATTCCAGCACCGGTTGCTCGCCGCCCAGCAGGTCGCGCCAGTAGCTCAACTGGCGTTGCTTTTCGCCGGCCTCCATCCACTCGCGTTGCCACAGCGCGTAGTCGGCGTATTGGATCGGCATCGCCGGCAACTGCGCCACCTCGCCCCTGCTGTAGGCGCCGTAGAGCTGCACCAGCTCATCCACCATCACGGCCATCGAGCCGCCATCGGAGATGATGTGGTGCTGCACTAGCACCAGCACATGCTCATCGGCCGCCAGGCGCAGCAAGGTCACACGCAGCAGCGGGCCCTGTTGCAGGTTGAACGGCCGCGCGATTTCGGCAGCGACCCGCGCCTGCAAGTCAGCCTCGTCGATATCGGCCAGCTCGATGGGCAGCGTGACCTGCGCACCTATCACCTGCACCGCGCCCTCGCCTTCTTGCTGCACATAGGTGCGCAGGCTTTCGTGGCGCGCAATCAGGGTGTTGAAGCTGTACTGCAAGGCCTCGCTGTCCAACTGGCCGCTGAGGTGCAAGGCGCTGGGGATGTGGTAGGCGGCGCTGGCGGGGTCCAGTTGCCAGAGGAACCACTGGCGCTCCTGGGCGTAAGACAGCAGCAGCGGTTGCAGGCGATTGCGCGCCACCAGCGGTGGTGCCTGTTCGACGCTTTCCAACGCCTGCACTGCCGCCACAAAACCGGCCAACCGGGGTTGTTCGAACACCAGCTTCAACGGTACTTCCTGCGCCAGGGCGTGGCGCAGGCGTGAGACTACTTGCATGGCCAGCAAGGAATGGCCGCCCATCTCGAAGAAGTGGTCACTCAGGCCGACGCGCTCGGCGCCAAGGATATCGGCCCAGATTGCGGCGACTTGTTGCTCCAGTTCGGTGACCGGCGCGACCCAATCCTGTTGCGCTTGGCTGGCGTCCGGTTTCGGCAGCGCCTGGCGGTCCAGCTTGCCGTTCGGGTTGAGCGGCATGCGGTCGAGGAAGATCAGGTGTGCGGGCACCATGTAGTCCGGCAGTTGTTCGCGCAGCACGGCTTTCAACGCTTCGGCGTCAGTTTCGGCGGCCACAAGATAGGCGACCAGTTGGTTATCGGCCGCCAACACCAAGGTTTCGCGCACGCCGTCCTGGGCCAGCAACAGTGCCTCGATTTCCCCCAGCTCGATGCGGAAACCACGGATTTTTACTTGATGGTCCACGCGGCCGACGTATTCGATCACGCCATCGGCTCGGTAGCGGGCCAGGTCACCGGTGCGATACAGGCGGTCGCCGCCGAAGGGATCGGGGACGAAACGTTCAGCGGTCAGCAACGGACGATTCAGGTAAGCACGAGCAAGGCCACATTGGCTGCCGATGTACAGCTCGCCGACAGCGCCCAACGGCGCCAGATTCAAATCGCGGTCCAACACGTACAGCGCACGCCCCGGCAACGAACGGCCAATCGGGCTGGCGGTGGCGCCGATGGTTTCTGCGCCGCTGGTGCAATCGAGCACGCTCGACACCACGGTGGCTTCGGTCGGGCCGTAGGTGTTCAACAAGCGCACGTGCCCCAGTCCTGCCTTGAGCCACTGTGCCGGGCCATCCAGCGGCATCGCTTCGCCGCCGATATGAATCTGGCGCAACGCCCCGTACGAACGCGGCCCCGCTGCCAGGCAATCGAGCAGGAACAGGTTCCAATAGGCAGTCGGCAAGTCGGCCAGGGTGATGCCCTGGCGGATGATTTCCGCGTACAAACGGCCGCTGTCCCACAGTTCGGCACCGCGCAATACCACGGTGGCGCCATGGGTCAGTGCCGGGTACAGCTGTTCGACGAAGCCGTCAAAGTTCAGGGTGGCGAATTGCAGGACACGATCATCTTCCGTCAACCGCGAATAACTCGCCGCGATGCTGGAGAACTCGGTCAGTGCCGCGTGGTTGATCGCCACGCCTTTCGGTTTGCCGGTGGAGCCCGAGGTGTAGATCACATAGGCCAGGTTCTGCGGGGCAACCGACACCTGCGGATTGCCCTCGGCACAACGCTGCAAGGCGTCTGCGGCGTTGTCGATATCCAGCCGCGCCACGTCGGCGGGCAACGGCAATTGCTGGGTGGACTGGCACAACACCAGGCGCACATGGCTGTCTTCGAGCATGTGCAGCAGGCGTTCGCGCGGGTATTGCGGGTCCAGCGGCACATAGGCGCCACCGGCCTTGAGGATCGCCAACAGGCTGACCACCATGGCAAACGAGCGCTCCACCGCGACTCCCACCATCACTTCCGGGCCTACGCCCTGGCCGATCAGGTAATGGGCCAACTGGTTGGCCTGGCGATTCAGCTCGGCGTAGGTCAGCGTCTGTTCATCGAGGCACAGGGCAATGGCGTCTGGGCGCCGTTGGGCTTGCACTTCAAACAGGCCGTGCACACCGAGCGGGCTTTCGAAGGCCGCGCCGCCACTGTTCCAGGCGTTCAGCACGTCGCGCTGCTCGGCATCGGCCAACAGCGTCAGTTGCGCCAGATGGCTGCCAGCGCTGGCGACCATCCCGTGCAGCACGGTTTGCCAATGCGCTGCCATGCGCGCCACGGTGGCGGCTTCAAACAGGTCGGTGGCAAAGGTCCAGGACGCCCACAGGCCGCTGTCGGTTTCTTCGGTATCCAGGCTCAAGTCGAACTGCGCGCTCTCGCTGGCCCACTCCAGTGACGTCACGCCCAGCCCCGGCAGTTGCTGCGCGCCGGCGTTTTTGCGGGTTTGCGCCTGGTGGTTGAACATCACCTGGAACAGCGGGTTGTGGCTCAGGCTGCGTTCCGGTTGCAGCGCTTCCACCAGTTGCTCGAACGGCAGGTCCTGGTGACTCTGGGCCTGCAACGTGCGCTCCTTGACCTGGGCCAGCAACTGGCGAAAGGTCATCTGGCCGTCAAGGTCGGCCTTGAGCACCTGGGTGTTGACGAAAAAGCCGATCAGGCGCTCGGTCTCGGCGCGGTTGCGGTTGGCGGTGGGCACGCCGACACGGATGTCCGACTGCCCGCTGTAGCGGTACAGCAGGGTCTGGAACGACGCCAGCAACAGCATGAACAGGGTCACGCCTTCGCGCTGCGCAAGGGCCTTGAGGCCGGCGACCAGCGCCGGTTCCAGCGCCATATCCTGACGCGCGCCGCGATAGCTCTGCACGGCTGGGCGCGAATGATCCAGAGGCAATTCCAGCACCGGCTGGCTGCCGCCGAGTTGCGCGCGCCAGTAACCGAGTTGGCGCTCCTTCTCCCCCGCTTCCATCCAGCGCCGCTGCCACAGGGCGTAGTCGGCGTATTGGATCGGCAGTGCGCCGAGCTGGCAGTCCTGGCCCTGGCTGTAGGCGGCGTAGAGCTGCATCAATTCCTGCACCATCACGCCCATGGACCAGCCGTCGGAGACGATATGGTGCTGCACCAGCACCAATACCTGCTCGTCTTCGCCCAGGTTGAGCAGGTTCACGCGTAGCAGCGGACCCTGCTGCAAATCGAAGGGCTCGGCAATGAGTGCCTGCACCCGCGCTTGCAGCTCGGCTTCGCTGACCGCGCTTTCAACGATCTCGACGACGGCGTGGGCCAGCACCACCTGGGAGCGGTTGTCGCCGTCCAGATGCAGGCGCGTGCGCAGGCTTTCATGGCGTTCCAGCAGGCTGTCGAAGCTGCGCTGCAAGGCGCTTTTATCCAGGCGCCCGCTCAGGCGCAGCACGCCGGGGATATGGTAGGCGGCGCTGTGCGGGTCCAGTTGCCAGAGGAACCACTGGCGCTCCTGGGCATAGGACAGCGGCAGCGCTTCACCGGCCTCGCGGGCCGGGGCAATCGGCAGTTGCCCGAAGCTCATGCCACGGGTTTGCAAACGTTGGTAGAACTGCTGGCGTTGTTCCAGAGGCAGGCGAAGAAAGCGCGACACCAGGTCGATATTAGGGTTGGAAAGCATGGTTCAAATCGCCTCTAGTTCGCTCAAAAAGTCACGAAGATCATCAAAGTCTTCCGCGCTGCCGGCACGGAATGTGGCTGCCGCCTGCACGTAGGCGCGCAGCGTTTCGGTCTGGAACACTTCCACCAGCGGCACTTCCAGGCCGAGTTCGGCCTGCACCCGCGAGGTGATCTGGATCGCCAGCAGCGAATGGCCGCCGACTTCGAAGAAGTTGTCGTTCAGGCCCACTTGCTCAAGGCGCAGCACGTCGGCCCAGATTGCGGCGATCTGCTGTTCCAGCGCGGTTTCGGGGGCCACGTAGTGTTGCTGCAACTGGCTGGCGTCCGGCTCGGGCAAGCCCTTGCGGTCGAGCTTGCCGTTGGGGGTCAGCGGCATCTGCGCGAGGAACATGAAGTGCGCGGGCACCATGTAGTCCGGCAGGCGGGTTTTCAGGGCGCGGCGCAGGGTGTCGCGGAAGGCGGCGGTGTCGGCCAGGTTGGCGTCGGCCGGGACCACGTAGGCCACCAGTTGCTTGCCGGTCGGGCCGTCCTGGGCCACCACCACGGTTTCGCCGACGCTGTCTTGTTCGCGCAGGCGTGCTTCGATTTCCCCCAGCTCGATGCGGAAGCCACGGATTTTTACTTGGTGATCGACGCGACCGAGGTAATCCACCACGCCGTCCGGGCGGCCACGGGTCAGGTCGCCACTGCGGTACACGCGGCTGCCGGGTTCGCCGAACGGGTCGGGCACGAAGCGTTCGGCGGTGAGCGCCGGACGTTCCAGGTAACCTCGCGCAACGCCCTCGCCGCCCAGGTACAACTCACCGGCGACACCGATGGGTTGCAGGTTGAGTTGGGCATCCAATACGTAGCCGCTGCGATTGCCCAGCAGTGTGCCAATCGGTGCATACACTGCGCCGCAGGGATCGCCTTTGCGGGCTTTCCACAACAGCGGCGTGACCACGGTTTCCGTCGGGCCGTAGCCGTTGAACAGGTACGTCGGTTTGAGCGCACGCCAGGCCAGGTCGTAACTGGCCTGCGCCACTGCATCGCCGCCGAAGCAGTAGACCCGCACGGCCGGTGGATTGCCGTCGCGCTCGGCATGCTCGGCCAGCTGTTGCAGATAAACCGGTGGGAACACCGCCATGGTCACGTTGTGCCGATGCATCTGCGCGTAGGTGTATTCCGGCAACCACAAGCTATCGTCACGAATCAGCACGCTGGCGCCATTGATCAGCGGGTGCATCCAGCCTTCGTGGGAACCGTCGAAGGCGAAGGACATGAAGTGCAGTTCGCAATCGGCTGGGCCGGTTTCATAACGCTCACCCGTGGCGATGATGTGCGCCACCAACGGCCCGTGGGAAACCGCCACACCTTTGGGCATGCCGGTGGAACCCGAGGTGTAGATCACGTAGGCCAGGTTATCGCCGTCCAACGCCACTTCCGGCGCCGTCTCGGCGTAGTCCTCGGTGTGGTCAATCGACAGCACCTCAAGTCCCTGAGGAATCGGCAGCTGCTGCAACGCGCTGCTATGGGTCAGCAGCAATTTCGCGCGGCTGTCTTGCATCATGTACAGCAGGCGATCACGCGGGTATTCGATATCCAGCGGCACATACACGCCGCCGGATTTCATCACGCCGAGGAACGCCACCAGGCTCTCGGCGCAACGCGGCATGGCAATCGCCACGCGCACTTCCGGGCCGACGCCACGGTCGATCAGCGCGTGGGCCAGACGGTTGGCCTGACGGTCCAGCTCGCCGTAGCTGAGGGTCTGCGAGTCGAACTTGACCGCCACGGCCTGGGGGTTTTCATGGGCGCGATCAGCAAACAGTTCATGCACCAAACGGGCACTTGAGAAGCCGGACTCGCTACGATCCCACAGTTGCAGGATGTGCTGCTGCTCGTCGCTATCGAGCAGGTTCAACTGCGCCACGCTTTGCTGCTGATCGGCAACCATCGCCTGCAACAGGTTCTGCCAATGCCGCGCCATGCGTTCGATGGTCGTGACATCAAACAGGTCGGTGGCGTAGCTCAGCGAGGCGCGCAGTTGCGCCGCCGACTCTTCGATGTCCAGCGTCAGGTCGAACTGAGCGACCGCTTCATCCCAAGCGACCGGGCTGATATCCAACTCGCCCAGGCGCTGCAAATGCCCGCCCGCGAGGCTGATATGGTGGTTGAACGCCACCTGGAACAGCGGGCTCAGGCTGAGGCTGCGCTCCGGTTGCAGGGCTTCCACCAGTTGCTCGAACGGCAGGTCCTGATGGGCCTGGGCTTCAAGGGCGCGCTGTTTGACCTGGGCCAGCAGTTCACGCACGGTGGTGTGCCCGTCGATGTCAGCCTTGAGCACCTGGGTGTTGACGAAGAAGCCGATCAGGCGCTCGGTCTCGACCCGGTTGCGGTTGGCGATGGGCACGCCGACGCGAATGTCCTGCTGGCCGCTGTAGCGGTGCAACAGCACCTGGTAGGACGCCAGCAACAACATGAACAGCGTCACGCCTTCGCGCTGGGCCAGGGCTTTGAGGCCGTCCAGCAAGGGCGCTGGCAGCGGTACATTGAGGCGCGCGCCACGATGGGTTGGCACCGCCGGGCGTTGGTGATCGAACGGCAGTTCCAGCACCGGCTGTTCGCCGCCGAGCAGTTCGCGCCAGTAATCGAGCTGACGGGCCTTCTCCCCCGCCTCCATCCACTGGCGTTGCCACACGGCGTAGTCGGCGTACTGGATCGCCAGCGCCGGCAGTTGCAGGGTTTGCCCCTGGCTGTAGGCGGCGTAGAGCTGCACCAGTTCATCCACCATCACCTGCATCGACCAGCCATCGGAGATGATGTGGTGCTGCACCAGCACGAGCACATGTTCGTCCGCCGCCAGACGCAGCAGGCTGACGCGCATCAGCGGGCCGTGGCGCAGGTCGAACGGCGCGGTGATGCGCGCTTCGACCAACGATTTCAAGCGTGCCTCATCGGCCTCCACCACCGTGAGTTCGATCGCCACGTGCGGGCGGATCACTTGTACGGTGCGGTCGGCGTCCTGCTGCAAATGGGTACGCAGGCTGTCGTGACGCGCGGCCAGGGTGTCGAAGGCGCGCTGCAAGGCGGCGTGATCCAGCGGGCCCTTGAGGCGCAAGGCGCTGGGCACGTGATAGGCGGCGCTGTGGGGGTCCAGTTGCCAGAGGAACCACTGGCGTTCCTGGGCGTAGGACAGGGCCAGCGGCTGGTCGCGTTCGATGGGTTGGATCTGGCTGATCTGAACCTGTGTTTCACCCAGTGCGCGGACAAAATCGCCGAGCACAGGTTGATCGAACAGGGCTTTCAAGCCCACCTCGAGGCCGAGATCGTGGCGGATGCGCGACACGGCCTGGGTCGCCAGCAGGGAATGCCCGCCCAATTCGAAGAACTGATCGTTGAGGCCGACCTGCGCCACGCCGAGCACCTCGGCCCAGATCGCGGCGACCTGTTGTTCGCGCTCGGTGTGAGGCGCGAGGTATTCACGCGCCTGCACGTCGACTTTCGGCAGGGCCTTGCGGTCGAGCTTGCCATTGGGGCTTAGCGGCATACGCTCAAGCGCCAGCCATTGCGCCGGGACCATATAGTCCGGCAGATGCTCGGCCAGATGCGCGCCCAGTACTTCACGCCAGTCATCAGCGGCGTCATGCAGCACCACGTACGCCACCAGGTATTGGCCACCGACCGCCAGCACAGCGCTCTCACGCACCGCGTCGTGTTCCAGCAGGCGCGCTTCGATTTCCCCCAGTTCGATGCGTTGGCCACGCAGTTTGACTTGATGGTCGATGCGCCCGGCGTATTCGATCACGCCGTCGTCACGGTAACGCGCCAGGTCACCCGTGCGGTACAGGCGCTCACCGGCAACAAACGGATGGGCGATAAAACGCTCGGCCGTCAGCGCCGGGCGACGGTGATACCCGCGCGCCAGGCCGACGCCACCGAGGTACAGCTCGCCCAGCACGCCAACGGGCGAGGGTTCGAAGTTGCTGTCGAGGATGTAGCAACCGAGGTTGGCGATCGGCCGGCCAATCGGCACCGCATCGCGGCCCTCATCTACGCAGGTCCAGTGGGTCACGTCGATGGCGGCTTCAGTCGGACCGTAGAGGTTGTAGAGCCCGGCCTGGGGCAGCTTGGCAAAGACCTGCTGCTGGGCGTCCACCGGCAGGGCTTCACCGCTGCACACAATGCGGTGCAAGGTGTGGCAGGTGGCAACGGTCGGCTCTTGCAGGAACGCCTGCAACATCGACGGCACAAAGTGCAACGTAGTGATTTGTTCGGCGTTGATCAGGCCGACCAGCTTCCCCGGATCGCGGTGATCGCCAGGCGCTGCAACCACCAGGCGTGCGCCGGTCAGCAGCGGCCAGAAGAACTCCCACACCGATACGTCGAAGCTGAACGGGGTCTTTTGCAGCACGCTGTCGCTGACGTCCAGCGCGTAGGCTTCCTGCATCCAGTGCAGGCGGTTGGCCAGGGCGGCATGGCGGTTGCCGGCGCCTTTGGGCTGGCCGGTGGAGCCTGAGGTGTAGATCACGTAGGCGAGGTTTTCGCCGTGCAATTCAATGCCCGGATTGATGTCGCTGTAGCCTTCGAAGGTTGATTCACCCAGCGCCAGGGTTTCGAGGGTCGGTGGAATCGGCAGCTGTGCCTGTAGATGCGCCTGGGTCAGCAGCAGTTTGACCCCGCTGTCCTCCAGCATGTAGGCCAGGCGTTCGCGTGGGTATTCCGGGTCCAGCGGCACGTAGGCGCCACCGGCCTTGAGCACGGCGAGCAGGCCCACGACCATTTCAATCGAACGCTCCACTGCCAGGCCGACCAGCACGTCCGGGCCCACGCCGGCTTCGATCAAGCGGTGGGCCAGGCGGTTGGCACGGCGGTTCAGCTGGGCGTAGGTCAAGCGTTGCTGTGCGAAGACCAGCGCCGGCGCATCCGGTGTGCGGGCAGCTTGCTCTTCGATCAGTTGGTGCACGCACGCTTGCAATGGGTAGTCGCGGGCGGTGGCGTTCCAGGCGTAGAGCACCTGTTGGCGTACGGCGTCAGTCAACGCGGGCACATCCCCCAGGCGCTGAGGTGCTGGCTGGCTCAGGCCGTGCAGCAGGTGCTGGAAGGACTCGGCCAGTTGGCAGATCTCATCTTCGCTAAACAACTGCACGTCAAAGCTGAACTCAAACGCCAGCGTCGCCCCCGCGCCGAGCAACACGGTGAGCGGATAGTGCGTCTGCTCCAGGTTCTGCACATTGCTGAACGCAAGCCCCGCCGGCGCACCATGGGCCAACGCCTCGGAGACCGGATAGTTTTCCACCACCAGCAGCGTGTCGAACAACGCCACACCGCCCGCCCCCGCCCAACGCTGGATGTCGAACAGCGGTGTGTGCTCGTGTTCGCGCAGGCTGAGGTTGAGGGCCTGCACCTGTTGCAACCACTCGCCCACCCACAGTTGCGGGCTCGGCGTGGCAATCACCGGCAAGGTGTTGATGAACAGGCCGACCTGTTGCTCCACCCCCGGCAAACCGGCCGGACGCCCGGAAACGGTAGCGCCGAAGGCCACCGTGGCCTGGCCGGTGTGGCGTTGCAGCAACAGCAGCCAGGCCGCTTGCACCAGGGTGTTGAGGGTGACTTTGTGCGACTGCGCGAAGGCTTTGAGCTGGGTGCTGTGCGCCGGGCTCAGGTGCAGATGCTGGCTACCCTTGGGTGCTGCGGGCGCCGTCGAGACGCCGCGCGCCAGTTGCGTCGGGGTGTGCAGCGTTGCCAACTGGCCTTTCCAGAACGCTTCGCCAAGGGACGCGTCCTGCGTCTGCAACCAGCCGATGTAGTCGCGGTAATGTCCATGGATCGCCGGCAACGGCTGGCCGGCATAGTGCTGCAAGACTTCGCCGAACAACTGCGCGCGGCTCCAGCCGTCCAGCAGGATGTGGTGGTTGGTGTAGATCAGATGGAACCGGTCTTGGCCGGTGCGCACCAGTTTCAGGCTGAGCAGCGGCGCCTGTTCCAGCACAAAACCCTGGGCGCGGGTGGATTCGCTCAGTTCGTCCAGCGCTGCTTGCTGGTCGGGGCGCGCCTGCCAGTCGTATTCGGCGAACGGCAAGGCAACATCACGATGGACCGCTTGCAACGCTTGCGCTTGCGCGTCCTGCCAGAGGAACCCGGTACGCAACATGTCGTGCCGGGCCAGCACCTGTTCCCAGGCCCGCTGGAAGCGCGGCACGTCGAGGCCGTGGATGTCGGCGCACAGCTGGCTGACGTAGATGTCGTCCTGGCCTTGCTGGTACAGGCTGTGGAACAGCATGCCCTGCTGCATCGGCGACAGCGGGTACAGGTCCTGCACACCACGGGGGGTCAATGCCAACTCATCCAGTTGCGCCTGGGTCAGGCGGGCCAGGGGCACGTCGGCCGGGGTCAGGCCGCCGTGTTGCGGGTTGAGGCAGTGGGCAATCAGTGCCAGCAGTTCCTGCTGGTAGTCGTCTGCCAGGCGTTGAATGGTCGAAGCCTGGAACATCTCGCGGCTGAAGCCCCAGCTCAGGCTCAGTTCACCGCCGTACACCTGCCCTTCCAGCGTCAGCCAGTTGGCCAGCGGCGCCTCGCCGTCCTGGGCCTGGCCGCTGCCTTGTGTGGCGGGGACAAACAGCGCGGACGCGTCGAACTGCCGATCGAACTGCCCCAGGTAGTTGAAGGTGATGCGCGGCGGAACCAGGCCCGCCAGGGCTTCGCGGGATTCAGGCGTGCCCAGGTAGCGCAGCAGGCCGTAGCCCAGGCCCTTGTCAGGCACGGCGCGCAGTTGCTCCTTGACCGCCTTGATCGCGCTCGACAATTCGCCGTCGGCCTGCAAACGCACGGGGAACAGGCTGGTGAACCAGCCGACGGTGCGGCTCAGGTCGACGCCTTCGAACAGGTCTTCGCGACCATGGCCTTCCAGCTGGATCAGCGCCGCGTGCTGGCCGCTCCAACGGCTGAGCACCCGCGCCAGGGCGGTCAGCAGCAGGTCGTTGACCTGGGTGCGATAGGCCGCCGGGGCGTCTTGCAGCAGTTGACGGGTGTGCTCGGCGTCGAGGCGGATGTCGATTTTGCTGCCCAGACGGTTTTGCAGGCCGCCCTGGGGGTTGTCACACGGCAGGTCGGCGTCGACCGACTGCGCTTGCCAGTACGGCAGTTGCGCGTCGAGCGTTTGCGCGTGGGCCTGCAACTGCTGCGCCCAGGTTTGATAGGCGCTGGTTTTGGCCGGCAAGGCAGCTTGGTTGTAAGCCTGTTGCAGGTCTTCCAGCAGGATGCGCCACGACACGCCATCGACCACCAGGTGATGGACCACCAGCAGCAGGCGCTGGGCGCCATCGGCCAGCGTGATCAAGGCGGCACGCAGCAGCGGGCCGTGTTCCAGGTCGAGGCTGCGCTGGGCTTCATCGCACAGGGCGGCCAGGTCGGCATCGTTGCTGACGTGGGATTGCCACAACGCCGCGTCGGTGACGGGTGAGGCATGGCTTTGCTGCCAGCCATCGACCTGCTGGGCGAAGCGCAGGCGCAGGGCGTCGTGATGGTTGATCACGTGGGTCAACGCTGCGGCAAGACGCGCAGGCTCCAGGGCCTGGCGCGGGGTCAACAGCAGTGACTGGTTCCAGTGCTGACGCGCCGGGATCGCCTGGGCGAAGAAGGCGTGCTGCACCGGGGTCAGGATCACGTCACCGCTGACAGGGCCTTGATCGACAAGCGTGGCCTGCTCGAAGCTCGCCACCAGCGCCAGGCTGCGCACGCTCTGGTACTGGAACAGGTCGCGCGGGCTGAGGCGAATCCCCGCCTGCCGGGCACGGCTTACCACCTGGATGGAGATGATCGAGTCGCCGCCCAGTTCGAAGAAGTTGTCGTCCAGGCCGACCTGCGTGAGACCCAGCACATCGCTCCAGATCGCCGCCAAAGCGGATTGCAAAGGGTTTTCCGGGGCGCTGTAGGCTTGTTGCGGGGCGGCCTCCGGCAAGGGCAATGCCTTGCGGTCGAGCTTGCCATTGGCGGTCACCGGCAGCTTGGTCAGGGCGATGAAGTGCGTCGGCACCATGTATTCCGGCAGGCTGCTGAGCAGCCAGACCTTGAGGTCGGCGGGTTCTTCCTGTTCGTGGACGAGGTACGCGACCAGTTGTTTGCCGCCGTGCACCAGCACCACGGCTTCACGCACCGCGGGGTGTTGCATCAGGCGCGTCTCGATTTCACCCAGTTCGATACGCAGGCCGCGCAGCTTGACCTGATGGTCGAGGCGGCCGAGGTATTCGATGACGCCGTCGGCGCGCTGGCGCACGCGGTCGCCGGTGCGGTACAGGCGCTCGCCCTCGACGAACGGGCTCGGCACAAAGCGCTCGGCGGTCAACGCCGGGCGCCGGTGATAACTGCGGGCCAGGCCCGTGCCGCCCAGGTACAGCTCGCCGGATACACCGGCCGGTACCGGGTTGAGCTGGGCGTCGAGCACATAGGTGGCGAGGTTGGCGATGGGCCGGCCGATGGGCACGCTGTCGGCGCCTTCATCGATGCAGGTCCAGTGGGTCACGTCGATGGCGGCTTCGGTGGGGCCGTAGAGGTTGAACAAGCCGGCCTGGGGCAACTTGGCGAAGACCTGGGTTTGCGCATCCAGCGGCAAGGCTTCGCCGCTGCACACGATGCGTTTGAGGCTGGCGCAGGCTTGAACGCCCGGCTCATGGATAAAC
This sequence comes from Pseudomonas sp. Marseille-Q1929, assembly GCF_017316265.1. NCBI lineage: Bacteria > Pseudomonadati > Pseudomonadota > Gammaproteobacteria > Pseudomonadales > Pseudomonadaceae > Pseudomonas > Pseudomonas sp. Marseille-Q1929. The sequence goes on from NZ_JAFLWU010000010.1 coordinate 175,154, forward strand.
GCCTGCAGCATCGACGGCACAAAGTGCAAGGTGGTGATGCCGTGGCGGCCGATGGTCTCGATCAGCCGCGCCGGCTCGCGGTGTTCGCCAGGGGCGGCGACCACCAGGCGCGCGCCGGTCATCAGCGGCCAGAAGAACTCCCACACTGACACGTCAAAGCTGAACGGGGTTTTCTGCAGGACCGCATCGCTGCCGTCCAGCGTGTAGGCCTGTTGCATCCAGCACAGGCGGTTGACCAGCGCGCGATGGCTGTTGCCGGCGCCCTTGGGTTTACCGGTGGAGCCGGAGGTGTAGATCACGTAGGCGAGGTTCAGCGCGTGGATCTGCACGGCGGGCGATTGCGCGCTGTAGTCGTCAAGCCACTGCGCGGGTTGGTCCAGGGCGATCACCTGGATGCCTGCCGTCGGCAGTTGCGCCAGCAGGCTGTGCTGGCTGAGCAGCAGCGTGATGCCGCTGTCTTCGATCATGTAGGCCAGGCGTTCCTCGGGATACTCCGGGTCCAGCGGCACGTAGGCGCCGCCGGCCTTGAGAATGGCGAGCAGGCCCACCACCATGTCGATGGAGCGCTCGATGCAGATGCCTACCAGCACGTCCGGGCCGACGCCCCGCTCGCGCAGCAGGTGTGCCAGCTGATTGGCGCGGGCGTCGAGTTGGGCGTAGGTCAGCGTGGTGCTGGCAAACGTCAGCGCCGGGGCATTCGGGGTGCGCTGCACCTGGTCTTCGATCAGGTGATGAATGCCGCGCTCGGTCGGATAGGCCTCGGCGGTGTGGTTCCAGGCGACGACCTGCGCGTGGCGGTCCTCGGCGCTGAGCATCGGCAACTCGCCAATGCGTTGCTCGCCATCGGCGACCATGGCCTGCAACAGGCTGATCCAGTGTGCGGCCATGCGCGCGATGGAGGGCGCGTCGAACAGGTCGTTGGCGTAGGTCAGCGCCGCATGCAGGGTGCCGGACTTTTCGTAGGTGTCGAGGATCAGGTCGAACTGGGTGGTGCGGCCTTGCCACTCCACCAAGGCCAGCTCCAGGCCGGAGGCGGTGCGGATACTGGCGATGTCCGCGACCACTGGCTGATGGTTGTACATGACCTGGAACAACGGCGTATGGCTGAGGCTGCGCTCGACTTTCAGCGCTTCCACCAGGCGTTCGAACGGCAACTCCTGATGATCCTGGGCACCCAGCGCGTGCTCCTTGATGACTTGCAGCAACTCGCCCACGCGAGTTTGCCCGCTGAGTTCAGTGCGCAGCACCTGGGTGTTGACGAAAAAGCCGATCAGGCCTTCGACTTCACTGCGGTTGCGGTTGGCGATGGGCACACCGACACGGATATCGCCCTGGCCGGTGTAGCGATGCAGCAGCACGTTGAAGGCGCCGAGCAGCAACATGAACAGGGTGACGTTGTGCTGCTGGGCACAGCTGCGCAGTTGCACGGCCAGCGCCGGGTCGATCGCGAAGTTGTGCCGCGTGCCCTGGTAGCTGGGCATGGCCGGGCGCGAGCGGTCGGTGGGCAATTCCAGCACCGGGTGTTCGTCGCCCAGGCGCGCCTGCCAATAGTCGAGTTGGCGCGCCTGCTCGCCCGCTTCCAGCCAGCGGCGCTGCCACAGGGCGTAGTCGCTGTACTGGATCGGCAACGGCGGCAGTTGCGGCGCTTCGTTGCGCTCATGGGCGTCGTAGAGGCGGATGAATTCGTCGATCAGCACGTTCATCGACCAGCCATCGGAGACGATATGGTGCAGGGTCAGCAACAGCACGTGTTCTTGCGTGTCGAGCTTGAGCAGTTGCACGCGCAGCAGCGGGCCGTGTTCCAGATCGAATGGCAGCAGCGATTGTGCGGTCGCGGCGGCATTGACGGCGGGCTCGCGCTCGGCGGCGGGCAAGGTGCTGAAATCCAGGTGTTCGATGACCAGCGAGGTCGGTGTGGCGACTTGCAGCAGGCGCTCGTCGGCCTGGCGCTGGAACACGGTGCGCAGGGTTTCGTGCCGCGCCACCAGGCTGGCGAAGGCCTGCTCCATGGCCTCCAGGTTCAGCGCGCCCTTGAGCCGCACCGCGCCCGGCAAGTTATAGGCGCCGCTGGCCGGGTCCAATTGCCACAGAAACCACATGCGCTGCTGCGCGTAGGACAGCGCCTGGCGATCCTCCGCCTCCACCCCTGCCGGAATCGGAAACCTTGAAAAATCCACGCCTTCTTTCTGCAAGGCTTGCAGGAACAGTTGGCGTTTTTCCAGGGGCAACCCGATAAACCGGCGAGCAAGTTTCAAGGAGTCTTCAGCATTCATTTCTTGGAGTCCGGGGCAATAGGCGGGAAGCACAAAGGCACGTCGTCCCTATAAAACGAACCGGAGGGGGAAAAATTAGCGGGGGATGGAGGCTAATGTCCGCGCGGAATGCAGGCTGCGCGGAACCGCCCTACAAGAAACCCGAGAGCCATTGCGGCTCAGTAGAAATCAGCGTCGAAGACGACTGCCTGTCTGGCAAGCTTTTGTACATCGACACCCTGCACAGCTATGAAGGACAAACCCGAAAAGAACTTGAGATTGCCTTTCGCGCAGCAGTGGATGGGCTCATCACCCCAACCGCCGATACCCCAGCACCGCTGCCCCCAACACCACCGCCCCCGCCACCAACGCCACCCAGAACCCGCTGGTGGCGCCAAAGTGGTCGATCATCCAGCCGGAACTGGCGGCGCCGATGGCCACGCCGATGCTCAGGCCGGTGATCAGCCAGGTCATGCCTTCGGTCAGGCGGCTGGGCGGGACGATGCGCTCCACCAGGGCCATGGACACGATCAGGGTCGGCGCGAAGAATAGGCCGGAGATGAAGATCGCCACCGCCAGGCCGGGGATGTTGGTCACCAGCAACAACGGCAAGGTGGTCAACGCCGTGGCCACGCCGCAGCACAGAAACTGCTTGGGCAGCGGCGCCTTGAGCTTGAGCGTGCCAAAGGCCAACCCCGCCAGGCACGAGCCGATGGCGTACACCGACAATACGATGCTCGCCGCCGCCGGCTGGCCCTGGTGCTGGGCGAAGGCCACGCTGACCACATCCACCACGCCGACGATCACGCCCATGGCCAGCAGCAGGATCATCAGGATCAGCACCGAGGGCGACGCGATCAACCAGCCGCTGTGGTGGTCGTGGTGCGCATGCACGGGCGGCTCGGTTTCACGTTGCAGCACAAAGGTGGTGACCCCCACCGCCAGCAACACCGCAGCCACCAACGGCCCGGCTTCCGGGAACAGCACCACGCTCAGGCCCACCGAGATCGGCGGGCCGATGATGAAGCACACCTCATCCAGTACCGATTCCAGGGCAAACGCGGTTTGCAGCTGGGGTTGCCCACGATACAACTCGGTCCAACGCGCCCGCACCATGGCTGACATATTCGGCATGCAGCCGGCCAGGGCGGCGAACAGGAACAAGGTCCAGTTCGGCGCCTGCAAACGGGTGCACAGCAGCACCATCAGCAAACCGCCACCACCGATCAACGCGGCGATGGGCAGCACCCTGCCCTGGCCATAACGGTCCACCAACCGCGAAACCTGCGGCGCGCAAAACGCCGTGGCCAATGCAAACACCGCCGCTACCGAGCCCGCCAGGCCATAGCCGCCATGCACTTGGGCGAGCATGGTGATCAAGCCGATGCCGGTCATCGACACCGGCATGCGCGCAAGCATGCCGGCCAGTACAAAAGCCCGGGCGCCTGGGACCTGGAATAACGCGGCGTAGGGGTTTGCCATCTCTCTTGACCTCTTCCTCTGTGCCTTGGGGCTTGCCATCTGAAGCCAGCAAGGCAAAATACATACGGTGCGTATGTGGCGAATCATGCTTAACATACGCAGCGTATGTCAATCACTCACTTGCCCATAACGAGCCACCCCATGAGCCGAGCCCGCGCTGAAATGATCGAAGACACCCGTGCCCGGCTGATCGCCAGCGCGCGCCAGGCATTCGCCACTCAGGGGTACGCCAACACCTCGATGGACGACTTTACCGCCCGCGCCGGGCTGACCCGCGGTGCTTTGTACCATCACTTCGGTGACAAGAAAGGCCTATTGGCCGCCGTGGTCGCGCAACTCGACAGCGAGATGGATGCGCGCTTGCAGCACATCACCGACCAAGCCCTGGACCCCTGGGCCGGTTTTTGCGAGCGCTGCCGCACGTATCTGGGCATGGCCCAAGACAGCGAGATCCAGCGCATCGTATTGCAAGACGCCCCTGCCGTGCTGGGAGACACCGGCTCCCAGCAACACTGCGTGGCCTCGTTGCGCCAATTGCTGGAAGACTTGATGCACGCCAAGGTGATCCACCCGGCCCCGAGCCAGGCTCTGGCGCAACTGATCAATGGCAGCCTGGTCAGCACTGCGTTGTGGATCGCCCGGGATGAAGACCCGGACGCGCGCCTGCAAGAGGGTTTGCTCAGTTTGGAGCTGCTGCTGGGCGGCCTGAAACTCACACCAACCGCGTAATCTGCTTGTGCCGCCACACCAGCCGGTAATACGCGACCTGCAACCCGAGCATCGCCAGGTAAGTCACCGGAAACGCCATCCACACGCCTTCCAGGCCGAAGTGCGCGTTGAACAGGTACGCCATCGGCAACTGCACGCACAGCACGCAGAAGATCGAAATCGCCACCGGCATCAACACCACGCCGCTGGCGCGCATGATGCCGCCGACGACCGCCTGGAAACCAAACACCAGGATGCTCCACAGCATGATATGCAGCAGGTGCTCGGCGTTGACCCGCGCCGCGTCGTCGGTGATGAACAACCCGAGCAGCCAGTGGGACAACACATAACCCAGCACGATCAGGCCACCGGTGAGGCAGGTGTTGATCAGCAGCCCAGTGCGCAGGATCGGTCCGATGCGCTCCAGGCGCCCCGCGCCAATGGCCTGGGCACCGAGGATCGACGCGGTGATGGCAATCGACAACGCCGGGAACTGCACGTAATTGACGATCTGCGTCACCGCACCATAGGCCGCCGTGGCCTGGGAGCCGTGGCCGTTGACCAGGGCGAGGATGACCAGTTCCGACAGCGACAACACCACCATCTGTAAGCCGGTAGGCAGGCCGATGCGCAGGACTTTGCCGAGGATCACGCGGTCCAGGCGCAAGGCGGCGAGCAGTTCACGGTCCGGCGCCATCACGTGGTTCTTATGGCGCAGGCGCAGGATCAGAAACAGCATGGCCAAGGCGTTGCCCACCAGCCCGGCGAACACCGCGCTCTGGATGCCCATGGGCGGCAAACCGATCCAGCCGCGAATCAGCGCCGGGGTCAGCAGCAGGCCCACCAGGGTGGAAACCACCAGCGCCAGCAACGGCGAAACCGTATCGCTGACCCCGCGCAACAACTGGGTATACAGGATAAAAACCAGCAGCAGCGGCATGATCAACATCATCATCTGCGCGTAACCCACAGCATCGTCCAATACGTCAATCGGCGTGCCCAACGCTTGCAACGCGGGGCGCGCAAACAGGCTGCCAAGCACCGCCGCAATCACCCCCACCAACGCGCCCAGGGTCAGGGTGGCGCCGGTGATCACCTTGACCAACCCGGTCTCCTGCGCCCCCCAGGCCTGGCCGATCAGCACCGAAGCACCGGCCCCCAGGCCAATCACCAGGGCGATAAAGAAAAACACAATGGGGAACATCCCCGACACGGCCGCCAGCGCCTGGGTGCCAAGCATTTGCCCGACATAGATGCCATTGAGGGTGCCGGAAAAGCTTTGCAGGAAGTTGGACAGCACCATCGGTGCCAGAAAGATCAGGTAGACCTGCCACAACGGCCGTTGTTGGGTGACTTCCATGGGGGTTCGAATCCGTGAATTATTGTTGGGCGGTAAAGGCATTGCGCGACAGCCAGGCCAGGTACGTCTGCACGTCCAGCGGCCAGTGCGCGATCTTGTGGGCAAAGTCTGCGGCGTCCTGGGCAAACAACGCGCGTGAGGCGTCTTCAAAACCGGGCAGGTTGCCAGCGACGGCGCTCATGAAACGATAGCTGGCCTCCTTGGCCAGGCGTATCTGATCACGGGATGAATGCGCATTGCGAGCGTCATCCACCAACCGGCGCAAAGCGGCCGAAGCGCCACCGCGTTGCTGGCCCAGCCATTCCCAGTGGCGTGGCAACAAGGTGACTTCACGCGCGACCACGCCCAGCTTTGGCCGGCCCACCGAGGGTACGGCGGGCGGTTCATCAGCAGCCTCTGCCTGCACCGGCTGGGCAGGCGCATAACCCGCCGGCCAGGGGTAATCGACCTGGGTGCCGGTGGCGTCATCGAAGACCAGGAAACTGCCGGTTGCCAGGTCAAGGCCTGACAGCGTGTGGGCCACATCGGCGTAGGAACCCGCCGCCACACGTTGATGGCTGACGAAGGCGGTGCACAGGGGAATGTTTGGCGTGGACATAGATTATCACCCGGGTGTTATTTGTTTTACCCGGGTTATATTAGCCGAAATTTTGCAGCTTGCAAGCGCAATAACGCAGACGCGGAGCGTCAAGGGCTGCATTCCCACGCAGAGCGTGGGAACGATCATTGGCCCGGGGTAATTGGCAGCGCGCGTTTATGGGTGGTATTGGCATACGCGGCTTCGACGATTCCCCTCACCCGCTCGCTGACCGGCTGCCCCATCAGGTAGGCATCGATCTCTGCGTAGGAACAGCCATAGGCGTGTTCATCCAACTTGCCTGGCAGCAACTCTTCCAGGTCGGCGGTCGGGTGTTTGTGTACCAGATTGTCCGGCGCGCCCAGGGCCGTGGCCAGCAGGCGCACTTGGGTCTTGGTCAGGCCGGACAGCGGCGCGAGGTCGCAGGCGCCATCGCCAAACTTGGTGAAAAAGCCCATCAGCGCTTCGGCGCCGTGGTCGGTGCCGACGACCAGGCCGTTGTGCAGATTGGCCACGGCGTACTGCGCGATCATCCGGCTGCGCGCCTTGACGTTGCCCTTGATGAAATCGACGTGGGCGGCACTGGCTTCGCTGGCGGCCAGGCTGGCCATCAGGCCGTCGACGCTGGCGGCGATGTTCAGGCTGTCGATCTGGTCCGGGGTGATAAAGCCCAGGGCAGCCTGGGCGTCGCCCTCATCGGCCTGGGTTTTGTAGGGCAAGCGCATGGCGATAAACCGCGCGGCGTAGCCGGCGTCGCGCAGTTGCTCGCACGCCAATTGGCACAGGCGGCCCGCCGTGAGGGAGTCAACACCGCCGCTGATGCCCAGCACCAGGGCCTTGCAGCCCGACTGGCGCAATGTGGTCTTGATGAAGTCGATGCGCCGTTGAATCTCCTGGGGCTCGCCGCCCTCGACCAGCGCGCGGTCGATATTCAGTTCCCGGACGATACGTGCTTGAGTTTGCATATCACACCTCCACACTGGCGACATTGAACACCTTGGCGGCGTACTGCAAAAACGAGGCGTCTTCGCAGACGTTCTTGATCGGATCATCGGAGAACTTCACCACCGGCTCGCCATGCACCCGCACCAGTTTCATCACGATGCTCAACGGTTCCACCCCTTCGACGTCGCACGCCAGGCTGGTGCCCATGCCAAAGCCGAACCGCGCCTTACCGCGCACGTGGCGCAGGATCGGCAGGCATTTTTCGAAGTTGAGGCCGTCGGAGAACATCAGGTCCTTGGTCATCGGGTCGATGCCCAATTGTTTATAGCGGGCCAGCACCTTGTCGGCCCAGGCGATGGGATCGCCGGAGTCCTGGCGCAGGCCGTCGTAGAGCTTGGCGAAGTACAGGTCAAAGTCCTTGAGGAAAAACTCGGTGCTGATGCAGTCGGTCAACGCGATGCCAAGGCGGCCACGGTATTCACGCACCCAGTTTTCCAGGGCGGCGTTCTGGCTCTCGCGCAGGCGGCCCAGTTGCTGGTGCACCATCAGCCATTGGTGCGCCATGGTGCCGATCAGCGGCAGGTCGAATTCATAGGCCAGGTGCGCGTTGCTGGTGCCGACGAACTGGCCGGGGAAGTCACGGCGCATGATGTCTATCACTTCGCGCTGGGCCTTGAACGACAGGCGCCGACGCGTGGAAAAGTCGGACACGCGCAGGTCGGCCAGTTCCTCGCGGCTGAGGTTTTTCTCCAGCCAATCGAACTTCTGATAGAGCTTGCGAGTGACGTCTTCGAGGGTCACATCGGGGTATTTGTCACGGTTGCGCAGTTCGCTGACCAGGGCCAGCACCGGTTGTTCGAACATGATGCAGTGCAGCATCGGGCCGATGACGCGGATGTTCAGTTGGCCGTTGATTTCGCTGACGTGGATATAGCGCAGGTTGAACCGGAACAGGCCGAGAAAGCGCTCGTAATCCGGGGTCAGGTATTCGCGAAAGCGCGGGTTGAACAGAAAGCGCAACTCGCCTTCACGCATGTGCAGGCCGGCGAGCTTTTCCAACTCGTCGCGCAGTGCCGGGATCAAGTGACCGAGCTTTTCCCGGGAACGCACGATGAAGTTGTATTCCACATCAACGTTGGGGTGCTGGTGCAGCACGGCCTGCATCATGGTGAAGGTGTAGTAGTCGGTGTCGAGCAAACCCTGGATCACCGGGGCGTTGTAGTCGTAGGCACTTTCCATGGTGGGTCTCCTTAACGCGTGGCCATCGCGGCCAGTTCTTCGCGGGTGCTGCTGATTGCGGCACCGGCCTTACGCAGCTCATTGAGCGCTTGAGTGCCGCCCTCCTCGCTGATCCCCCGGCACGCCGGCACGTGCAGGACCACCTCCAGGCCAGCCTTGAGCAGCTGCAACGCGGTGGTCTTGACGCAGTAGTCCAGGGCCAGGCCGCCGACAATCACGCGCACCACGCCGTGGGCTTTCAGGTACTCGATGACACCGGTGGAGAGCTTGTCGTGCAGGTCGTGGTAGCAGGCGCCGTAGGGGTGCAGGTCGGGTTCGACGCCCTTCCAGATGAAGTAGTCGTAGTCGTACGGGGTGGGTAACTCGTCCAGCAGCGTGAAGCCCTCGGTACCCGGGACGCAGTGGCTGACCCAGGTCACATCGGCGTGGGCCAGGCCGGTGGGTTGCAGCATCTCGCTGTGCTGCGCGACGACCCAGGGCGCGTGCGGGGTGTGGGCGTCCTTGCTGCCGACGCGGTGGCCGGCGAGGCTGGCCATGTAGTTGAGCTCGGCGCCGATGCGGTCACCACCGACCACCGGCAATTCATTGGGGCACAGTGGCGTGAAGCTCTTTTGGGCATCGACGTCGAATGAGGCAATGGCGGTTTTTGCGAGGGTCATGGCGGTTCTCCTGTGGCCTGGAAACAAAAGTACACGTCATGTACTTTCATGGCAAGAAACATTTGTTTATCTAGCTTGGCGTCAGTCCATGACATATCTGTTCGATCCGTTAGACTGTGTCCCGCCATTGCTTATAAGGATGTCCCATGCCACTCAGCGCCTACCTGCATACCGTCGACCTTTGCGTCCTGTTCTACTGCCGTGCGTCCGGCGAATTGAAACTGCTGCTGAACCAGCGCGACGCCGAGCCCTTCGCCGGGCATTGGGCGCTGCCGGGGGTGGTGGTGAATGGCGGCGTGCAGGACCTGAGCCTCAAGGATGCCGTGGAACGGTTGCGCGCCAGTGACAAGGTGGGGTTTGAACTGGCCTGGAGCGAACAGGTGGGCACCGTGGGGGATGCGTTTCGTGATCCGCGGTGTTGGTCGTCGTCCACTTATTACCTGGCGATTGTGGCGGATGAGGTGGCGCTGGCCGAGCATCAGGCCTGGTTTGCGCTGGAGGCGGTGGCGGATGGCAGTATCAAGCTGCCGTTTGATCACAATCTGATTGTGGCGGCGGTGCAGGAGCGGTTGTTGTCCAAGTCGTTGTATAGCAGTTTGCCGTTGATGTTTTTGGGCGGTGAGTTCAGTGCACCGCAGGCTACTACGATTTTTTCGGTGGTGCTGGCGCGGCCGGTGTTGAAGACCAGTGTTCGCCAGCGGTTGTTGAAGTTGGCTGAAGCGGGGTATTTGCGGGAGACGGGGCGCAAGAAGCCGGGGGAAGGTGGGCGGCCGCAGGCGACGGTCGCGGTGTTGAAGCCTGGGGAGGTTTATTTTTTTGATCGGAGTTTTGCGGAGTAGCGTTTGGTGGGGGGGCATATCCGTTGTTTAGGTAACGGCCACTTATGGTTCCGCCCTTACGGCGGCTCACTTTGGAAAAGCCCCAAAGTAAGCAAAGGGCTCTTGCCCCAACACTCGGTGCCTCGCCTAGGCTCGGTGTGCCCGTAATTCGACATGGTTTTGGGGGGCCGCCGCCACGCGCCATCCATGGCGCGGGGCGGCTAAACCGGCATCCCTGCCGGTTTACCCCCCAAATCCATATCGAATTCCGGCCAGCGTGTTTAACGGGGCGCCTAAGATCAAAATCAAAAGCAAAGCGAGGCGGCCTGACAGCCGACCTGATCGATGAAGCGTGCGCGTTTTCCTGTGGGAGCTGGCTTGCCTGCGATGGCATCAACTGGGTGTGCCTGATGTACCGAGTTGCCTGCATCGCAGGCAAGCCAGCTCCCACATTTTTAACCGAGATCGACAGCACAAATACCGGTCGGCTACTAGGCCGCCGCGCTCTTGCTTTTGATCTTACTTGCCCCGTTAAACACGCTGGCCGAACGCAGGCTTGAATCCGTGGGTAACCCGGCAGGACGCCGGGTTAGCCGCCCCGCGCCATGGATGGCGCGTGGCGGCGGCCCACGGATTCAAGCCTGCGTTCGGGCACACCGA
>NZ_JAFLWU010000011.1:0-183201 GCF_017316265.1 Pseudomonas sp. Marseille-Q1929
AGCGATCGCGTAGCGTAATCAACTACGCGATCACTAGTGGAGTAGTACACGGCATAGGCTGTGGGCGGTTTTATGGCTGCCTTAATGATGCTTTTTGAAAAGCTGCCAAGACAGTTGCTCCCACATTGTTTTTTGGGTGGGGTTGAAATGGCATCTGTCCATCACAAACTATTGATTTGCAAAGCAGCCGTAATCACCGCTTACCGATAGCCCAGCGCTCTGCTAAAATGCGCCGCCTTATCTGTCTGTAGGCTGCACTGTGCCATTTACCTGGGTTGATTGGGCGATCGTTGCAATCGTCGCCATCTCCGCTTTGATCAGTCTAAGCCGCGGCTTCGTAAAAGAAGCTCTGTCGTTGCTGACCTGGATCATCGCAGGAGTCGTAGCCTGGATGTTCGGTGGTTCACTGTCGGTCTACCTGGCCGGATACATCGAGACACCTTCGGCTCGCGTCATCGCGGGCTGCGCCATCATGTTCATCGCCACGCTGCTGGTGGGGGCAATGGTCAATTATCTTATTGGCGAGTTGATACGTGTCACCGGCCTCTCCGGGACCGATCGATTTCTCGGCATGGCCTTTGGCGCCGCGCGTGGCGCGTTGCTGGTGGTTGTGGCGGTCGGGCTGTTGAGCCTGGGGCCAGTACAGCAGGATTCGTGGTGGCAGGAGTCGGTACTCGTGCCAAAATTTCTATTAGTTGCCGATTGGTCCAAGAACCTCATTCTGGGGTGGAGCAGTCAGTGGCTGGCCAGCGGAATCAGCGTACCCGCTGATCTTCCGTTCAAGGAACACCTCTTGCCGGCCAACACGCCGCAGTAAGTTGTGTTCAGTCAAGATTCATTAAGTAGGGGTTGCGTCGCATGTGTGGCATCGTCGGTATCGTCGGTAAGTCGAACGTCAATCAGGCGCTGTATGACGCGCTAACCGTCCTCCAGCACCGCGGCCAGGACGCTGCCGGTATTGTGACCAGCCACGACGGCCGGTTATTCCTGCGCAAGGACAATGGCCTGGTACGTGACGTGTTTCATCAGCGTCACATGCAGCGTCTCGTCGGGCACATGGGCATTGGCCATGTGCGTTACCCGACTGCCGGTAGCTCGACTTCGGCCGAAGCTCAACCGTTCTACGTCAACTCGCCTTACGGCATTACCTTGGCGCATAACGGCAACCTGACCAACGTTGAACAGCTGGCCAAGGAGATTTACGAATCTGACCTGCGCCACGTCAACACCAGCTCCGACTCGGAAGTGCTGCTGAACGTGTTCGCTCACGAGCTGGCCCAGCGCGGCAAGCTGCAGCCGACCGAAGAAGACGTGTTTGCTGCCGTTACTGACGTGCACAACCGTTGCGTCGGTGGCTACGCCGTCGTAGCGATGGTGACCGGCTACGGCATCGTCGGTTTCCGTGACCCGCACGGCATCCGCCCGATCGTGTTCGGCCAGCGTCACACCGACGAAGGCGTCGAGTACATGATCGCGTCCGAAAGCGTGTCCCTGGACGTGCTGGGCTTCACCCTGATCCGCGACCTCGCGCCGGGCGAAGCGGTGTACATCACCGAAGACGGCAAGCTGCACACCCGTCAGTGCGCTGTGGCGCCGAAACTTACCCCGTGCATTTTCGAACACGTCTACCTGGCGCGTCCGGATTCGATCATCGACGGCGTTTCGGTGTACAAGGCGCGCCTGCGCATGGGTGAGAAGCTGGCCGAGAAGATCCTGCGCGAGCGTCCTGAGCACGACATCGACGTGGTGATCCCGATCCCGGACACCAGCCGTACCGCTGCACTGGAGCTGGCCAATCACCTGGGCGTGAAGTTCCGCGAAGGCTTCGTGAAGAACCGTTACATCGGCCGTACCTTCATCATGCCGGGCCAGGCAGCACGCAAGAAATCGGTGCGCCAGAAGCTCAACGCCATCGAGCTGGAGTTCCGTGGCAAGAACGTGATGCTGGTGGATGACTCCATCGTGCGTGGCACCACGTGCAAGCAGATCATCCAGATGGCCCGCGAAGCCGGTGCGAAGAACGTGTACTTCTGCTCCGCAGCCCCAGCGGTGCGTTACCCGAACGTGTACGGCATCGACATGCCGAGCGCCCACGAGCTGATCGCCCACAACCGCACGACCCAGGACGTTGCCGACCTGATCGGCGCCGATTGGCTGATCTATCAGGATCTGCCGGACCTGATCGAAGCAGTGGGTGGTGGCAAGATCAAGATCGAGCAGTTCGACTGCGCGGTGTTCGACGGCAAGTATGTGACCGGCGACGTCGACGAGGCCTACCTGAACAAGATCGAGCAGGCGCGTAACGACTCGTCGAAGATCAAGACCCAGGCGGTCAGCGCGATCATCGATCTGTACAACAACTGAGTAGACACCGGCCCTGAGGGGCCGGTTTTGTATCTTAAATAAAGAATTGAGTAAGGAGTGGCAGCATGAGTCAGGAATGGGATGCCGGTCGGTTGGACAGCGACCTCGATGGCGTAGCTTTCGATACCCTGGCTGTGCGCGCCGGTCAGCACCGCACGCCGGAAGGTGAGCACGGTGATCCGATGTTCTTCACTTCCAGCTATGTATTCCGTACGGCCGGTGATGCGGCTGCGCGCTTTGCCGGCGAAGTGCCGGGCAACGTCTATTCGCGCTATACCAACCCGACCGTACGTGCGTTCGAAGAGCGCATTGCGGCCCTGGAAGGCGCTGAGCAGGCAGTGGCCACGGCGACCGGTATGGCGGCGATCCTGGCAGTGGTGATGAGCCTGTGCAGCGCGGGCGACCACGTGTTGGTGTCGCGCAGTGTGTTCGGCTCGACCATCAGCCTGTTCGAGAAGTACTTCAAGCGCTTCGGTATCGAAGTGGACTACGTGCCGCTGGCGGATCTTTCTGGCTGGGACGCGGCGATCAAGGCCAATACCAAGCTGTTGTTCGTCGAGTCACCGTCCAACCCGCTGGCCGAGTTGGTGGACATCGCGGCGTTGTCCGAAGTGGCTCACGCCAAGGGCGCGATGCTGGTGGTCGACAACTGCTTCTGCACCCCGGCATTGCAGCAACCGTTGAAGTTGGGCGCGGACATTGTCGTGCACTCGGCCACCAAGTTCATCGACGGCCAGGGTCGTTGCATGGGTGGCGTGGTTGCCGGTCGCGGTGAGCAGATGAAGGAAATCGTCGGCTTCCTGCGCACCGCGGGCCCGACTTTGAGCCCGTTCAACGCGTGGATCTTCCTCAAGGGCCTGGAAACCCTCAGCCTGCGCATGAAAGCCCATTGCGCCAACGCGCAAGCACTGGCCGAGTGGCTGGAGCAGCAGGACGGTATCGAGAAGGTGCACTACGCCGGCCTCAAGAGCCACCCGCAACACGAGTTGGCCCAGCGCCAGCAGCGTGGTTTCGGTGCGGTGGTGAGCTTTGAAGTGAAGGGCGGCAAAGACGGCGCCTGGCGCTTTATCGATGCTACGCGCCTGATCTCCATCACCGCCAACCTGGGCGACAGCAAGACCACCATCACTCACCCGAGCACCACGTCTCACGGGCGCCTGGCGCCGCAAGAGCGTGAAGCGGCGGGCATTCGTGACAGCCTGATCCGCATCGCGGTGGGCCTGGAAGATGTGGCCGACTTGCAGGCTGACCTGGCTCGCGGGCTGGCGGCCTTGTGATCGAGTGGTCCATGGAGGCAGCGGCGGCGACTAACGGGCGTGTCGCGTTGGTGACGGGTGCTGCCCGTGGTATCGGCCTTGGCATTGCTGCCTGGCTGATCAGCGAAGGCTGGCAGGTGGTGTTGACCGACCTGGACCGTGAACGTGGTTCCAAGGTGTCCAAGGTGCTGGGGGAAAACGCCTGGTTTATCACCATGGATGTGGCTGATGAGAAGCAGGTCGCCCAGGGCGTTGCCGAGGTGCTTGGGCAATTTGGACGCCTGGATGCCTTGGTGTGCAATGCGGCGGTGGCCGACCCGCGCAATATCACCCTGGAAAGCCTCGACCTGGCCTACTGGAACCGCGTGCTCGCGGTGAATCTCAGTGGGCCGATGTTGTTGGCCAAACATTGTGCGCCGTACCTGCGTGCCCATGGCGGTGCCATCGTCAACCTGGCCTCAACCCGCGCTCGTCAGTCTGAGCCGGACACCGAGGCCTATGCGGCGAGCAAGGGCGGTTTGCTGGCGCTCACTCACGCGCTGGCCATGAGTCTTGGTCCGGAAGTGCGAGTCAACGCTGTAAGTCCTGGCTGGATCGACGCGCGCGATCCTGCTGCACGGCGTGCCGAGCCTTTGACCGACGTCGATCACGCCCAGCATCCTGCGGGCAGGGTCGGCACGGTAGAGGATGTGGCGGCAATGGTGGCGTGGTTGCTGTCGCGCCAGGCCGGGTTTGTCACTGGGCAAGAGTTTGTCGTGGACGGTGGCATGAGCAAGAAGATGATTTACAGCGAGTAGGGTAGGTAGCTGTCTTGAAGTAATTTTGTCTTTTTCAGAAAAACTTCAAGCAGGCTATTGACTTAGGTCCGTTACCTGCGTAAATTTCGCGGCCTCAACGAAGCAAAGGGTGATTAGCTCAGCTGGGAGAGCATCTGCCTTACAAGCAGAGGGTCGGCGGTTCGATCCCGTCATCACCCACCACTTCTTGAGAGTTTTGCCTTAGGGCAAGACGCAACGTTAAAGGTTGCACCGACGCGCAGCGGTAGTTCAGTCGGTTAGAATACCGGCCTGTCACGCCGGGGGTCGCGGGTTCGAGTCCCGTCCGCTGCGCCATATTTTCCAGGTCTGACTTGTCGGGCTTGAGATCGAACAGCCAAGGCTGGTTGGTCAGATGTTTAAAGACGGTTTGGGGGTTTACGCCCAAGCGGTCAAGCGATACGCAGCGGTAGTTCAGTCGGTTAGAATACCGGCCTGTCACGCCGGGGGTCGCGGGTTCGAGTCCCGTCCGCTGCGCCATATCTGCTCCAAGGCCCACTGAACGCCTTGAAGCACAAAGAAAGCCTCTGGCTGCTTTGATCCGATAGCAAAGACCCTGGTCGAAAGACCGGGGTTTTTTGTGTCTGCGATTTTGTTCACTGACACTATCAGGTCAAAAATGTGGGAGCGGGCTTGCCCGCGATAGCGGTGTATCAGTTGGTGAATATGTTGACTGATCCGGCGCCATCGCGGGCAAGCCCGCTCCCACAATTAGATTGGGTCAGAACCCCAGCTTATCCCGCAGCCCGTAGTACCAAGCCCCCAGCGCCGCAAACGGCGTACGCAGTAGTTGCCCACCCGGGAACGGGTAATGCGGCAGGTCGGCAAACGCGTCAAAACGCTCTGCCTGGCCCCGCAGTGCCTCCGCCAGTACCTTGCCCGCCAAGTGCGTGTACGTCACGCCATGGCCGCTACAGCCCTGGGAATAATAGATGTTGTCGCCCAGACGGCCTACCTGCGGCAAACGCGATAGGGTCAGCAGGAAATTGCCGGTCCAGGCGTAGTCGATCTTCACGTCCTTGAGCTGCGGGAATGCCTTGAGCATTTTCGGGCGGATGATTGCTTCGATGTTCGCCGGGTCGCGTGCGCCATATACCACGCCGCCGCCGAAGATCAGGCGTTTGTCGCTGGTGAGGCGGTAGTAGTCGAGCAGGTAGTTGCAGTCTTCGACGCAGTAGTCCTGTGGCAGTAATGTCTTCGCCAGCTCATCGCCCAGTGGTGCCGTGGTGATGACCTGGGTGCCGCATGGCATCGACTTGGCTGCCAGTTCCGGCACCAGGTTCCCCAGATAGGCGTTGCCCGCGACGATGATGAACTTGGCCCTGACCTTGCCCTCGGCGGTGTGTACCACTGGATTGGCGCCACGCTCGATGCGCAGCGCTGCCGATTGCTCGTAGATCGTGCCGCCCAGGGACTCCACTGCCGCCGCTTCACCCAGTGCCAGATTGAGTGGGTGAATGTGCCCGCCGCTCATGTCCAGCAGCCCGCCCACGTAGTTGTCACACGCCACGACTTCGCGGATGCGGCGCTCGTCCAGCAGTTCCAGTTGCGTATGGCCATAGCGCTCCCACAGGCGCTTCTGCGACTCCAGGTGCCCCATGTGCTTGCTGTTGAGTGCGGCAAACACGCCGCCGTCCTTCAGGTCGCACTGGATCTGATATTTGGCGACCCGCTCGCGAATGATCCGGCCGCCCTCAAACGCCATCTGCCCGAGCAATTGTGCCTGCTGGGGGCCGACGCTGCGCTCGATGACGTCAATGTCTCGGCTATAGCTGTTGACGATCTGCCCACCGTTACGGCCCGACGCGCCAAACCCTACCTTGGCGGCTTCCAGCACCGTCACGCGAAAACCGTTCTCGAGCAGGAACAGCGCGCTGGAAAGGCCGGTATAGCCAGCGCCAATTACGCACACATCGGTTTCGACATCTCCTTGCAGCACTGGGCGAGGAGGAACCGCATTCGCGGACGCGGCGTAATACGACTGGGGGTAGGGGGTGTTCGCCATCCTGGAACCTCTGTTTTATATTTTTTACGAGTGCCCCGATCCTACCTGAGTTGAAAATTGCCTGCCAGCCACCCGAAAACCATGGGTATCCCCGGCTCAAATAAATAATTCGCATATTCATAGGGTTAGCTGCAAAAAAGATGTTGACACCCCTCCGGAATTCCGTAGAATGCCGCCTCACAGCAGGCACGTAGCTCAGTTGGTTAGAGCACCACCTTGACATGGTGGGGGTCGTTGGTTCGAGTCCAATCGCGCCTACCAAACAAAATCCGCTCTGCTGGGCGGTCTAGAAAGGCTCACCGAAAGGTGGGCCTTTTTTTGTTGTCTGGGATTTGCAAATGGCTGCAGGTGCTTGGCCTGCAACCAGGCGCGAGGCTTGGGCGTGCGAATTCACTGGTCAGGCTGGATCGCGCGCAATAGTGTTTCTCGCAAGGCCAACGGCTGCGGTGATGGCTGCCCGGGCTTGTGGACTGTTTTTCCAGCAGGTCGAACCTACTGCGGCTGAGGCTTGCATCAGAATGTCACTGACATTGGATTCTCCAAGCGCGGACAGTGATTCGATACCCATTTGCTCAAGTCGAGCAATGACGGTCGGCCCTACGCCCTTGAGCGCAAGCAGCAGAACTCTTTCTTCCGGTGAAAACGGCATCCACAAAATCCTTTTTGGGCGTTGGGGAGGGAGGAATATCCTGGGCAAACGAAGGCAGAGTCGCAACGACTCCTGCGGGGAATCTATATAGCCTGGGCGTATTGATCAATCAGCAAAAAAGCTGAGCCACCGATAGCAGGCAGATGATCTGTACAACCATCTGGCAGCGAATCTCACCATTTGTTGTCGCCATACCCATTTGTCCGGCGTACATAGTGGACTACCTCTTCGTCAGCAAAGCGATGCACAGAAATGCGCTATCGCACGAATGAGTATAGGTGCTGTGTGAGATTCTTCATGGTTACGCCGACCAGGCGCGATTTGGCACGCTTTCTCCCGCCCCCGCTGGCAGCCATACTGAGCGACGTTTTCGTCTCATGCAGGAGGTCGCAATGGAATTGGCAATGGAAGTGTCGTTCAACGTATCCGAACAGGAGCGCGAGGCAATCCTCAAGCCGCTGCGCGCTTACAACCTCAGTATTACCGGGGAAATGCCTTTCGAAACTGTCGGGATTTTACTGCGCGATCCAGATAGCCAAGAAGTTGTTGGGGGGCTTTACGGGAAAATTTCCTACGGCTGGCTGTTCGTTGAGTTGTTGAGCGTCCCGGATCAGATGCGCACCCAAGGTACGGGCACGCGGTTGATGCGTACCGCTGAGGACTTGGCGCGCCAGCGAGGGTGTGTTGGGATCTGGCTGGATACGTTCAGCTTTCAGGCCCCCGGGTTTTATCGAAAGCTGGGTTTCAGCGAGTTCGGTCACGTTGCTGACTACCCGCCGGGTCATCAGCGCTTCTTTTTTCACAAGCGTTTCGCGTAAAGCCCCGGGCGCTGATGATCGCCAGCCGGCTTCAGCGCAGCCTCCAATCACTGACAAAATTTATTGGTTTGCAGCAACAATTTTTCTTGTTGGACACCTCCCGCCCCAGGCAGCAAAGTTGCCGCCACTGACGCTCGACCTTCCGGGTCAACAATAAAAAACCGAGCCGACTGCACGCCACTTCTTGCTGTGAACCCTTTGTTCACATCCTGCTGTAATGGCGCCGCAGCGCGCATTTAAGGACTTCACCGTCATGCAAACTGTTGTGAACCTATGGCCGTTGATCGGCGTACTTGTCATCGTGGTTGGCTTTGTCTTGCGCTTCAATCCGCTGTTGGTGGTCACCGCTGCCGCCATCGCCACCGGGCTTGCTGCCCATTTCCCCTTGGAAAAAATCCTCGCCACCATGGGTGATGGTTTCCTTCAGACTCGCGCCCTGCAATTGATCCTTCTGTTACCCCTGGCTGTCATCGGCTTGCTAGAGCGCCATGGGTTGCGCCTGCATGCGCAGAACTGGATCGCACGGTTTGAGCGAGCGACGGTTGGGCGCCTGTTGATCATCTACCTGTTTGTGCGTGAATCCACGGCAGCCATGGGCTTGACCAGCCTGGGCGGGCATCCGCAGATGGTACGTCCGCTGCTGGCGCCGATGGCCGAAGGTGCGGCGGAAAAACGCTACGGCAAGTTGCCGGACAAGGTCCGGCACAAAGTGCTGGCGATGTGTGCGGCGACTGACAACGTGGGGTTGTTTTTCGGTGAAGACATTTTTGTCGCCTTTGGCGCGATTGCACTGATGCACACCTTCCTGCTCGGTTCGGGCATTGATGTAGAGCCGCTGCACATCGCGGTGTGGGGCATTCCCACGGCGATCTGCGCCTTTATCATCCACGCGTTTCGCTTGCATCGGTTTGACCGCAGGCTCACCCGCGAGCTGACGCCGACCGCTACGTCTGTGGAGGCCGTGCAATGATTATCTCCATTCAATATCTGTACTGGTTGGCCGGTGTGCTATTGCTGATCACCGCAGGCATGATCGTGTTGGATCGTAGCCACCCCAAGCGCTGGTCCAGTGCGTTGTTCTGGCTGCTGTTCGCCATTCCGTTCCTGGTCGGGGAGCGCTTGCCGTCGGTGGTCATTGGTGCCGGGGTGGTGGTGATGGCCTTGATCGCCGGGATGGGCGGTGTTGGCCGTGGCCAACATGCCGAACTGCATGACAAGGCCTCCCGTGCCAGCGCTGGTCGCCTAGGACATAAGCTGTTTATACCTGCACTGGCCATTCCCCTGACCACGGTGATTGGCTCGGTATTGCTCAAACACACCGAGATCGGCGGCGTGCCGCTGCTGGACCCGAAAAACACCACCTTTGTGTCTCTCGGCATCGGTTGTCTGATCGCCCTCGGCCTGGCCTGTTGGCTGACGCGCGATACGCCGGTGCAAGCCCTGCGCGAATCCCGGCGCCTGACAGAAGCCTTGGGCTGGGCCATGGTGCTCCCGCAAATGTTGGCGATGCTCGGGTTGTTGTTCAATGAGGCGGGGGTCGGTACGGCCGTCGCCCACGTCACCACCACCTATATCAACCTGGATTACAAGTTGGTGGCGGTAATGGTCTATGTGTTGGGCATGGCGTTGTTCACGGTGATCATGGGGAACGGTTTTGCGGCCTTTCCGGTGATGACCGGTGGTGTCGGCGTGCCGGTACTGGTGGGGATCTACGGTGGCAACCCGGCGGTGATGGCGGCCATTGGCATGTTTTCTGGCTACTGCGGCACGTTGATGACGCCTATGGCGGCGAACTTCAATATCGTGCCGGCAGCGTTGCTGGAACTGCCGGACAAGAACGCGGTGATCAAGGCACAGTTGCCTACGGCGCTGATGATGTTGGTGGTCAATATCGTCCTGCTTTACCTGCTGATGTGAGATCAAGATGCAAACGATACTGCTGACGGGGTTTGAACCTTTTGATCAAGAACCGGTGAATCCGTCCTGGGAGGCGGTGCGCCAACTGAACGGCATGCAACTGGGCGACGATGTACAGATTGTTGCGCACCGGTTGCCTTGCGCGTTTGCCACCGCGGGCGAATACCTGGCCCAATTGATCGCTGAACTGTCCCCGGTGATGGTCATTGCCACTGGCCTCGGCCCGGGGCGCAGCGATATTTCCATCGAGCGGGTGGCGATCAACGTCAACGATGCGCGCATCCCCGACAACTTGGGCGCGCAACCGATCGACACGGCGGTGGTTGTGGGTGGTCCCGCAGCGTACTTCACCACACTGCCGATCAAGGCGATGGTCAAGGCCGTGCGCGAGGCAGGGGGCGCGGCCTCGGTTTCGCAGACCGCGGGTACGTTTGTATGTAACCAGGTGTTTTATCAGTTGCAGCACCTACTGGCCGGGACGGTTGTGCGCAGTGGTTTTATTCATGTGCCCGCCTTGCCGGAGCAGGTGGTTGGATCGGGTCAACCTTCGATGGCGTTGGCGACGCTGGTTGAAGGCTTGCAGGTTGCGGTACGGACGGCGTGGCGTACGCCCATGGATGTTGCGGAGGGCGGCGGACAGGTCAGTTGACCTGTCCGATTGGCCTTAGCTGGAATGCAATCGGATCAACCCGAACGCGATAGCGCATGCAAGGCCGGCCATTGCGAGCGTGGTAGCGACGAAGCATTTGATGATGTTCATCTCCGTTGTCGCCAGGTCTGCCCGGGTGGCGAAGTGTTTTTCAATGGAATCTGCCTTGTTCGAGACGGTTAATAGCTTCTCTTTCATTTCTGTTAACCCCTTTTCCAGTAAACCCAATCGTTTTTCCAGGCCAGAGCCGCCCTCGCTACCTCCAGCGGTTCTTCCTTGAGCCAGAGTGTTCGGGCTACCGAGCTGATGTTGTCTTTTTTCCACTGCGTGACATCCGTTTCAAACAATGTGAGTGAGTGCTTCGGAGGAAAGAATAGTAGGAGTGCGGGCCAGCAGGGGCAGGCAAATTTTTGCAAAATAACACCGTGGCTCTGGCCCGTGGTCTTCAGTCCCCCTGCTCGGTGAGCAGCCAGCGTTTACAAGCATCGATGGCATCCGTAGATTGCTTCGGGCTGATTATTTGTTACCGCCCATGAGGAAGCCACGCAGTGTCCATCCCAGCAGCTCAACATTACCGCGCCTTTCTGTTCGATATGGACGGGACCCTGCTCAATTCCATCGCCGCCGCCGAGCGGGTGTGGAGCAGTTGGGCGCAACGCCATGGCCTGGACGTAGCGGCGTTCCTGGCCACCATTCACGGAGCCCGTGCGATTGATACGATCACGCGCCAGGCATTGCCCGGCGTCGATCCAGAGGCCGAGGCGCAGTGGATTACTGAAGCCGAGATCAATGATGTCGAAGGTGTTGTCGCGATACCTGGTGCCGTTGCATTCCTCAACGACTTGCCGGGCGATCAATGGGCGCTGGTCACGTCTGCCCCTCGGACGTTGGCGCTGCGTCGTCTGCAGGCTGCAGGAATTACGCCGCCTGCTGTGTTGGTGACGGCCGAAGATGTCGCCACCGGCAAGCCAGACCCCGCTTGCTACGTTTTGGGGGCGCAGCGGCTGGGCGTGTCGGTTCAGGAGTGCCTGGTGTTCGAGGATGCGACAGTGGGCATTCGGGCGGGCGAGGCGGCTGGTGCGGATGTGATGGTCGTGACCTCGACGCACCTCAAGCCCATGGTGACGAAGCATCCTTCAATAAACGGGTACGAAAAATTACAGGCCCGGCGTAGCGCCGATGGCTCGCTGTACGTACAGCGCAGGGACGAATGATACGAAGGTCATCAACTCGCCGCTTTGCGTTGCAGCTATTGAGTCGCGCTGCGGCACAACCTACGCCGGATGGTCGCCTGGATGGGCTTGAGGCAGATCGCAAACAGATAGGCGCACAGGAATAAGCCAAGGTCCAGCCACGAACGGGTTTCAGGGCTGGTGGTTTGTTCGGCTCCCAGGCTCAGGCCATATTCCAGCCCTGCGAAGGCTAGCCCAATCAGCAGGGCGATTATCCAGGCACGAATGGCAAAGGGTTGTGTTGATCTGCGCCTCATCGACGTGCTCCTGGCTGCACTCTGATGGCGGGAAGGGGTCAGGAGATTCGGCTCTGAGTTGGCCGACAAGTTCCAGGCGCCGACATAGTTTCATCTTTGCGCGAAGGAACAGCCGAGGCATTCGAACTCACGGAAAGCCTAAGCAGGACTCGGGGTTTTCGCCAGCCGTTACAGTGAACGAAAAGGCTGGCTACTGAGTGCGCGTCAAGGCGTCTGGTTTTTGTCTGGAGCGGTCAGGCCAGCCTGGATGCGTTGGTAAATCTCCTCGCGATGCACGGCAACGTCCTTTGGTGCGTTGATGCCGATTCGTACTTGCTGGCCGCTAACGCCCAGGATGGTGATTGTGATGTCATCACCGATGTTTATGCTTTCACCGACTTTGCGGGTGAGTATAAGCATGGACTTCTCCTTGATTACTTTTAAGGACACATGTTTCAGACAGGGCAGGTGTCGGATGTGTGTAGCTTACTGCTAAGCGCTTCCCTGTGACTGCCTCTTTTAGGACGCATAGAGGCGACATTAATTCCCATGGCGGCATCATACAGGTCTGCGATACATGATTCGCATTGTTTAAGCCAACGTTTATGACGGCCAGAATAGACAGTGAATGATAAAGTTGCCTCTTTATCCTTTAAAGGAGCAGGGCAGTGCGTAAAGTAGCGATGGCAATTGCGGTGTTGGCATTGGCCGGTTGCGGTGAAGGCAAGCGTGTCGATGCCCCCAAGGCCAAGCCTGCCGTGACCGAAAGCCAGCCACAAACCGGTGCGATTGCCGCTCAGGAGTGGGATGTGCGCGTAGGTCCGCCGGACCACAAGTTGCAGGCAATTACCGACCTGACAGCGTGGTTGCTGGAACATGGTTTCAATTTTTATATCGTGAAGGTCGACGGCAAGGACGAAGTGTTCCTGGGGCCTTTTGCGAGCAAGGCTGAGGCTGAGGCCAAGCAGGCGTTGCTTAACGAGAAGATGGCCCGCGCCAAGAAAACCGATACCGAGTCACAGGTTGTCGAGCACCAGGCTGCGCAATAAGGCCGGTTGGGCGGGAGTCCCGCCCACGTTCAGCCGCAGGCCTTGAGGTTTACCGGGCCGACAAATTCATTGCCGCGCCCCATCACGCAGGCCACGGTCTGATTGCGCTGGCGTTCCCAGGTTTGCACCGGATAGGTCTTGTTCCAGGCTTCGTACAGTTGACGATCCTGTTTCGACAGGCGCAAACCGTATTGCTTGCTCATGTAGAAATAAGTGCGCGCAATCATCCCGCGAACCGAGGGGCGCGGCATGACTTTCTTGGCCTTGAAATCCACCTGGGTCAAGCATGATCCGTACTGCCCGCGTTGCACCGGCAGCCAGCCAAAACTGAAGTTGTTACGGTCTCCGTTGACCTCGCCGATGCTTGGCACCAGGTTGTGCAGGTCGGCTTCGGCGCGCTTGAATACATCGTCATGACGCGTGCAGTTTTTGCGCCCGCCGTTTTGCCAGCATTGGCGCTGATGCCCGATCTGCCAGGCTGGGACAATATGCTCCCATTCGATACGTGCAGCGCGGCTGGCGTTTTTGCGTGGGATGTAACCGCAGGCTTTCAGGTCCACGCGGTTGCCCGTGTATTTGCAGCCGCAATAAAACTCGGTGGATTGCGGCGCGTAGAGCGTCCAGGCGATTTTCTTGGCTTCGCTGAACGTGCGAGGCGCTTGCGCGTGGGCGGTGATGGAAAAAAACAGGCAGCACGTAGCAATAAAGCGGGCACTCATTGAATCAATCTTCCTTCGGTACAACCCAGAAAATCTGCACGCCGCCATCATCCC
This sequence comes from Pseudomonas sp. Marseille-Q1929, assembly GCF_017316265.1. Lineage (NCBI taxonomy): Bacteria > Pseudomonadati > Pseudomonadota > Gammaproteobacteria > Pseudomonadales > Pseudomonadaceae > Pseudomonas > Pseudomonas sp. Marseille-Q1929. Next base: position 13,764 of record NZ_JAFLWU010000011.1, read on the forward strand.
GGTAGGCAAGGGTGACGTTGTCGTTCTCTGCGATTTCCTCCAGCAGGCGCTGCCACTCATCCTCAGGTTCATCCGGCAAGCGGAAGATCAAGGCTGCCTTGGCTTTCTGGGCGTTGGTCGAATTGATGATCTTTTGCACACGAATGGCCAGGCGTTCGTAAGCACCAGGTGGGGTTTGTGCTGCGGAAGAGGACTTTGCCACGGGGGGCTCCTTAGGTAAGCTGTACGTGCATACAGTATTTAACTGCGAGCAATTTCGCAACTGCTTAAAATTCAGGAAGTTCTTCTGATACCGACTTGGGCGGTTTGGTGTAGGAAGGGGCGGTTCTAATGGTGGGCATTTGCGAAGGGAGGCAGGGGCGGGTAGGCCGCCCCTGCCGGGGTGTCACCAGGAATCAATATTCCCAGAACATCCGTTGCAGCTCTTTGCTGTCCTGGGTCTTGGTCAGGGCGACCATCGCGAGGATGCGGGCTTTTTGCGGGTTCAGGTCATGGGCAACCACCCAGTCGTACTTGTCGTCAGGTTGTTCGGCGTTGCGCAGAACAAAACCGCCAGCATTCACGTGGGAAGAGCGAATGATCTGCACGCCTTGTTTACGCAGTTCCTGCAGGGCAGGGACAACCTTGGAAGACACCGAGCCATTGCCGGTGCCGGCATGGATGATGGCTTTGGCGCCAGCCTGGGCAAGGGCCTTGTAGGCCGTGTCGCTCACGTTGCCGTAACCGTAGGCGATTTCGACATCGGGCAGGCTCTTGATATTCTTGATGTCGAATTCCGAGTCCATGGTGTGGCGCTTGGCTGGCAGGCGGAACCAGTAGGATTTGCCTTCAACCACCATGCCCAGCGGGCCCCAAGGGCTCTTGAACGCTTCGGTCTTGATGTTGACCATCTTGCTCACGTCGCGACCCGATTGGATTTCGTCGTTCATGGTCACCAGCACGCCCTTGCCGCGTGCATCTTTGCTGCCGGCCACGGCCACGGCGTTGTACAGGTTGAGCATGCCGTCTGCCGACATGGCGGTGCCTGGGCGCATGGAGCCGACCACGATGATTGGCTTGTCGGTTTTTTCTACCAGGTTCAGGAAGTAGGCGGTCTCTTCCAGGGTGTCGGTGCCGTGGGTGATCACGATGCCGTCCACGTCCTTGCTGTCGGCCAATTCGGCCACGCGACGGCCCAGTTGCAGCAGGTTGTCATTGTTGATGCTCTCGGATGCAATTTGCATCACTTGCTCGCCGCGCACGTTGGCGATCTGGCTAAGCTCAGGGATACCGGCGATCAGTTGTTCGATACCGACCTTGGCTGCCTGGTAGGTGGCACTGTTGGCCGAGCTGGCGCCCGCGCCGGCGATGGTGCCGCCGGTGGCGAGGATCACCACGTTGGAGAGTTTGGTCTTGGTTTCAACGTCCTTTGCCTGGGCGGCAACGGGGAACAGCAGCAGGAGGGCCAGCGCGCCCGGAACAATGTTCTTCAATGCAGATTTCATTATTTTTCTCTCTGGTTTTTGATGAGTGCTGGTGCAGGTTCATCTAGAGCGCCCGGGCGGTTCTGAACGCCGCGAGGTGCAGGGAAAGAGCAGGATCTGTACCAGCCTGACCAAGTTTTCAGTCATAAAATAAGACGTTGATTTATAAGGGATAAAATCGTTTTTTTAAGTTTCGTCAGTGATACGTTGTCCGGCTTTCCGAACAATTGGGCAGTAGCGCGTTCGGTTGTCCGAAAAAATAATCGAATCTTCCCCGGGGGTGTGCGACACCAGCCTCGCAGCCTGTCGTTTTAGAGAACGACCCGGCACCGGCGATGTTTAGGAGCGCTTCTGCGCCGCGTGAAGGCAGAGGCTAGAGGGCTCGCCTGAAAGCGTGCTGGAGACCGTTGACAAATCTCGACAACGTTCTCATAGTTTCAATAACGCAAACGTTTGCGAGATGTTTTGTTGCAGGCGTTGCTTACAATAATCATAAGATCGGAGTGAACCCATGAAGCTGCCATTCGCTGGACGTCTTCTTGCTGTCGCTGTGCTTGCTGCCGCATCCGCTGCTCTACCTCTCTCCTCGGCATTCGCCGATGACGTCGCCAAGCCAAAGGTAGGTCTGGTGATGAAGTCCCTCGCCAATGAATTTTTCGTCACTATGCAAGATGGTGCAAAGGACTATCAGAAGTCCCACGCCGCCGATTTCGACATGATCACCAACGGTATCAAGAACGAAACCGATACCAGCGCGCAGATTGATATCGTCAAGCAGATGATTTTGTCCAAGGTCAATGCCATCGTTATCGCGCCGGCGGACTCCAAGGCATTGGTGAAAGTGCTGGAAGATGCCTCTAAAGCCGGAATCAAAATCGTCAACATCGACAACCGCCTGGACCCGGATGTGCTGAAAAGCAAAAACCTCGACATTCCCTTTGTCGGCCCGGACAACCGCAAAGGCTCCAAGTTGGTTGGCGACTACCTGGCCAAGCAACTGGCTGCAGGTGACAAGGTCGGCATCATTGAAGGCGTACCGACCACGACCAACGCCCAGCAACGCACTGCTGGCTTCAAGGATGCGATGGACGCAGCGGGCCTGAAGATCGTCTCCACCCAATCGGGTAACTGGGAAATTGACGAAGGTCGCAAAGTGGCCTCGGCCATGCTGAGCGAATATCCCGACCTTAAAGCCCTGCTGGCCGGTAACGACAACATGGCCCTGGGCGCAGTCTCCGCTGTCCGCGCGGCGGGCAAGGCCGGCAAAGTGCTGGTCGTTGGTTATGACAACATCGAAGCCATCAAGCCGATGCTGCAAGACGGCCGTGTCCTGGCGACCGCCGACCAGGCTGCGGCCCAGCAAGCGGTGTTCGGTATCCAGAACGCGCTCAAGCTGGTCAAGGGTGAGAAAGTCGATGCCAAAGATGGCGTGATCGAAACCCCGGTCGAACTCGTCCTCAAGAAGTAATCCTGGCAGCACCCAACAGCGTCCGCTCATTGTGAGCGGGCGCCTGGAGATTTTCCTATGTCATCTTCCGCCCCGAACGCTGTCCTCTCGGTCAGCGGTATCGGCAAGACCTATGCCCAACCGGTTCTGTCCGACATCACCCTGACGCTCAATCGCGGTGAAGTGCTGGCGCTGACCGGTGAGAACGGCGCAGGTAAAAGTACCTTGTCGAAGATCATCGGCGGGCTGGTCACGCCGACCACCGGGCACATGCAATTCAACGGGCAAGACTATCGCCCGGGCAGTCGCACCCAGGCTGAAGAGCTGGGTGTGCGCATGGTCATGCAGGAGCTCAACCTGCTGCCGACGCTCACCGTGGCCGAAAACCTGTTCCTGGATAACCTGCCCAGCCATTGTGGCTGGATCAGCCGCAAGCAACTGCGCAAGGCGGCTATCGAAGCCATGGCTCAAGTGGGCCTGGACGCCATTGATCCGGACACGCTGGTTGGCAGCCTGGGCATTGGCCACCAGCAAATGGTCGAGATCGCGCGCAACCTGATCGGCGACTGCCATGTACTGATCCTCGACGAACCGACGGCGATGTTGACCGCCCGTGAAGTCGAGATGCTCTTTGAACAAATCACCCGTCTGCAGGCGCGGGGCGTGGCGATCATTTATATTTCGCACCGCCTGGAAGAGCTGGCCCGAGTTGCCCAGCGCATTGCGGTACTGCGCGACGGCCAGCTGGTGTGCGTCGAGCCGATGGCCAACTACAACAGCGAGCAACTGGTCACCTTGATGGTCGGCCGCGAGCTGGGTGAACACATTGACTTGGGCCCACGTACCCTTGGCGCGCCTGCGCTGACGGTAAACGGCCTGACGCGCTCGGACAAGGTGCGCGATGTGTCCTTTGAAGTGCGTGCCGGCGAGATCTACGGCATCTCCGGCCTGATTGGTGCCGGCCGTACCGAACTGCTGCGCCTGATCTTCGGCGCTGACCTCGCCGACAGTGGCACCGTGGCACTTGGTTCACCGGCCCAGGTGGTGAGCATCCGTTCGCCGGTGGACGCAGTGGGCCATGGCATTGCCCTGATCACCGAAGACCGCAAGGGCGAGGGCTTGCTGCTGACCCAATCCATCAGCGCCAATATCGCCCTGGGCAACATGCCGGAAATCTCTGGCGGCGGCGTGGTCAATGGCCGAGATGAAACCGCGTTGGCCAAGCGTCAGATCGACGCCATGCGCATCCGCAGTTCCAGCCCGGCGCAGTTGGTGTCCGAATTATCCGGCGGCAACCAGCAGAAAGTGGTGATTGGCCGCTGGCTGGAACGCGACTGCTCGGTGATGCTGTTCGATGAGCCAACCCGCGGCATCGACGTGGGCGCCAAGTTCGACATTTATGCCTTGCTGGGCGACTTGACCCGCCAGGGCAAAGCGCTGGTTGTAGTGTCCAGCGACCTGCGTGAGCTGATGCTGATCTGCGACCGCATCGGTGTGTTGTCCGCCGGGCGCCTGATCGAGACCTTCGAGCGTGACAGCTGGACCCAGGACGAATTGCTTGCCGCCGCCTTTGCCGGCTATCAGAAACGTGACGCGCTGCTAAACGACGCAGTGCTTAGGGATACCCCATGAAAACCACCACTTCTCCTGGTAAAACGGGCGGCAACTTCTACGGACTTGGCACCTATCTGGGCCTGGCGGGCGCCTTGTTGGCGATGATCGCGCTGTTCTCGGTACTCAGCGATCACTTTCTGTCCTACGACACCTTCAGCACCCTGGCCAACCAGATCCCGGACCTGATGGTGCTCGCGGTCGGCATGACCTTTATCCTGATCATCGGCGGCATCGACTTGTCGGTGGGTTCGGTGCTGGCATTGGCGGCGTCGGCGGTCAGCGTGGCGATCCTGGGTTGGGGGTGGAGCGTTGTGCCTGCCGCCATACTCGGTATGGCATGCGCCGCGCTCGCGGGTACCATCACCGGTTCGATCACCGTGGCTTGGCGCATCCCGTCGTTCATCGTGTCCCTCGGCGTGCTCGAAATGGCCCGTGGCGTGGCGTACCAGATGACCGGCTCGCGCACGGCCTACATCGGTGATTCTTTTGCCTGGCTGTCCAATCCGGTGGCCTTTGGTATTTCGCCGTCGTTCATCATTGCGTTGCTGGTCATCATCGCGGCGCAATTGGTGCTGACCCGCACGGTGTTTGGTCGCTACCTGATCGGTATTGGTACCAACGAAGAAGCGGTGCGTCTGGCAGGGATCAATCCAAAACCCTACAAGATCCTGGTGTTCAGCCTGATGGGGCTGCTGGCGGGTGTGGCGGCGCTGTTCCAGATTTCGCGATTGGAAGCGGCAGACCCGAACGCGGGTTCCGGCCTGGAGTTGCAAGTGATTGCGGCGGTGGTTATTGGCGGGACCAGCCTGATGGGTGGGCGTGGCTCGGTGATCAGCACCTTTTTTGGTGTATTGATTATTTCGGTATTGGCTGCTGGCTTGGCGCAGATCGGTGCAACAGAGCCGACCAAACGCATCATCACCGGTGCGGTGATTGTGATTGCGGTGGTCCTCGATACCTACCGCAGCCAGCGCGCCAGTCGGCGGGGCTGAACCATGGCAACGATCAAGGATGTGGCAGCGCTTGCAGGTATTTCCTACACCACGGTGTCCCATGTGGTGAACAAGACGCGCCCGGTGAGTGAGCCAGTACGCATCAAAGTCGAGGCGGCGATCAAGCAGCTCGACTACGTGCCCAGTGCGGTCGCGCGTTCGCTCAAGGCCAAGACCACGGCCACGATTGGCCTGCTGGTGCCCAACAGCCTCAACCCGTACTTTGCGGAACTGGCCAGGGGTATCGAGGATTATTGCGAGCGTAACGGCTACTGCGTGATCCTGTGCAACTCCGACGATAACGCGGAAAAACAGCGCAACTATTTGCGGGTATTGCTGGAAAAACGCATCGATGGCTTGATCGTGACTTCCGTAGGTGGCGATGACAGCGGCCTGGCCGCTGGCTTGAGCGCCGTACGCACGCCGATGGTCATTGTCGACCGAGCGCTGCACGGCATTGATGTCGATCTGGTGCGCATTGATCACGAGGAGGGCGGGTACCTGGCGACCCGGCACTTGCTTGAGTTGGGCCACCGCGACATCGCCTGCATCGGCGGCCCGGCTCACACCCGCGTCGCGCAGATGCGCCTGGCGGGTTATCACCGTGCGCTGTCTGAGGCGGGCGTGGAGGTGGTGGCCAATCGCACCCAGGAAAGCGATTTCACCAGTACGGGCGGTTATGCTGCCGCTGTGCAATTACTTGCGCAAAATCCGCCCAGCGCAATTTTTGCCAGCAACGACATGATTGGTTTCGGCGTGTTGCGTGCAGCCGCCGAGCGCAATATCCGCGTGCCTGGCGAGCTGTCGGTGATTGGTTTCGATGATATTCAAATGGGCCGCTACGTCTACCCGGCGCTGACCACGGTCGGGCAGTCGATCGTGCAACTGGGCGAGACGGCGGCAGAGCTTTTATTGCGACGAATTGCGACACCCCAACTGCCGATCGATCAACGCATCGTGACGCCGAGCATTGTGTTGCGCGAGTCCACGGCACCCGTCGCCGGTGTGTTTGCCCAATACCGCTGAACCGAATTGATGAGTATTGATGTATGTGCGCAAACGTAGTGGTAGTAGGCAGCTTGAACATGGACCTGGTCACCCGTGCCAGCCGGTTGCCGCGTGCCGGAGAAACCCTGATTGGCCAGACGTTCTCCACGGTGCCTGGTGGCAAAGGCGCCAACCAGGCAGTAGCGTCGGCGCGGCTGGGCGCCGAGGTGGCGATGGTTGGCTGCGTCGGCAGTGATGCTTATGGCGTCCAGTTGCGTGATGCGCTGCTGGTGGAGGGCATTGACTGCCAAGCTGTCAGCCGAGTGGACGGCTCCAGCGGTGTGGCGCTGATCGTAGTGGATGACAGCAGCCAGAATGCGATTGTGATCGTCGCCGGCAGCAACGGTGAATTGACACCGGCCTCGTTGCAGGCGGCTGACGCGGTATTGCAGGCGGCCGACGTGATCATCTGTCAGCTCGAAGTGCCGATGGAGGCTGTGGGCTATGCGCTAAAGCGTGGTCGTGAGCTGGGCAAGACCGTGATCCTCAATCCAGCGCCGGCCAGCGGCCCATTGCCTGCGCAGTGGTATGCCTCGATCGATTACCTGATCCCCAATGAAAGCGAAGCCACGGCGCTGAGCGGTGTGACCGTTGACTCCCTGGAGAGCGCCAAGCTGGCCGCGACGCAACTGATCAAGGCGGGGGCTGGCAAAGTCATCATCACCTTGGGTTCCGAGGGCGCGCTGTTTGCCGACGGCCAGGCTTTTGAGCATCTTCTGGCGCCCAAGGTCAAGGCAGTGGATACCACTGCGGCGGGCGACACCTTTGTCGGTGGTTTTGCCGCGGCGCTGGCCAACGGCAAAAGCGAAGCCGAGGCCATCCGTTTCGGCCAGGTCGCGGCCGCGCTGTCGGTGACCCGCGCCGGTGCACAACCCTCCATTCCTACGCTGCACGACGTACAAGGTTTTGTGCCCTCATGAAAAAGACCCCCTTGCTCAATATCGCCCTGTCGCGCGTGATCGCCTCCCTGGGGCACGGTGACATCCTGGTCATCGGCGATGCCGGTTTGCCCGTGCCGCCGGGCGTCGAGTTGATCGACCTGGCGCTGACCCAGGGCATTCCAGATTTCATCAGCACCGTGCGCATTGTGCTCAGTGAAATGCAGGTGGAAAGCCACGTGTTGGCGCAAGAAATCCTGCACAAGCAACCGCCGGCGCTGACAGACCTGAACACGCTCGACGAGCAGGCGGCGCTCGGTGAGCGGCGTCTGCTCAGTCACGAAGAATTCAAGCAACTCAGCCGCAAGGCGCGTGCCGTGGTGCGTACGGGTGAGTGCCAGCCCTATTGCAATATCGCGCTGGTGTCCGGCGTAACCTTCTAGAGTGTCCCAACAACAAGGAGTGTTTTATGCAACGTGGTCTTCCAACCCTGAGAAATCTGTTTCGGAGTGTCCTGCTCTTGTCCGCACTCACTGCAGCAAGCGCCCACGCGGCGGAAAAAATCGACCTGATCATTGATACCGATCCTGGTGCCGACGATGTGGTGGCGTTGCTGTTCGCCATGGCCTCCCCGGACGAGTTGAATATTCGTGCGCTGACCACCGTTGCGGGCAACGTACGTCTGGACAAGACTTCGCGCAACGCGCGCCTGGCCCGCGAGTGGGCAGGGCGCGAGGATATTCCGGTTTACGCCGGCGCGCCCAAGCCGCTGCTGCGCACGCCGATCTATGCCGAGAACATCCATGGCAAGGAGGGTATCTCCGGCGTTACCGTGCATGAGCCGAAAAAAGGCCTGGCCGCCGGCAATGCCGTTGACTATCTGATCAAGACCTTGAGCACCGCCAAACCCCACAGCATCACGATCGCCATGCTGGGCCCGCAGACCAACCTGGCGCTGGCATTGACCCAGGCCCCGGAAATCACCCAGGGCATCAAGGAAGTGGTGGTGATGGGCGGTGCACACTTCAACGGCGGCAATATCACGCCGGTGGCGGAGTTCAACCTGTTTGCCGACCCGGCGGCGGCAGAGATCGTGCTCAAGAGCGGCGTGAAGTTGACCTACTTGCCGCTGGACGTGACCCACAAGGTACTGACCAGTGACGCGCGCCTGAAACAGATTGCCGACCTGAACAGCAACGCCAGCAAGGTTGTGAGCAATATCCTCAACGAATACGTCAAGGGCGACATGGAGCACTATGGCATCCCGGGCGGCCCGGTGCATGACGCGACCGTCATTGCCTACTTGCTCAAGCCTTCACTGTTCAGCGGTCGTCAGGCCAATATGGTGGTGGACAGCCGCGAAGGCCCGACTTTCGGCCAGACCATCGTCGATTGGTATGACGGTCTCAAGCAGGAAAAGAACGTGTTTTGGGTTGAAAACGGCGACGCCCAAGGCTTCTTCGATCTGCTGACCGAGCGCCTCGCGCGTCTGAAGTAAAACCCTTGCCGGTCGGCGTTCGCCGGCCGGTTCTTATTCGCGCTCGGGGTCGTGGGCGCCCATGTGGTCGGCCGGGTATTTTGCAAACACCTGGGCGATGAACGCTTGCGCCGCCTGGGTGCCCAGTTCCTTGACCAGCAGGTCGATGCCGATGATTGCCAACTCCTCTGTGCTTCCGGGGCTATAGGAACTCTGCCCTTGGGGCCACTTGGCTTTGATGTCGGCTTGCAGCGTTACGGTGGTCATGAAGGTCTCACGGGGCTGAAATACTGGGCAGTGCGCTGGAACGCAGTTCTTACGCCGGCAGTTAACCATTTTGTATCGTCTTTGGCACTGATACTTAGGCATAAGGCGCTTCGGGATGCGTGAAGTGCTGTGCGACACTGTCTGCCTGTTTAATTGCCGGGGGTACACCGCGTGCAGATTGATTTGAACAACCCCGAGAACCTGACCTTGGCCGCTGTGCGTCAACTGATCGCCAGCGCCAGCGATGATGAACACACTCAATTGCGGGTCACCAAGGCCGGTATTGCCTATATCTCTTGCGGGAAAGCAGTGGGGGGTGTGGACATCGACGGCTTGTTGTTTCGCCTTGAGACCTGGGCCAAGGGGGCGGGCTATGTCGGTAATGTGGCTGCCAGCGACGAAGTCTGGGTCATGCAGATTTTCAATGCGCTGAAGCAGAACTGGCCGAAGCCACCGTTTGACTATATCGACGTCTACTGAGTACGTTCATATCTGGTGACGATTGATCGGGCGAATGCCGATCGAGAGTCAGGCAGACTTGCCCTCCGGCGGTTTACGTCTTGAAACCAATCCGCCCCACAGCTGTCGCACGATCTCTGTCCATTTTTTATCATAGGAGGCTTCATGCCTTGGAAGCTCGCATCATTCGGTACTTTGTTGGCAGCACTCGCGTTGGCGGGTTGCAGCACCCCGGGTGCCTCTGAGCCAGCCAAAGACGCCGCCGTGGCCGATGCTGGTCATAGCCGCTGTGAATCGAAAGCCGCTGAGTTCACGATCGGCCAGAAAGCCTCGCCTCAGTTGCTGGAGCAGGCCCGTGCCCGCGCTGGTGCGCAGAACGCGCGGATTCTCAAGCCTAACGACATGATCACCCTGGAATACCGCTCCGACCGCCTGAACCTGAACACCGATGACAGCCTGGTGATTACGCGCGTCAACTGCGGCTGATCTTTTCCAGCTTTTGCAGCGCCCATAAAAAACCCCGTCACATGGACGGGGTTTTTTTTAGCTCAGCGGAGAATTACTCGCCGCGAACCTGTGCAGCTTGCATACCCTTTTGGCCTTTCTCAGCCACGAAGGAAACGGTTTGGCCTTCTTTCAGGCTTTTGAAACCGTCGCTTTCGATAGCTTTGAAGTGTACGAACAGGTCGTCACCGCCACCTTGAGGAGTGATGAAGCCGAAGCCTTTTTCATCGTTGAACCATTTAACGGTGCCGGTTTGGCGATTAGACATGGTGTATCTCCAAGAAACATATATTTTCAGTAGTGCTGTGCTGCTCAGGCCAACTGGGCACACCGGGCTATCATAGTCGAAATGTTCGGCTTGGGAGCCCCCCCAAGGCATTGTTTGCTAATCAATAGCGTTGCGTTTAATGCCTGGTTTCGCTGAAAGCCCCGATCTACGGGGCTTTGGGGCGAAATATCAGCTGGTAAAAAAAGCCGTAAAAGCTGCGTAATTTGTGTGAAATAGCAGTTTTTGCGCTGTTTTTTCAGCGAAACGCCGGTCTGATCAGTGGTCTTTCTTACTTTTTCTTCACGACTTTGCACGACGAAATAGCCGCGACCGCTTTGTTTTTAAGCTCCGGGCTGGCGTTCTGGTTGGTCATGAGCTCTTTGATTTCGGCAGTGCTCAATTCAGCGTTGATCTTGTCAGCGCCGCATTCGCAATGGTCTTTGGCAGTTTTGGCGTCTACGTTCTGGCTGGCCGCAGCGCTGCAGTCTTTCACAAAGCTGTCGCGCGCGCCGGCTGGCCAGTTCGACGGGGCCGCTGCCTGTGCACCGAGGGACAGGAGGGTCAGGGAGGCAGCGAGAGCGAGGGTCGAGGTGAAACGCATCATGGGATGCTCCTTTGGGTCGGGGACGAACGGCGATTCTCAGTGGGTTTGAGGCGTTGCGTACAGCTCAAGTTCCGTTTTGCAGCGACAAAGCCTGGAATTTGTCATTACCTGGCATGGCGTCGGCGCGATGACCGTTCATCTGTGCTAGCATCGGTGCCCTGGCTATTTCCAGGCGTGCCATTTGCCGCCTTGCCATGTTCTTTTTAGCTCACTCCAGTCACTCTGGTTCGATTATCGGTTGGCCGAAAGGCTCCTGCCGCTGTAAGGCAGGCGTTCATCACTGAACGGCCTGGTGTTGGATCTTGTACTGGCTCATCCCAACCCACGTGACCTTTGGTAGGGGTCACCACTAGGAGAGGAGGCGCCATGCCAACTATTACTCTTCCCGACGGCAGTCAACGTTCATTCGATCATCCGGTTTCCGTAGCCGAGGTCGCCGCATCCATTGGTGCTGGCCTGGCCAAGGCCACCGTGGCCGGCAAGGTCGACGGCAAACTGGTTGATGCCAGTGACCTGATCACCTCCGATGCCAGCCTGCAAATCATCACCCCCAAGGATCAAGAAGGGCTGGAGATCATTCGCCACTCTTGCGCGCACCTGATTGGCCACGCGGTCAAGCAGCTGTACCCGACGGCGAAAATGGTGATCGGCCCGGTCATCGATGAAGGCTTCTATTACGACATCGCCTACGAGCGTCCTTTCACTCCGGACGACCTGGCCGCCATCGAACAGCGCATGCACGCCCTGATCGAAAAAGATTACGACGTGATCAAGAAAGTCACGCCGCGCGCCGAAGTGATCGACGTGTTCACCGCCCGTGGCGAAGACTACAAGCTGCGCCTGGTGGAAGACATGCCGGACGAGCAGGCCATGGGCCTGTACTACCACGAAGAATATGTCGACATGTGCCGTGGCCCGCACGTGCCGAACACGCGCTTCCTGAAGTCGTTCAAGCTGACCAAGCTGTCCGGTGCCTACTGGCGCGGCGACGCAAAGAACGAGCAACTGCAGCGGATCTACGGTACTGCCTGGGCTGACAAGAAGCAGCTGGCCGCCTATATCCAACGCATCGAAGAAGCCGAAAAACGCGACCACCGCAAGATCGGCAAGCGCCTGAACCTCTTCCACCTCCAGGAAGAAGCGCCGGGCATGGTGTTCTGGCACCCGAACGGCTGGACCCTGTACCAAGTGCTCGAGCAATACATGCGCAAGGTGCAGCGCGACAACGGCTACCTGGAGATCAAGACTCCCCAGGTCGTTGACCGCAGCCTGTGGGAGAAATCCGGGCACTGGGCCAACTACGCCGACAACATGTTCACTACCCAGTCGGAAAACCGCGACTACGCCATCAAGCCAATGAACTGCCCGTGCCACGTGCAGGTGTTCAACCAGGGCCTGAAGAGCTACCGCGAGTTGCCGATGCGCCTGGCCGAGTTTGGTGCCTGCCACCGTAACGAGCCATCGGGTGCACTGCACGGCATCATGCGTGTACGTGGCTTCACCCAGGACGACGCCCACATCTTCTGCACCGAAGAGCAGATGCAGGCCGAATCCGCTGCGTTCATCAAGCTGACCATGGACGTTTATCGCGATTTCGGTTTCACCGACGTCGAAATGAAACTGTCCACTCGTCCGGAAAAACGCGTCGGTTCCGACGAGCTGTGGGATCGCGCCGAAGCTGCACTGGCCGCAGCGCTGGACAGTGCGGGCCTTGCGTACGACCTGCAACCGGGCGAGGGCGCCTTTTACGGTCCGAAGATCGAGTTCTCGCTGAAAGATTGCCTTGGCCGCGTCTGGCAGTGTGGTACCCTGCAGCTCGATTTTAACCTGCCGATCCGTCTGGGAGCCGAATACGTCTCCGAAGACAACAGCCGTAAACACCCGGTTATGCTGCACCGGGCGATCCTCGGCTCGTTCGAACGGTTCGTCGGGATCCTGATCGAGCACTACGAGGGTGCATTCCCTGCGTGGCTGGCGCCGACCCAGGCAGTGATCATGAATATCACGGATAAACAGGCAGATTTTGCCGCCGAAGTTGAAAAAACTCTCAACGAAAGCGGGTTTCGTGCCAAGTCCGACTTGAGAAATGAAAAGATCGGCTTTAAAATCCGCGAGCATACTTTGCTCAAGGTTCCCTATCTTTTGGTTATCGGAGATCGGGAAGTCGAGATGCAGACTGTCGCTGTGCGTACTCGTGAAGGTGCTGACCTGGGCTCGATGCCCGTCGCCCAGTTCGCTGAGTTCCTCGCGCAAGCGGTTTCCCGGCGTGGTCGCCCAGATTCGGAGTAATTATTATTAAGCGTGAAATGAGACAAGATAAACGAGCTGCACCGAAAGCCCCGATCAACGAGAATATCTCGGCACGCGAGGTTCGGTTAATTGGCGCTGACGGCGAGCAGATTGGCATCGTCTCGATTGATGAAGCGCTTCGTATCGCTGAAGAGTCCAAATTGGACCTGGTGGAAATCTCCGCCGACGCAGTCCCGCCTGTTTGCCGGGTGATGGACTACGGCAAATCGATCTTCGAAAAGAAGAAGCAGATTGCTGCGGCGAAGAAGAACCAAAAGCAGATTCAAGTAAAAGAAATCAAGTTTCGTCCAGGGACGGAGGAAGGGGATTACCAGGTAAAACTGCGCAACCTGGTACGTTTCCTGAGTGATGGGGACAGGGCCAAGGTATCCTTGCGATTCCGCGGCCGTGAGATGGCCCACCAGGAGCTGGGGATGGAACTCCTCAAGCGGGTTGAAGCTGACCTGCTCGAGTACGGTTCGGTCGAACAGCATCCTAAGATGGAAGGACGCCAACTGATCATGGTCATCGCCCCGAAAAAGAAGAAGTAATCAACAGGGCACGGCAGGCCTTCTGATTATGTTTATCAACTGAATGCGGAGTATCCGAACATGCCAAAGATGAAGACTAAAAGTGGTGCTGCTAAGCGGTTTCTGAAAACTGCTAACGGTATCAAGCACAAGCACGCTTTCAAGAGCCACATCCTGACCAAAATGTCGACCAAGCGTAAGCGTCAACTGCGCGGTAGCAGCTTGCTGCATCCGTCTGACGTGGCAAAAGTCGAGCGCATGCTGCGCCTTCGTTAATTTTTGGATCAAGACTAGAGGAAGTAACTCATGGCTCGTGTAAAGCGTGGCGTCATTGCCCGTAAACGTCACAAAAAAATTCTGAAACTTGCTAAAGGCTACTACGGCGCGCGTTCACGCGTATTCCGTGTTGCCAAGCAAGCGGTAATCAAGGCAGGCCAATACGCCTACCGCGACCGTCGTCAGAAAAAACGTCAGTTCCGCGCTCTGTGGATCGCTCGTATCAACGCTGGTGCACGTGTTAACGGTCTGTCCTACAGCCGTTTCATCGCTGGCCTGAAAAAAGCTTCCATCGAGATCGACCGTAAGGTTCTGGCCGAACTGGCAGTGAACGAAAAAGCGGTGTTTGCTGCGATTGTCGAGAAAGCTAAAGCCACTCTGGCTTAAGTACCCCCGACAATCACCCTGGGTTACTCCTGTAGCCCAAGGTGGTAAACGTCTTAAATAGGGGAAGAGCCTTCAAGCTCTTCCCCTATTTTGTATCTGGAGTCTGTACATGGAAAACCTGGACGCGCTCGTCGCTCAAGCTCTTGAGGCTGTGCAAAGCGCTGAAGATATCAATGCCCTGGAGCAAATCCGGGTTCACTACCTTGGCAAAAAGGGTGAATTGACTCAGGTGATGAAGACCCTGGGAAATTTGCCGGCTGAAGAGCGTCCGCAAGTCGGTGCGCTGATCAACGTCGCCAAGGAGCGTGTTACAGAGGTACTCAATGCGCGCAAGGCGACGATGGAGGAGGCCGATCTTGCGGCCAAACTCGCCGCCGAATCCATTGACGTCACCTTGCCTGGCCGTGGCCAGGCCTCGGGCGGCCTGCATCCGATCACCCGGACTCTGGAACGTATCGAGCAGTTCTTCACCCATATCGGCTACGGCATTGCCGAAGGCCCTGAGGTCGAAGACGACTATCACAACTTCGAGGCGCTCAACATCCCAGGTCACCACCCGGCCCGGTCGATGCACGACACCTTCTATTTCAACGCGAACATGCTGTTGCGCACCCATACCTCGCCGGTACAGGTCCGCACCATGGAAGCGAACAAGCCGCCGATCCGCATTGTCTGCCCAGGCCGTGTGTACCGTAGCGACTCCGATATCACCCACTCGCCGATGTTCCACCAGGTCGAAGGCCTGCTGGTTGATCGCGATATCAACTTTGCCGACCTCAAGGGCACCATCGAAGAGTTCCTTCGTGTGTTCTTCGAGAAAGAACTGGCGGTACGTTTCCGTCCATCGTTCTTCCCGTTCACCGAGCCGTCCGCTGAAGTCGACATGGAATGCGTGATGTGCAGCGGTAAAGGCTGCCGCGTCTGCAAGCAGACCGGTTGGCTGGAAGTGATGGGCTGCGGCATGGTCCACCCCAACGTGCTGCGCATGTCCGGGATCGACCCGGAAGAGTTCTCGGGCTTTGCCTTCGGCATGGGCGTTGAGCGTCTGGCCATGCTGCGTTACGGCGTGAACGACTTGCGTCTGTTCTTCGACAACGACTTGCGGTTCCTCGCGCAATTTCGCTAGTCGTAACGAATCTTTAGGAGAGCAGGATGAAATTCAGTGAACAATGGCTGCGTGGCTGGGTTAGCCCGCAGGTAGGTCGCGACGAGCTGGTTGCCCGTCTGTCGATGGCCGGTCTTGAGGTCGATAGCGTTACGCCGGCCGCCGGTGTTTTCAGCGGCGTGGTCGTGGGCGAGGTGTTGAGCACCGAGCAGCACCCGGATGCCGACAAATTGCGTGTGTGCCAGGTCAGCAGCGGCGCGGAAACCTTCCAGGTCGTGTGCGGAGCGCCCAATGTGCGCCCGGGCCTGAAGATCCCGTTCGCGATGATCGGCGCTGAGCTGCCGGGCGACTTCAAGATCAAGAAAGCCAAGCTGCGTGGCGTCGAGTCCAACGGCATGCTGTGCTCCCAAGCCGAGCTGCAAGTAGGCGAGGGCAATGATGGCCTGATGGAACTGCCGGCTGATGCGCCAGTAGGCCAGGACATCCGCGTTTACCTGGAACTGGAAGACGCGAGCATCGAGGTCGACCTGACTCCGAACCGTGGCGACTGCCTGTCCCTGGCCGGCCTGGCCCGTGAAGTGGGCGCGCTGTACAACGCGCCGGTCACCCGTCCAGTGGTTGCCAGCGTGCCGGCTGTACACGATGAAGTGCGTCCGATCGAAGTGCTGGCGCCACACGCCTGCCCGCGTTACCTGGGCCGTGTGATCCGTAACGTTGACCTGTCCAAGCCAACGCCGCTGTGGATGGTTGAGCGTCTGCGTCGCGCTGACGTACGCAGCATCGACGCTGCCGTCGATATCACCAACTACGTGATGCTGGAGCTGGGTCAACCGCTGCACGCCTTCGATCTCGCCGAGATCAACGGTGGCATCCGCGTACGCATGGCCGAAGAAGGCGAGAAGCTGGTGCTGCTCGACGGTCAGGAAGTCAGCCTGCGCGCCGACACCCTAGTCATCGCCGACCACTCCCGCGCCCTGGCAATCGCCGGCGTGATGGGGGGCGAGCACAGCGGTGTATCCGCTACCACTCGCGACGTTTTCCTTGAAAGCGCGTTCTTCGACCAGATCGCTATCGCTGGCAAGGCCCGTTCCTATGGCCTGCACACCGATGCTTCGCACCGCTACGAGCGTGGCGTGGACTGGCAGCTGGCCCGTGAAGCCATGGAGCGCGCCACCGGCCTGCTGCTGGAAATCACCGGCGGCGAAGCCGGCCCGATCACCGAAACCGTCAACGAACAGTACTTGCCGTCCGTTGCGCCAATCACCCTGCGTGCCAAAAGCGTCGAGCAGATGCTGGGCCTGGTGATCGAGCCAGCTGAAATCGAGCAACTGTTGTCGGCCCTGGGCCTGGCGATCTCCGTCAGTGGGGAAGGGCAGTGGCAGGTTGAAGTGCCAAGCCATCGTTTCG
This sequence comes from Pseudomonas sp. Marseille-Q1929, assembly GCF_017316265.1. NCBI lineage: Bacteria > Pseudomonadati > Pseudomonadota > Gammaproteobacteria > Pseudomonadales > Pseudomonadaceae > Pseudomonas > Pseudomonas sp. Marseille-Q1929. The sequence goes on from NZ_JAFLWU010000011.1 coordinate 30,778, forward strand.
ACATCAGCCTCGAAGTTGACCTGATCGAAGAACTGGCGCGCCTGTACGGCTACAACCGCCTGCCGGTTCGTTACCCGCAAGCGCGTCTGGCGCCACAACCGAAGGCCGAGGCGCGTGCGCACCTGCCGGAGCTGCGTCGCCTGCTGGTCGCCCGTGGTTACCAGGAAGCGGTGACCTACAGCTTCATCGATCCGAAGCAGTTCGAACTGTTTAACCCGGGCGTTGAGCCGCTGTTGCTGGCCAACCCGATTTCCAACGACATGGCGGCCATGCGTTCGTCCCTGTGGCCAGGCCTGGTGAAAGCACTTTCCCACAACCTGAACCGTCAGCAAGACCGCGTGCGCATGTTCGAAAGCGGCCTGCGTTTCGTCGGCCAGCTCGATGGCCTGAAACAAGAGCCGATGCTGGCTGGCGTGGTGTGCGGTAGCCGCCTGCCGGAAGGCTGGGCGCAGGGCCGCGATGCCGTGGACTTCTTCGACGTCAAGGCTGACGTGGAAGCGGTACTGGGCTTCGCCGGTGCACTGGATGCCTTCACCTTCCTGCCAGGCAGCCATCCGGCGTTGCACCCAGGCCAGACTGCACGCATCGAGCGTGAAGGGCGTTTGGTCGGTTTTGTGGGCGCTATTCACCCCGAGCTGTCGAAAACCCTCGGTCTTGACCGTCCGGTGTTCGTGTTCGAACTGGTCCTGGCGGAAGTTGCTTCGGGCAAGATGCCGAAGTTCAGCGAGCTGTCGCGCTTCCCAGAAGTGCGCCGCGACCTGGCCTTGATCGCCGACCGTGAAGTGGCTGCTACTGCTGTTCTGGATGTAATCCGTGAAAATGCAGGCGAATGGCTGACAGACCTCAGGCTATTTGACGTCTATCAGGGTAAAGGTATTGATCCGCATAGAAAAAGCCTTGCAGTTGGCTTGACCTGGCAGCATCCATCGCGCACTCTTAATGACGATGAGGTGAATACCACGACACAAAATATCCTCACCTCGCTCGAACAAAGGTTGAACGCCACGTTAAGGAAGTGACGTATGGGGGCTTTGACGAAAGCTGAGATGGCGGAACGTCTGTACGAAGAGCTGGGTCTGAACAAGCGCGAGGCCAAGGAATTGGTCGAGCTGTTTTTTGAAGAAATCAGGCACGCTCTGGAAGACAACGAGCAGGTCAAATTGTCCGGTTTCGGCAATTTTGACCTGCGGGACAAACGCCAGCGGCCTGGCCGCAATCCAAAAACGGGAGAAGAAATCCCGATCACGGCTCGCCGTGTGGTCACCTTTCGTCCAGGGCAGAAGTTGAAGGCCCGAGTTGAGGCTTATGCTGGAACCAAGTCATAACGACGAGCTACCCGTCATCCCAGGCAAACGCTACTTCACCATTGGTGAAGTCAGCGAGCTCTGTGCGGTAAAACCGCACGTGCTGCGCTATTGGGAGCAGGAGTTTCCTCAACTCAACCCCGTCAAACGCACCGGGAACCGTCGGTATTATCAGCGCCAGGACGTGCTGATGATCCGACAGATCCGCGCGTTGCTGTACGACCAGGGGTTCACCATCAGCGGTGCGCGCCAGCGTATGTCCGGTGATGAAGCCAAAGACGACACCACCCAATACAAGCAAATGATCCGCCAGATGATCGCCGAACTGGAAGATGTGCTGGTGGTTTTGAAGAAGTGATTCAAGCTTTTAAAATACTTCCACATTTCAAAAGCTTGCGGTATATTTCGGGTCGCTTCGTTAAGAAGCAAACCCAGTAACACGCCTAGTCGGGGCGTAGCGCAGTCCGGTAGCGCACTAGCATGGGGTGCTAGGGGTCGAGTGTTCGAATCACTCCGTCCCGACCATATTTTTCAGTGACTTAGGCCAATGCTCAGCGCATTGGCCTTTTTCATGTGCGTGATTTTTACGTGACTTCATGCTGTAAATCCAGATGAAAGCTGTTCACTCACAGCCCCGCCCAACGCGGGGTTTGTCATATCTGGGGCGTCTGTCCCAATTACAGTGACTGCATAGCCGCCTCCATCACGGCATACCTTGTTACAACCATTCGCCCCTGGGGATAGTCGGTATAGAACTTCGGCCTTTTGTTCTCATCCAAATACCAGGCGCGTTCCAAACCATGAGCGCCTGCTGACAACCCATAGAGGTTCACAGAATGAAAATGACACTACCCGCCCTGGTTTTGGGCGCCCTCATTTCGCAAGGAGCGATGGCTGCCGGAGATGGCACCGCCGCCCTTGGAGGCGGCGTTGGTGGTGCGCTTGGCAACATCGTAGGTCAACAGCTCGGTGGCTCAACCGGCGCAGCGGTAGGCGCAGGTGTTGGTGGTGCCGCCGGTAGTGCTGTCGGCGCTCAACGAGGTAACAGAGCGGAAGCCGCAATAGGTGGCGGTATCGGCTCAGCCGGCGGCTCGCTCATTGGTAATCGTCTCGGAGGCACAACGGGATCGACTATCGGCGCTGGTGTAGGTGGTGCAGCCGGCGGCGCGCTGGGGAATAACTTGGCAGATGATGAGAGTAGTCATAGATCGGATGGCAAGAAGCATAAAGGCAACAACAAGCATAAACACAAGAACAAGCATCGTTAGCGCCTGACGTTGTTGCAGTGAAGCCCGGCCCAGCGCCGGGCTTCTTGTTTCTGGCTTCGCTGTTTTACGCGAGCATTTCCTCGACATCTGCCAGGGTGGCATGGGGGACAACACTGTCCGGAATTCTCGAGATGTCAGACAGGTTGTAAACCCTGAAGTCATCACCGATAACCTTATCGGACATCAATTCGAACGACGGCAGTATGCGCGTGAAGTAGTGCTGGTCGAGCCCGCAAGGTGAGTGAGTGGATGCTGCGTTCTCGTAAAACCTGCCTGAGCGCTCGTCCAGATCAACGCCCACCAGAAAGACTTGGGTGAATCCCACATGGAACGCCAGCTGTATGGCCAGATAGGCCACGGTTCGCGCATCAAAAAAGCCCTCGCTCATGTCTTTGCTGAAGCCCAGCGGTCTTTCGCGGCTGGGCAGCAAGGGATGATTGACGACCAATGCGTTGTGTTTGCCCAGCACAGATTCCAGCCAGGAAGGCCGCTTGGCTTTGGACAACGGGTAAAGCCGCCCCGTGGGGCGAACATGCGCAGATCGTGCGTGGTCTTCCCACAGCGCAACCCTCTGGCTGATTGCCATGGCGTGTTTGAATAAATCGGGCTGCTGTTCGGAGAAACTTCTGTCCGTGCAGGCGTAAAAATACGGCTTAACGTCAGTGTCCAGAAACAGTGAAATGGCGCCATTCATCGTGATCATTGGCACGTGCGCAAATTGCTCGAGGGGAAACGACTTGGCTGATGGCCCGGAGGCAATGATGAACACTGCGCCCGATTCGGTGTTGCGGCAGGCTTCAAAATCGCTCAGGTCCAGAGCGTATTGGGTCGAGAGCCAGCTGGCGGTGAAGGGGGCGTGCAAAGCTTGCTGAGTGCTACCGGCATGCTCCATGGCGACGAAGGATGTCTGTTTCATCGGGCCCAACCTTGAAGTTAGAAGAAAGTACCTACATCACCCGACCCGACGGGGCATCGTTGAGTTCCTTCTTAAAACAAAGTTCATCAGCTTGAACGCCTATTTTTGAGTGGGCTATTTCCCGGAGTTGGCAGCATTCATGCGCACTCACCGTTACTTCAGCCCACAGACGGTGCGTTTTCTGAGCCATTTGGTAGCAATTTCCTACGCAGGCGCTTAGCTCCACTACCGATATTTTCCCGGTACTCCATGCGAATCAATCACTTGGTTCACCGTCAGACCAGTTGGCACACATCCTGCTTTTTTGCATTCATGGATAATTGGATACAAAAATTCAAAAGGTGCTGCCGATGCAATTTGCCCCCGCTTACGTTGACCGCCAGCCCCTCACTGCCGAGGAGGAGGCCTACAACTTCCTGCTCGACGCCATTTGCAACGGCCGTTACCGCAAGGGCGACCGGCTGATTGCCGAAGACATCGCCAGCGAAATCGGCATGAGCCGCATGCCGGTGCGCGAAGCGTTTCGCCGCCTGGATGCCCAGGGCCTGGTGACGCTGCGGCCCAATCGCGGCGCCATCGTCAGCGGCCTGGATATCGACGAGCTGCACGAAGTGTTCGAGATGCGCAGCGCCCTCGAAGGCCTCGCCGTGCGTGTCGCAGTGGGGCGGATCGGTGAGCGCCAACTGGCCGCCCTGGAACGCATGCTCGACGCAATGGATGACTACCGCGACGAAAGCGCCGCGTGGGTCAGCCGTCACCGCGCGTTCCACGAATACCTGTGCAGCCTCAGCGGTCGCCCGCGCTTGATGAAGCAGATTTCGGCGTTGTACTCGCTGGTAGAAGCGCCCATGCGCCTGTGGTTGCAGCACGGTGACAAACCCCTCAGCGCCCGCCAGGAACACGCGGTGATCCTCGATGCCATCCGCGCCGGTGATGCTGCCCGCGCCGAAGCCGTGGTGCGTGAGCACATCGAAGGCACCGTGCCGGCGCTGATCCAGTTTTTGCAATCGGAAAAATAATCAGAGGCGGGCCCAAGCCCGCCCGTGTTTTGACTTTGAGTCCTGCCCCGTTATTCAACGAACTGGAGTGTCTGGTCATGCATAAACGCCGCGCTTTGCTGGTGGCTGTCTCCCTCGGGCTCTGCGCACAAGGGGCCGTTGCGGCGCTCCAGGTGCCGGAGCGCTTGCAGAAAGTCGACAAACTCACCTACTGCTCGGGGATGGACTCGCCGCCCCTGGTGTCCTTCGATGAAGCGCAGAAACCACGTGGGCTGACCGTCGACCTGGGCCTGGAAATCGCCAAGCGCCTGGGCGACAAACAGGTGCAGTGGCGGGTGATCCCGTTCTCTGGCCTGGTGCCGGCCTTGCTCGCCCAGCAGTGCGACATGATCGTCGACCAACTGTTCGACAAGCCCGAACGGCGCCAGGTGATCGACATCGTCAACTACATGTATTCCAGCCAGTCGGTGGTGGTGCCCAAGGGCAACCCCAAGGGCATCAAGACCCTGGATGATTTGTCCGCGCACAAGGTCGCGGTGCTCAACGGTTCCACCATCAAGACCCTGCTCGATACCCAGAACGAAAGCCTGGTCAAAGCCGGCAAGCCACCGATGAAACTGGTGGTGTACAACACCGACACCGACGCCTTCCAGGCCCTGCGCATCAGCCAGGTGGACGCCTACGGCACCACCGTGGAAACCGCCGGTTATTACGCAGCAATGGCCCCAGACCTGTTCGAGGAAGGCGTGCCGGCGTTCAGTCGCATCCTCACCGGCCTGGGCATGCGCAAGGACGATCCACAACTGACCGCCGCCGTGCAGCAGGTGATCAGCGATATGCGCAGCGACGGCAGCTACGTGCAGTTGTTGAACAAATGGCATGTCAGCAGCGACACACTCGACTGAGGCTGGACGGCGATGAATTTCAATTGGGATGTGTTCTGGCAGTACCTGTTACAGCCCAGCGGGGTGTACCTCAACGGGCTCTGGCTGACGTGCCTGATCAGCGTGCTGGCCATGCTGCTGGGGTGCGCGCTGGGGCTGGCGGCGGCGCTGTTGCGCCTGTCGAAGAACCCGCTGTTGCACCTGCCGGTGCGGTTTTATGTGTGGTTGATGCGCGGCACGCCGCTGCTGGTGCAGATCGTGTTTCTGTACACGGCGCTGGCGGCGGGCGGGCTGTTTCGTTTCGAGGACATCGAGCTGTTCGGCCTGATTGTGCCTGGCAATATCCAGGCGGCCATCATCGCCCTGGGCCTCAACGAAGGCGCGTATATGGCCGAGATCATCCGCGCCGGTATCGGTGCGGTGGACAAGGGCCAATACGAGGCGGGGCGTTCCCTGGGCATGGGCTTCGCCAAGCTGATGCGGCGCATCGTGTTGCCCCAGGCGTTCCGCGTGATCGTGCCGCCGTTGGGCAATGAGTTCAACGTGATGCTCAAGAACACCACCCTGGTCAGCGTGATCGGCGTGCAGGAGTTGTTGCTCAGCACGCAGATGGTCACCTCGGCGACGTTCCGCGTGTTCGAGTTGTACCTGGTGGTGGCGATCTACTTCCTGATGCTCACCACGCTGTGGGGCTTTTTCCAGCGTTGGCTGGAAGCGCGTTTCGGCCAGTCCGACCGGCCTTCGGCGCCGCCACCGGCCTCCAGCCGCATGTTCGGGCGCAGCACCTTGAAACTGCTGAGGGGACGCTAACCATGGCGCACAAAAGTGACGAATTGATCATCGACGCCCAGGACCTGCACAAGTCGTTCGGCGACTTGCAGATCCTCAAGGGCATCTCCCTGCAAGTGCGACGCGGCGAAGTGGTGGTGCTGATCGGCGCCTCGGGCTCGGGCAAGACCACCTTCATCCGTTGCATCAACCTGCTGGAAGACATCCAGGGCGGGCGCATCCGCGTCAACGGCCGTGCCATGGGCTACCGCGAACGCAGCGACGGCAGCCTGGTGCGTGATTCCGAGCGCAACATCGCCCGTCAGCGCCGCGACATCGGCATGGTGTTCCAGCGCTTCAACCTGTTCCCGCACATGACCGCGCTGGAAAACATCATCGAAGCGCCAATCCACGTGCTCGGCACCCCGCGTGCCGAAGCCCTGGAGCAGGCGCGTGGCTTGCTCGCGCGGGTCGGCCTGGCGGACAAGGCCAACCACTACCCGTCGATGCTTTCGGGCGGTCAGCAACAACGGGTGGCGATTGCCCGCGCCCTGGCGATGAAACCCCAGGCCATGCTGTTCGACGAACCCACCAGCGCCCTCGACCCGGAGACCGTCGGTGAAGTGCTGCAAGTGATGAAGGAACTGGCCGAGGAGGGCATGACCATGGTGGTGGTCACCCACGAAATGGGCTTTGCCCGTGAAGTGGCCGACCGCGTGGTGGTGCTCGACCAGGGCGAGCTGATCGAACAAGGGCCGCCCGAACAGATTTTCAGCCACCCCAGCCACCCGCGTACCCGTGCGTTTCTCAGCCGCGTGTTATGACCTGAAACCTAGTGTGGAAGAACCTTTGCCATGTTGAAATTTTCGGCTCACGAGTACCCTTATCCGTCGCAACGCCAGAGCGTGTTTGCCCAACGCGGCATGGTCGCGGCGTCTCAACCATTGGCCGCCCAGGCCGGTATCGAGATCATGCAACAGGGCGGCAACGCCATCGACGCCGCCATCGCCACGGCGGCCGCGTTGACGGTGGTCGAGCCCACCGGCTGCGGCCTGGGCGGTGACGCGTTCGCGCTGGTCTGGTGCAAGGGCCAGTTGCATGGCCTGAACGGCAACGGCCATGCGCCGGCGGCGTTGAGTGTCGAGGCGGTCAAGGCGGCAGGGCACGACCAGATGCCGCTGTATGGCTGGACCCCCGTCACCGTGCCCGGTTGCCCGTCGGCCTGGGCCGAGTTGTCGCAACGCTTCGGCAAGCTGCCGTTTGCCGAGTTGCTGCAACCGGCCATTCGCCTGGCGCGGGACGGTTTTCCGCTGTCGCCGGTGGTTGCCCATCAATGGCAGATCGCGCTGGATGAATTCAGCCCCCATCGCGACCGGGTGCTCGACGCCTGGTTCGACACGTTCCTCATCGACGGCCGCGCGCCTCGGGCCGGGGAGCTGTTCCGCAACCCGGCCCAGGCCCGCACCCTCGAAGAACTCGCGCAAACCCGCTGTGAAAGCCTGTATCGCGGCGCCCTCGCCGAGCGCCTGGATGCCCACTCCCGGGCCAGCGGCGGCTACCTGCGCGCCAGCGACCTCAAGGACTATCGTGCGCAGTGGGTGGAGCCGATCCACGTCAACTATCGTGGCGTCGACGTCTGGGAAATCCCCCCAAGCGGCCAGGGCCTCGTCGCCCTGATGGCGCTGAAAATTCTCGAAGGCTTCAGCTTCGATCACCGCGACAGCCAACAGACCTGGCACCGCCAACTGGAAGCCATGAAGCTCGCCTACAGCGACGGCCTGCACTACATCACCGACCCGCTGCATATGCGCGTGGCCGTCGCCGACCTGCTCAGTGATGACTACAGCAGCCGTCGCCGCGCGCAGATCGGCGAACAGGCCCAGCCACCCAAACCCGGCGACCCCCACGCCAGCGGCACGGTGTACCTGGCCACGGCGGACGCCGAAGGCAACATGGTCTCGTTTATCCAAAGCAACTACCACGGCTTTGGCTCCGGCGTGGTACTGCCCGACAGCGGCATCGCCCTGCAGAACCGTGGGCAGGAATTCAGCCTCGACCCGACCCACGCCAACTGCCTGGCGCCCGGCAAGAAAACCTTCCACACCATCATCCCCGGCTTCCTCACCCAAGACGGTCAGGCCCTTGGCCCGTTCGGCGTGATGGGCGGCTACATGCAGCCCCAGGGCCATGTGCAGATGGTGATGAACCTGGTGGATTTCGGCCTCAACCCGCAAGCCGCCCTGGACGCGCCGCGCTGGCAATGGCTGGGCGAGATGAAGGTCGGCATCGAGCAAGGCGCCTCGCGCGACCTGGCCAACGCCCTGGCGCGCCGCGGCCACCAAGTGCAAATCGCCAGCGACCTCACCGACTACGGACGCGGGCAAATCATCCTGCGCGACCCGGTCAGCGGCGTGCTGTGCGGCGGCACGGAGCCGCGGGCGGACGCCCATATCGCCGTGTGGTGAGGACGATTTTGCCTTGTGGACCCCACCAACACAGTTGCTCCCACATTTTGACCTGTGAACCCGGTCAACTGTGGGAGCTGGCTTGCCTGCGATAGCGCCCGCCCAGGCGACATCGCACTCCCGCTTGCACCCGTACACCAGAACACTTGGGCTAGTATTGGCGCCCAACTCGTCACCGCTCTCCAACTCGAGGCGGTGTTCGACAAACCCCCTCACCCTGTCGAGCGCGCCCCCCGATGGCCAAACCCGCATCTTCCACGCTGGACCTGGACGGCTTCGACTGGTCGATCCTGGCCCTGGTCCAGCATGACAACGCCGTGCCCCTGCGTACTCTGGCCGAAAAGGTCAACCTCTCCACCGCTGCCGTGCAGCGGCGGATCAAGCGCCTGGAAGAGGGCGGGGTGATCATCGCGAATGTCGCAGTGGTCGACCCTGCCAAAGCCGGCAAGCCGATCACCATCATTGCCGAGGTGTCCGTGGAGCGCACCAGCGCCGAAGCGCTGGCGGCGACCAAGGCCAGCTTCTGCGTGCCCCAGGTGCAGCAGTGTTACTACGTCACCGGCGAGGCGGATTTCGTGCTGGTGCTCAACGTGGCGAGCATGCAGGAATACCAGGACCTCGCCGGGCAACTGTTTGCCGAGAACCCCAATGTAAAGTGGTTCAAGACCCTGGTCGCGCTGGACCGGGTCAAGGTTGGCTTGCACGTGCCGGTGTGACGCTGGCCGTTGGATAGTCGGTGTAGCCCCGCGTCGGGCTGCCGTCGATGCCGTAGAACGTAGCGCGATCACCTTCGGCCAGCGGCCAGTCGTGCTGCATGCGCTCCACCAGGTCCGGGTTGGCAATGAAGGGGCGCCCGAATGCCACCAGATCCAGATCGCCTTTTGCCAAGACCGCTTCGGCCAAGGCGCGCGTGAAACCGCCCGCCGCGATCAACGTGCCCTGATAAGCCTGGCGCCATTGCGTGGCAAACCCGGCGGGAATCGCTTCGGCGCCAATCGTCAGTTGATCGCTCAAATGCACATAGGCCAGGCTGCGCGTATTCAGTGCCTCGGCGAGGCTTAGCCAAGCCTCGGCTTCTTGCGCGTACGGGTGCATATCAAACAGCCGACCGAACGGCGAAAGGCGCACGCCGACCTGCGCGCTGCCAATCTCGGCGGCCAACGCATCAAGGGTTTCCAGCAGGAAGCGCTGGCGATTGGCGATAGAACCACCGTATTCGTCGGTGCGGGTATTCAGCGCGCCATTGTGGAACTGTTCGAACAAATAGCCATTGGCACCGTGCAATTCGACGCCGTCGAAACCGGCGTCCATCGCGCGGCGTGCGGCGCTGACAAAGTCTGTCGTCACGCGCCGTACTTCATCGGCCTCTAAGGCACGCGGCATGCTGGCCTGCACCGGCCCCGGCTGGCCCTGCGCGACCCAGGCATAGGCATTTGAGCGAGCGGCAGTCACCGCCACCGATGACACGGGCGCACCCGCGTCCGGCTGAATCGACACATGGGACACGCGCCCCACATGCCACAACTGCGCGAATATCTTGCCGCCCTGGGTATGCACCGCATCGGTGACCCGGCGCCAGCCTTGGATTTGCGCATCGTTGTACAGCCCAGGGTTGAACAGGTAACCGCAGCCCTCACGGGAAATCGGCGCGCCTTCGCTGATGATCAACCCGGCGCTGGCGCGTTGCGCGTAATACAGCACCGTGTGTTCATCCGGGATGTCGTCCAGCGCGCGGGCGCGGGTCATCGGTGCCATGACCACGCGGTTGGCCAGCGCGGTACCGGCCAGGTTGTAGGGTTGGAACAAGTTGCTCATGGGAAGTCTCCGTAAGTGATGAAGGTTCAGGACGCCAGTGGCCACACCACGTCCAGGCGCGTGCTGCTGATCAACCACTCGCCCTGCACGCGGCGGTATTCATCGACATACACGCCGAGCAGCAGCAACGGGCTGTCCCCGGCCGGGCGCTGGGTGACGAAGTCGGTCAGGTAGCAACGGCCTTCGGCGTGGTCCTCGTCGAGGATCTCGACCCAGTGGTTGGCCACGGCATGCAGGAACGGATAACGGCCGCGCTGCTGGGTATCAAAGTCGCGAAAGGCCTGGGACAACCCGGCTTTGATTGCGTCGCGGCCGGTCCAGCCGGCTTGGGCCACGTGGCATACCGCGTCCTCGGTAAACAATTGCGCCAGCGCGTTCATGTCGTGGGTATCGAGGTGATGGCAGTAGCGCAGACGCAGGGTGCGAATGGCTTCCAGGGTGACGAGACGATTCAGATCGGCGTGCATGGGACCTCGCTGGGATGGTCAGTAAACAATGCTGACCAGCTTATTCCAGCGTGGCGGTTAGATTAATGCCCGATAAATACGCTCAGTTGATCCTTTCAGGATAGAATCCAGGCTTTCCCAGGCGGAGGCGAGCATGGACACCCTGCAATTCGATGGCATCCCCGAATTTATCCTCGCGGCGCAGCTGGGCAGCTTCACCGCCGCGGCCTTGCAGCTGGGCGTGACAGGCTCGGCCGTGGGCAAAAGCGTGAGCCGCCTGGAGAAACGCCTGGGCATCAAGTTGCTGCACCGCACCACGCGCAAGTTGAACCTGACCCATGAAGGCGAGGTGTACCTGGCCAGTTGCCTGCGGATCATGGAGGAATTGCGCGGGGTCGAAGGCAGCTTCCTCAGCGGCGTCGCCGAGCCCAAGGGGCGTTTGCGCATCGACCTGCCCGCAGCGTTCGGCCGCCGGCATATCGCGCCGATGTTGATCACGCTGGCCCGGCGTTATGCGCAACTGGACCTGACCCTTACCTTCGGCGAGCGCAAAGTGGACATGGTCAACGAAGGCATCGATCTGGCGGTACGCATCGGCGACCTGCGCGACGACCCGGAGCTGGTCGCCCGGCGCCTGGGCGAGCAACGCCTGGTGATCTGCGCCGCGCCGAAGTATCTACAAGCGGCCGCGCCGTTGCAGAGCAAGGCCGACCTGTTGGTGCACGACTGCATCATTGGCTGGCGCAGCGGGCTGCGTAAGACCTGGCTGCTGACGAACGCCAAGGGGGTGGTGGAAGAACAGGAAGTGCGGGTGCGCCATGAGTTCGGCGACGGCGACGTGATGCTGCGCGCGACCCTCGACGGCGCCGGCCTATGCCAATTGCCCACCTGGCTGGTGGCCGAGCACCTGCGCAGCGGCGCGTTGGTCACGGTGCTCGACGACTGCGCGGGAGCGACCATGCCGATTCACGTGATCTGGCCGCACACCCGTTATGTGCAGCCCAAGGTGCGGGTGGTGGTGGACGCGCTGCTGGCCATGGCCGAGCAACACCGCGAGGTCTTTGGCGGGCGCTGAAAAATAATGCAAATCACCTGTCCCTTTTTTTCGCGTCGGCGGTCATTCCAGGTAAGCACACATTATCGAGAGCTTGCGCCAATGCCCGTAGTCCGCCCCTTGCTGAAACTGAGCCTGCTGCTGAGCCTCAGCGCCAGCCCGTTATTCGCCACCGTCAGCTACGCCGACGACGCCCGCCGCAGTTACCAGGTGCCGGCTGGCAGCCTGAGTGCGGCGCTGACCCGGTTTGCCGGGTTGGCGGGGGTCAACCTGTCGGTGGACCCGGCGCTGGTCAGCGGCCGCAGCAGCAGCGGCCTGGCCGGTGAATATGGCGTGGAGGAGGGCTTCACGCGGCTGCTGCAAGGCTCCGGCCTGCAACTGCAAGCCATGGGCGAGCACGCCTACATGCTGGTGCCGGTGCCGGACGGCAGCACGTTGGAGCTGGCGCCAACCTCGATCCTCGGCACCACCGGCCTGTACGACGGCGACACCTACGCCGGCGGCCAAGTGGCACGCCGTGGCGCCCAGGGCATGCTGGGCACGCGGGACTTTATGGAAACCCCGTTCAGCATCACCACCTACACCGCCGACGCGGTGAAAAACCAGCAGGCGCGCACCCTCGGCGAGCTGATCGCCAGCGATCCCTCGGTCCGTGCCACCAACCCGGCCGGTGGGCGTTACGAGCAATTCACCATTCGCGGTTTCAGCCTGTTCAACAGTGATGTGTCCTATAACGGCCTCTACGGCGTGCTGCCGACCTACACCATCGATATGGAAATGGCTGACCGCGTCGACATCTTCAAAGGCCCGACCCAGTTGATCAACGGCATCTCGCCCCGTGGCAGCGTGGGCGGCGGGATCAACGTGGTGCCCAAGCGCGCCACCGACAAGGACATCACCTCGTTCACCGGCACCTGGGCCTCGGAAAGCCAGGCGGGTGGCGCGGTGGATGTGGGCCGACGCTTCGGTGAAGACAACCAGTTCGGCATCCGCTTCAACGGCGTGAAGCAGGCCGGCAATACCGCCTGGGATCACCAGAGCGTCGACCGCGAAATGGCCGTGCTCGGCCTGGATTTTCGCGGCGAACGCCTGCGCCTTTCCACCGACATCGGCCATACCGAACGCGATACCGATGCGCCCCAGGAGCGTGTCCAAGTGGCCGCCGCCGCACCCGTGCCGAAGGCCAGCGACGTGCGCCGCAACTATGCGCAAGCCTGGAGCAAGGCGCGCACCAACGACACCTTCGGCACCTTCAACGGCGAGTACGACCTCAGCGACAACGTGATGCTTTACGGCGGCGTCGGCGCGCGTAAAAGCAACCACGAGTTCCTGCGTCACGCCGTTTCCGTCACCAACGCCGCCGGCGATTTCAAAGTGCAGCCCCGTGACTTCACCCGCGATGAAAACGTGCGTACCTACACGGCCGGCGTGCGCAACTGGTTCCACACCGGGCCGGTGAGCCATGAGGTCAACGTGGCGGCCAGCTATTTCGACATGGACTTCACCAACGGCGGCGCGCGTTATGGCGAGTCGTCGAGCAACCTCTACAACCCGGTGCAAACCCCAACGCCATCCATCGCTACGCGCCAGGATGCCAAGGTCTACACCGAAAACAAATTCAGCGGCGTGGCCCTGTCCGACACCCTGGGCTTCTTCGACGACCGCCTGCTGCTGACCCTCGGCGCACGCTGGCAACGGGTCAAGGTGGATGACTGGAGCAATGGCATCAAAGGCAAGACCGCCTACGACGAAGAAAAACTCTCGCCCTCCGGCGGCCTGCTGTTCAAGGCCACCGACCGGCTGTCGCTGTACGCCAACTACATGGAAGGTCTGAGCCAGGGCAAGATCGCGCCGACCACCTCAAGCAACAGCGATGAAATCTTCCCGCCGTTCATCAGCCGCCAGGTTGAAGTCGGCGCCAAGTACGACGCCGGCGCCTTCGCCGTGACGGCAGCGGTGTTCCGCATCAAACAGCCCGCCTATGAAACCAACGCCACCACGAAGCTGTTCGGGCCCAACGGCAAACGCGAGAACGCCGGCGCAGAGTTGAGTGTGTTCGGCGAACCGCTCAAGGGTATGCGTTTGCTCGGCGGCGTGATGTACATCGACAGCAAACTCAAAGACACCACCAACGGCACCTGGGACGGCAACCGGGCCCCGGCCACGCCCAAGTACAACGTCAACCTCGGCGCCGAATGGGACGTGCCCGGCCTGGAAGGCGTGACCCTGACCAGCCGTGGCATCCATTCCAGCTCGCAGTACCTGGACCAGTCCAACGTCAAGGAAATCGACGCCTGGAACCGTATCGACGTCGGCGCACGGTATGCCTTCAAGGTGGATGACAAGCACGTGACCTTGCGGGCAAACGTTGAGAACGTCGCGGATAAACGCTACTGGAGCTCGGCCGGTGCGTCGGATGACAGCGAGCCGGGGCTGACTTTGGCGACACCGCGCACTTACTTGCTGTCGGCCACTGTCGATTTCTAAACACGGATCAACATGCGGGCGCGGGCTTGGGTGGGAACTGGCCCATGTGGGAGCTGGCTTGCCTGCGATGCAGACACCTCGGTCTATCAGATGCACCGAGGTGATGCTATCGCAGGCAAGCCAGCTCCCACACAAGCCACACACATTTTGCGGCGGCAATGAGAATGTTTTTTGATCACGCCGCCCCGATATGGAATAGTACCCGCCGTTTTCCCAGGCCTGTCTAGCCTGGGTGTTTCAACGCCGAGGTCCTCTTCATGCGAATGCTGCGCTCCATCCCCACCCTTGCCGCCTGCCTCCTGGCGTTTTCTTCAAGCGTGCTCAGCGCTGCGCCCATCGACCTCAATGACGGCCAACACGCCGTGCATCTGGCGGATGCGCCCAAGCGCGTGGTGGTGCTGGAATTCTCCTTTCTCGACAGTCTCGCCGCCGTTGAAGTGACGCCCGTTGGTGCCGCCGATGATGGCGACGCCAACCGCGTGTTGCCCCGTGTGCGCCAGGCCATCGGCCAGTGGCAGTCCGTGGGCCTGCGCTCGCAGCCGAGCATCGAGGAAATCGCCCGGCTCAAGCCGGACCTGATCGTCGCCGACCTCAACCGCCACCAGGCGTTGTACAGCGACCTGTCGAGCATCGCGCCGACGCTGCTGTTGCCGTCGCGCGGTGAGGATTACCAAGGCAGCCTGAAATCCGCCGAGCTGATCGGCAAGGCGCTGGGCAAGAGCGCGCAGATGGAAGCGCGTATCCAGCAGAACCGCGAAAACCTCAAAGCCATCGCACAACAAATCCCCGCCGGCGCCAGCGTGCTGTTTGGCGTCGCCCGTGAAGACAGCTTTTCCGTGCACGGCCCGGACTCCTACGCCGGCAGCGTGCTGCAAGCCATCGGCCTGAAAGTGCCGTCGGTACGCGCCAACGCGGCGCCGACCGAATTCGTCAGTCTGGAGCAACTGCTGGCCCTCGATCCGGGCTGGTTGCTGGTCGGCCATTACCGTCGCCCAAGCATCGTCGATAGCTGGAGCAAACAGCCGCTGTGGCAAGTGCTTGGCGCCGTACGCAATCAGCACGTCGCTGAAGTGGACGGCGACAGCTGGGCGCGCAACCGTGGCGTGCTGGCGTCGGAGCAGATCGCCGAAGACGCCTTGGCGATTCTCAAAGGCGGCAAAGCCGTATTGAGTCAATAAGCGTGCGGCGCAGTTTCGCGGCGGCGGGCATCGTGCTGCTGGGCGCCGTGTTGTTCTGGTGCTCGCTGTACAGCTGGTCGCCGTTCACGAT
The DNA here is from genome assembly GCF_017316265.1 of Pseudomonas sp. Marseille-Q1929. NCBI lineage: Bacteria > Pseudomonadati > Pseudomonadota > Gammaproteobacteria > Pseudomonadales > Pseudomonadaceae > Pseudomonas > Pseudomonas sp. Marseille-Q1929. The sequence goes on from NZ_JAFLWU010000011.1 coordinate 46,452, forward strand.
TACGGCGACGGACGCGTGGAATGGCCTGGTCCACCAGGGCAGCGTCGGCGGCAATATGGCCTACATCGTCGCCCAACTGCGGGTGCCGCGTGCGGTGTGTGCGGCGTTGGTCGGTGCCTGCCTGGGCTTGGCCGGGGCGTTGATGCAGGGCATCACGCGTAACCGCCTGGCTTCGCCGTCGTTGTTTGGGGTGACCGCCGGCGCGGCGTTGGGCTTGGCGCTGTTTTCGACGGGCTTGGTCGCGCCGCCGTTTGCCGGTGGCGCGTTATTGATGACGTGCGTGGGCGGCGCGTTGGCCTGGGTCACGGTGTTCAGCCTCGGCGGCGCCTGGTCGCCGACCACGGCCCAAGGTCGCCTGGTACTGGCCGGTGTGGCTGTTGCGGCGTTGTGCGCGGCCTTGACCCGGCTCACGGTGATCCTGGTCGAGGCCCAGGCGCAAAGCGTGCTCAACTGGCTGGCCGGTTCGCTGGCCAACGTCGGCGCCGCGCAAGTGCAGTTGCTCTGGCCGTGCACCTTGATCGGCGGCCTGTGGGCGCTGTGGTGTGCGCCCCGGCTGAACCTGATCAACCTTGGCGAAGACGCCGCGCGCTCCCTGGGCGTGGGCATCGCCAGCCTGCGTTTGCAGGTGTTTGTCGCCAGCCTGTTGCTGGTGGGGGCGAGTGTCTGTGCGGTGGGGCCGATTGGTTTTGTCGGGCTGATCGCGCCGAATATCCTGCGCCAGTTCCTCGGCAATGATTACCGCTGGCTGATCCCGCTGAGTGCAGCTTTGGGCGCGGTGATCGTGCTCGGCGCCGACCTGCTCAGCCGTGCCGTGGCCTTCCCGGTGGAAACCCCGGCGGGCGTGGTCACCGCGTTGATCGGCGCGCCGTTCTTCCTCTTTCTTGCCAGGCGCGCCCTATGACCCGCCCAACCTTGCGCCTGTGGCTGTTGCTCGGCCTGCTGCTGTTGGCGGCTTTTATCAGCCTCAGCGCCGGTACCCTGTGGCTCAAGCCCGCCACCGTGTTGGAGCGCCTGCTGGCCCACGACGCCCTCGACTTTGAAGTGTGGAACCACCGCCTGCCGCGCAGCCTGATCGCGATCCTTGCCGGTGCCGCCTTCGGCCTGGCCGGGGCGATTGTGCAGGGCGTGATCCGCAACCCGCTGGCCTCGCCGGAAATCCTCGGCGTGACCCAGGGCGCCGGGCTGGCGCTGACCGTGGCGATCATCAGCTGGCCGCAGTTGCCGATTGCCTGGCTGCCGCTGGTGGCGTGCCTGGGCGGGGCCGGTGGCGCGTTGCTGTTGGCGCTGTACAACACCGGGGTGAGTTTTTCCGGGGTGCGTTTTGCGCTGTCCGGGGTGGCGATTGCGGTGACCTTGTCCAGCGTCACCGAGTTCCTGATCCTGTCCCACCCGCTGGATATCAACACCGCGCTGCTCGCCCTCACCGGCAGCCTGTGGAGCCGCAACTGGCACCACGTGGCGCTGGTGTTGCCGTTCCTCGTGTTGATCCCGCTGGGCCTGTGCCTGGCCAAGCCGCTGAACCTGATCGCCCTTGGCGACGAAGCGGCCCACAGCCTGGGCACGGCACTCAATCGCACGCGCTGGCTGGCGATGGCCTGCGCCGTGCTGCTGACCAGCCTGGGCGTGGGGGTGATCGGGCCGATTGGTTTTATTGGCCTGGTCGCACCGCATATGGCGCGCAGGCTGGTGGGCGGGCATCACCAGTTTTTACTGCCGGCGGCGATGCTGATCGGCGCGCTGTTGCTGGTGCTGGCCGACACGCTGGGACGCACCTTGATCGCCCCCAGCGAAATCCCCGCCGGCGTGCTCACGGCGGTGATTGGCGCGCCATATTTTCTTTGGTTGCTGGCACGGTTCAAGGGCTGATCACATGAGTATTCTGCAGGCACACCAGCTCGATATCGGCTACGGCGCGACGCGCATTGTGCAAGGGCTGTCGTTCACACCGCCGACAGGCAAGGTCACGGCGCTGATCGGCCCTAATGGCTGCGGCAAGTCCACGTTGCTCAAGGCGTTTGCGCGCATTCTCAAGCCAACCGAGGGCGAACTGACCCTGGATGGCCAGGCCTACGCCAGCCTTTCCGCGCGCCAACTGGCGCGACAGATCGCGTTTTTGCCGCAAGTATTGCCGGTGCCGGAAGGGGTCAGCGTGCGCCAGTTGGTTGCCTATGGCCGCAGCCCGCACAACTCGCTGTGGGGGCGGCTGAGTGGCAACGATCAGTCCCATGTGACGCAGGCTATGCAGCGCCTGGAACTCGACGTTTTGGCAGATCGGGCGTTGGCGGATTTGTCCGGCGGCCAGCGCCAGCGCGCGTGGCTGGCGATGGTGTTGGCGCAGAACGCGCCGGTGGTGTTGCTGGATGAGCCGACCACTTACCTCGATATCAGTCATCAGGTTGAGCTGTTGGACTTGATGGGGGAGTTGGCCGCCGAAGGTAAGACCGTGATTACGGTGTTGCACGATATCAACCAGGCTTGCCGGTATGCTGATCATTTGGCGGTGATGCATGGCGGCAAGTTGGTGGCGGATGGGGCGCCGGCGGCGGTGATCAGTGCCGAGTTGATGCGGCAGGTGTTTGATGTGCAGGTGCAGATCATGCAGGAGCCAGTGGCTGGCACCCCGATGTGCCTGATCGAAAAAAGCACCCGCCCTCAAGCCTGACTCGGTTCAAAAAAAATGTGGGAGCTGGCTTGCCTGCGATAGCGGTGGGTCAGCTTGCTCATTTGGCACTGATACACAGCTATCGCAGGCAAGCCAGCTCCCACATTTGATCTCAGTTGCTTGGTAGGGCTTTTTTCACGTCGATGGCTTTGGGCAGCAGGTGGTTTTGGTAGAACAGATCCGCCGTCGCCTGCTGGGCCTGGATGATCTTCTCGTCAATCGGCAAGATCGGCGAAGGCGGGCGGTTGTCCATGTACCGCGCGATCACATCCGCAGGCAGCCCCATAAAACCAGTCAACACCTTCAAGCTGTCTTCCCGCTGGCTACGGGTCAGCGCTTCAGCGCTGCTGAGTTCACCGAGCAGGTCGTGGACAAAGGCGCCGTTAGCCTTGGCGTATTCGCGCCGCGCGGTGTATACCGGCCCCGACAAGCCCAAGCCTTCACCGTTGGCCAGCACATGACTCGGGCTCTGGCTCAGGGCCAACGACGAATAGGGTTCCCAGATCGCCCACGCATCCACGCTGCCGCGCTCAAACGCCGCCCGCGCATCGGCCGGTGGCAGGTACACCGGCTGGATATCCTTGTAGCTCAGCCCGGCCTTGTTCAGTGCGCGCAGGATCAGGTTGTGGGAGCTGGAGCCTTTCTGGAAGGCGACCTTCTTGCCCTTGAGGTCCGCCACTGAGTGCAGCGGGTTGTCGTTGCGCACCAGGATGGTTTCGGCGCTGGGCTTGGGCGGTTCGGCGCCGATGTAGACCAGGTCTGCGCCCGCCGCTTGGGCGAACAGCGGCGGGATATCGCCGGTAGAGCCCACATCCAGTGCGCCGACATTGAGGGCTTCGAGCATCTGCGGGCCAGCGGGGAATTCGATCCACTTCACGTCAGTCTGTGGAAAGCGCTTTTCCAGCAGGCTGTGTTCCTTGGCCAGCACCAAGGCGATGGAGCCTTTCTGGTAGCCGATGCGCAGGGTCGCAGGGTCGGCCGCGAGGGCCGTTTGGGTGACGGCCAGCAGGGCCAATACCAGCGCTCGAATCTTCATGCATTGTCCTTTTTGAAGCGGTTTTCGGGGCGCGCCAAACCGAGGTTGTCACGCAAGGTGGCGCCGCTGTATTCGGTGCGGAACAGGCCGCGCCGTTGCAGCTCGGGCACCACCCACTGGGCGAAGTCCTCCAGCCCACCGGGCAGGTGCGGGACCAGGATGTTGAAACCATCGGCGGCACCGTTTTCGAACCAGCGTTGCAACTCGTTGGCGATCTGCTCCGGCGTGCCGATCAGGCTGTAATGCCCGCGGCCACCGGCAATCCGTCGTCCCAATTGCGCCAGCGTGAGGTTCTCGCGCAACGCCAAATCGCTGAGCAATTGCTGGCGGCTGCGCTGGCCGCTGTCAGTCAGTGGCAACTCTGGCAACGGCCCGTCCAGCGGGTAGCCGGACAGGTCGAAGTTACCGAGCATGCGCCCAAGCAGCGCGACGCCGACTTCGGGCTCGACCAAATCCTGGAACGTCTCGAACTTCGCCTGCGCCTCAGCCTCGGTCTGCCCGACCACCACAAACACGCCGGGCATGATTTTCAGCGAATCCGCCTCGCGTCCGTACTGCGCAAGACGGCCCTTGAGGTCGGCATAAAACCCCTGGGCATTCTCCAGCGACGTCTGCGCGGTAAATACCACTTCGGCAGTTTGCGCCGCGAGATCGCGACCGGCTTCGGACGAGCCCGCCTGCACGATCACCGGCTGGCCCTGGGGCGAGCGCGCGACGTTCAGCGGGCCCTTGACGCGAAAGTGTTCGCCGACGTGATCAAGCACATGCACCTTCGCCGGGTCGTAGTAATTGCCGCTGGCCTTGTCGCGCACAAAGGCGTCGTCTTCCCAGCTGTCCCACAAGCCGGTCACCACTTGATGAAACTCGCGGGCGCGGCTGTAGCGTTCGCCGTGGCCGAGGTGCTCATCACGGCCGAAATTCTGCGCTTCGGCGGCGGCGTCCGAGGTCACCAGGTTCCAGCCGGCGCGCCCGCCGGACAGGTGATCCAGCGAGGCGAACTTGCGCGCCACATGGTAGGGCTCGTTGTAGGTGGTGGTCGCGGTGGCGATCAGGCCGATGTGCTCCGTCACTGCACTCAACGCCGAGAGCAAGGTCAGTGGCTCGAAGTGATCCGAACGCGCCATATGGCTGGCGATCTCGCCAGTGGCCGCCGCCACGCTGTCCGCCACGAACAACGCATCGAACCTGGCCGCTTCGGCGACCCGCGCCAGGTGCTTGTACTGGGCGAAATCCAGCCCGGCATTCGCCGGTACATCGGGATGACGCCAGGCGGCGATGTGGTGCCCGGTGGCCATGAGGAAGGCGCCGAGTTTCAGTTGACGACTCATATTAGAAATCCTTGCGCAGTTGCACGCCGAAGTAACGTTCATCGTCACGGGGCACGGCGCGGTAGATGTAGTTGCCGCCGCTGGCCAGCATCGGCGAGTAGGACTTGTCGGCGAGGTTCTTCGCCAGCAACGCTACTCGCCAGCCGTTGCTGTAGTCGGCCAGGGCCACGCTGGCGTTCCAGATGCCGTAGGCGCCTTGTTTGGTGTCGAGGTTCTGGCTGATGTCGTACTGCACTTCGCTCTGCCAGCTGTAGTCGGTGCCCAGTTCGATATCCAGGCCGTTATCCAAGGGGATGCTGTAGTCGGCGCGCACGTAGCTTTTCCAGTCCGGGCTGTACGGCAGCGGCTTGCCATTTACGTTGCACGTTGCTGCTGCGCCAGCGGGGCAGGCGAATTCGTCGATGCGTGCGCGGGTGTAGGCCAGGGCGCCGGACAGCTTGAGTTGCTGGGTGGCCTGCAAGGCGTAATCCAGCTCGACGCCTTCGGTGCTGACGCTGCCGGCGTTGATCAAGCGGGTCACGACTTGCCCTGCGACGGTGTCGAAGAAGTTGGCCTGGTAGTTGTCGTAATCGCTGTGGAACACCGCGAGGTTGGTGGTCAGGCGGTTGTTCCAGGCGGTGGCCTTGATCCCGGCTTCCCAGGTATTGGAGGTTTCCGGCTTGAGCGCATCGGTGTCGCGCGGCTGCATGTTGAAGAACACGTTGTAGGCCGGGCCTTTGTAGCCACGCGAGTAGGTCAGGTAGCTGGTGATGTTGTCGCTGATGTCGTACTGCACGCCGAGGCGGCCGGACCAGCCGTCTTCATCCACCGAACCGGAACTGGACGTGGCCGGTTGAATCCCGCTGACCGTAGTGGCCGAGGTGGAGACGCGGCGGTGATCGTATTTCAGGTCATCGTGGGTGTAGCGCAAACCGGCGATGCCGCGAAAGCGCGAAGTGAAATTCAGCGTGGTTTCGCCGAACACTGCGTAGCTGTCGTTGGTGGTGCTGTAGTCGGCGATGCCACGGTCAGTGCGCGTAGTGGTGGTGAGGGTGCGCTGGTAGGTTTCTTCGTCCTTGCCGTGCATGTAGAACAGGCCGCCGACGTACTCCAGGAACTCACCTTTAGGCGAGGCCAGGCGCAGTTCCTGGGAGTACTGGTTGAACGCCAGTTGGCCCTTGTCGGCGGTGCCGGGGAATGCAGCGGTTACTGTGCCGAGGCGGTCGCCGTCCTGGTACTGGGTGTTGTCCCAGCCGCGCCAGGCGGTGATCGAGGTCAGGGTGTAGTCGCCGAGGTTCCAGTCGAGCTGGGCCGACAGGCCTTTGTTGGTGTCTTCGACATGGCTGCGGGTGTCGGTGTTGATGTCGCGGTTGTCGCTGGCGGCGCGCACCGGGCTCAGTGCGTTGGTGAACGCCGGGGTCAGGGACTTGCTGACCACGCCGTTGGGCGCGTCGTCGTGGGACTGCATGTAGTCGGCGATCAGGGTCAGCTTCACGTCATCGTTGGGGGTGAACTCCAACTTGCCGCGAATGCCCTTGTGGTTGTAGCCATTGACCTCTTGCCCGTTGTGCTGGTTATCGACGTTGCCGTCATAGCTGCCGAACAGCGTGCTGATCGAACCCTTGAGCACATCCGGCACCAGGCTGCCGCCGATGCCGAAGCGGGTGCGGCTCTCGTTGCCGCTGTAGTAGGACTGGTCGATATAGCCGTGGGTCTCGGCGGTCGGCGCCTTGCTGGTGATATTGAGCACACCGGCCGAAGCGTTCTTGCCGAACAGCGTGCCTTGCGGGCCGCGCAGTACTTCGATGCGTTCCAGGTCGAGCAGGTCGAGGGTGGCCTGGCCGGGGCGGGCGTAGACCACACCGTCGATCACCGTGGCTACCGTCGGCTCCACGCCGGGGGAGGTGGAGATGGTGCCGACGCCGCGCACGAACAGAGAGGTGTCTTTGTTGGAGGCGCCGGTGCGGAAGTTCAGCGACGGCACTTGTTGCGCGATGCTGGCGACGCCGTTGCGGTTGTCGCGCTCCAGCTGTTCGCCGTCGAGCACAGAGACGGCCACCGGGACTTTTTGCAGGGATTCTTCACGGCGGGTGGCCGTGACGGTCACGGATTTGAGCGTCGGCTCCTGCTCATCGGCTGCAAAGGCGGGCAGGGCGGTCAGCCCGGCGAGGATCAATAACGTAGTGCGTTGGAAGTTGTGCATGCTGTGCCCGCTCGAAAGAATGCCCTGAACCGTTGCTGTTCTGCGACCGCAACGCCTGTGAATTTGTCTTTGGCATTCGCTTGAGCGAGTAGCAGACAACGCGCTTTGTTAGCGCTAACATCGGCATTATTGGTGGGACTGGTTTAGAATGTCAAATACTGAAAAATTAGTCCTATATGCCTTTTGGTTTCTAACAGGATTTCCCCGTGAGCGAAGACAAACCGCGCAAACGCCGTGGCGCCGGGCGCGTCACCCTCAACACCGTGGCGCGCCAGGCCGGGGTGTCGGCGATTACCGTGTCGCGTTACTTCAACCAGCCGGAGCAGGTCTCACCCGAGCGCCGCGAGCGCATCGCCCAGGTGGTGGCCGAATTGGGCTACGTGCCCAACCTGGTGGCCGGCGGCCTGGCCTCGGCGCGCGGGCGGATCGTGGCGATGGTGATCCCGAACATCTCCGGGCCGATCTTTGCCGACACCATCCAGGGCTTCAGCGACACCCTCAGCCAGCACGGGTATCAGCTGTTGTTGGCATCGAGTTACTTCAGTGCCGAGCAGGAAGAAAGTGCGGTGCGCGCGTTTCTCGGCTGGTCGCCGGCGGCGTTGGTGCTGACCAGCCGCTTCCACAGCGCGGCCACGGAAAAGATGATCGCCGATGCCGATATCCCGGTGGTGGAAACCTGGGACTATGTGCCCGAACGCGAGCCGTTGCAGATAGGATTTTCCCACTACGAAGTGGGCGTCACGGCCGCGCGTTACCTGCATGGCCAGGGTTATCGGCGCATCGCCTTCGTGCAGAACAGTGCGGCGGGGGATTTCAGTGCAATGGAGCGCGGTGATGGGTTCGCGGCGACCTTGAGCGGGCTGGGCGTGCAGCCCTGGACCTTCGCGCCGGACGCCGGTTGTGCGCCCTTCGAAGCCGGCAAGCAGGCGATGGACGCGCTGATGAGCCACCCCACGCCACCTGATGCGATCTTCTTCGCCAATGACAACCTCGCTGCTGGTGGGTTACTGGCGGGGCAACGTGCCGGGCTGAAAATACCGCAAGACTGCGCGGTGCTCGGCTTCGGTGATTACCCCTTCGCGCACATGCTGTTGCCGAGCCTCAGCACCATCAAGCCACCGGCGTTGCAAATCGGTGTGTTGGCGGCCATGCGGGTATTGGAAAGTTTGGGGGTATTGCCGGTGGAAGAGGAGGTACAGCGCTTGAATTTGTTGGAGTGCCGCCTGATTGCGCGGGAAAGTGCTTAAGACGCATCTTGATGCTTAGCGCAGCGGCAACATCAACGTAATCGGCGAAAGCCCCGGGCATGCAACAAAGCCTGCGTACTTGATATAGAAACTCGAAAGGCGTTCGTTCAATGGGTGAACAATGACTGCACTGGAGCCGATGGTGTTCGAAGCGCTGATTGCACGCTCAATGGCGTCCTGCAGCAGATCGATTGCAAACCCCTGGCCCTGGGCCGCTTGAGTGATCCCCATGCGTCCCAGCAATGTCACTGGATGCACGCTTGGGGAGTTGCGTTGATGGCTTTTCGGTACGACGTTTTCGCGTGCTATAGAGCCGCTCGACAGGGTGTAGAAACCCATCACGACCGCGGTGTCTTTGCGGCAAACGACGTAGACAACCGCCTGCTTGGCGGCCTGGGCTTTAAGTGCCTGCCTTTGCAGGTAATCGTTGATCGACGGCTCGCCCGAATCGAACTGGTCAAGGATATGCTCGCTGTTCAGTCTTTCGGGAGCCCTCAGCTCCACCGTTTGGGCCTTTCGAGAAGTTGGTGCAGGCATTCATTACCTCGTATCGGATTGGCTTCCATGGCCTGTTCGAATGCGTCAAATGCAACGTCGTCGAGAAGGAACAAGCGCTTGTCCAGGATGACCTCTTCTGCTTTTTGACAAGCAGCTTCCAGGATAAAGCTGGTTCGGTCGCGCCCGGACAAGGCAGCTGCCAGATCGATCAGGTTCCGCTTTCTTTCATCCGCTCGCATGTTGATCGGAACGGGTTTGGGTTTCTCAATACTGGCTGTCATGTGTCGGTCCCGCCTTGGAAAGGATTGTGTATTCAGGTTTGAGCCTCCTTGGGGCGGATAATAGATTTTTCGTGTAGCTAATGTCTATACGTGTGTATTTAATTGCTATACGGGTGGTTGCAGGTTGAAAGGCGCTTGGCTTGCGAAAAAGGGGGTAGTTCTCCACAAAAAGCTTGGCACTTCCTGATGAAATTTTGCATCCGACCGTGCCGATCTGCAGAGGAGCTTTCAAAAAGACATTATTTATATGAATAAAATCATAAGAAAATAATGAAATCCAAGAATATTAGCTTAGACCAAAACAGCATTATATTTTCAAAACCCATTCCGTTATGTTTGATCGCAACAGCCTACCCCTGACCATGGATGGTACCCATCGTGATTCAGATTCTGCTCCCATAACCGGGTAATCATGCCCGCAGCAGAATCGTTGGAAGGGAACTCAACGTATGTTGCCGATACAAACCCCGCACGCGCCTTAGCCGCAAATCGCCGCCACATCCCCTAAAAAACGAGCACCGCGCATGACCGCGTGATTGCCCGACTTCGCGATTTGAATAAGCAGGCATGGCTATGAAGCAAGCGTTAACACCCACCGCCGTTTTGGCCCTGGCAATTTTTGCCAACAGCGCCCAGGCCCAGGACGACAGCACCCTCTCTACCGTCGTCGTCACCGGCAACCGTGGCGCCGAGCAGCGCACTGTCACCAGCAGCCCGGTGCCGATCGATGTGGTCAGCGCCAAGCAATTGCAGAGCACCGGCAAGCCCGGTTTGATGGAGGCCTTGAGCGCGGTGATCCCGTCGCTGACCCTGCCGGAAAAAACCGGCTGGGATGCCAGTGGCATCGCCCGTGCCCCCAACCTGCGGGGCCTGAGCGCCGCCGAAGTGCTGGTGCTGGTCAACGGCAAGCGCCGCCACACCAGTGCGACCTTGAACATCAACGGCATCAACACCGGCGCGGCTCCGGCCGATCTGGACCTGATCCCCATCAGCGCCATCGACCATGTGGAAGTGCTGCGCGACGGTGCCGCCGCCCAATACGGCTCCGACGCCATCGCCGGGGTGATCAACGTGATCCTCAAGGCCGACACCAGCGGCACCTCGGTGACCAACGCCGGCCTTGGCTACGACGGCAAGAAACAGACCGTGCAACAAAGCCTCAACAAAGGCTTCGAAATCGGCAACGGCGGCATCGTGCAACTGGCCCTGGATGCGCGCAGCCAGAACGATGACAACAAGGCCAGCGCCAACGGCTACACCTACGCCCAGGCCTACGAGCAGGCCGGTCGCTCGACGTACGGCGGCTACGGCACACCAAAGACCAACCTGCTGACCCTGGGCTACAACGCCGAGCTGCCGGTGGACGACAACTTCAGCCTGTATTCCTTCACCACCTATTCGCGGCGCAAGGCCGAGCAAGGCCAGAACTTCCGCCTGCCGACCATCACCAACACCATCACCACCGGCCCCAATGGTTACCCGGGCGGCTACACGCCGACCTGGTTTATCGACGAAGACGACTTCCAGGCCGCCTTCGGTGGCAAAGGCACCGTCGGCGAGTGGGACTGGGACTTGTCCACCACCTACGGGCGCAACGACGCGGAGCAGGGCACCACCCACAACCAGAACCCGTCCCTGGGCGAAGCCACGCCGAACCACTTCACCTCCGGCACGTGGATTTCCACCGAGCTGACCACCAACCTCGACTTCAAGCGCGGCTTTGATATCGGCCTGCAAAAACCGCTGGACCTGAGCTACGGCTTCGAACACCGGCGCGACACCTATGAGGTGCAGGCCGGTGACTATGAGTCCTACGCCAACGGCGGCTACTGCAAGGCGCCGGGCAATTGCGCATCGAGCGGGGCGCAGGTCACCAACGGTATTTCGCCGGACGAAGAAGCCACCGCCTCGCGCAACAGCCTGGCCAGTTACGTGGATGTGGGCTTCAACCCGGTACCGGACTGGTACGTGGGCACCGCCTTCCGTTACGAGCACTACAACCAGGGCGTTGGCGCCACCCGCAGCGGCAAGCTGACCACCCGTTATGACTTCACCCCGCAATTCGCCGTGCGCGCCACGGTGAGCAACGGCTTCCGTGCGCCTTCCCTGGCCAACAGCCTGTTCAGTGCGCGGTCCACCACCTATGGCGTGGTCGACGGCGTGTACCAGTCGATCAACTACGGCGTGCTGCCGGTGGGTTCGGGCGCCGCCCAGGCCCTCGGCGCCCAGGAATTGAAACCCGAGCGCTCGACCAACTTCAGCCTTGGTTTCACCCTCACACCCACCGACCGCCTGAGCTTCACCGCCGACGCCTACGTGATCAACCTGCGCGACCGCATCACCCTCACCGGCACCTTGCTCGGCCCGGAAATCACCCAGGTGCTGCAAGGCAATGGCATCACTTCGACGTCCGGCGGCCAGTATTTCATCAACGGTGCCGACACCCGCACCAAGGGCCTCGACCTGGTCAGCAACTACAGCCAGGACCTCGGCGAATACGGCGCGCTGAAGTGGACCGCCGCGTTCAACTGGAACCAGACCAGGATCCTCAACTACAAGGAGTCCACGACGATCCTCGGCACGGCCTATGACCTGATGGATCGCCAGGCGCGCAACCTGATTACCGGCGTGCAACCGAGCACCAAGCTGATCCTCGGCGGTGACTGGAGCATCGACCGCTTCAACCTCAACCTGGCCCTGACCCGCTACGGCTCCTACAAGGAGGTCAACGTCTCCGCCGACCGCAGCCTCGACCGGGTCTACGCGGCCAAATGGATCACCGACCTGGACCTTGGCTACAACCTCACCAAAGACCTCAACGTCGCCATCGGCGCCAAGAACCTGTTCGACGTCTACCCGAAAAAACAAGGTGTACCGAGCAGCACCATGGTCAGCAGCTACGGCACCTATTCGCCCTTCGGTTTCACCGGCGGTTATTACTACACCCGGCTGACTTACGCCTTCTAAGGCCACAACCCGCGAGGAAGAGAACATGCCCATCGTCGCCAAACCCTATGACCTGATTGAACAGGCGCGCCCGGTTCGCCCGGCCCGTGTCGCCACCCCCATCAAGACCTTGCAAGTCGTCCCCGCGCGACACCCCTGGCGCTGGGCCGGGTCGATCTTTGCCGCGCTGGTGCTGCTGGGCATCGTGCACTCCCTGGCCACCAACCCGCGCTGGGAGTGGGGCGTGTTCGGCCAGTGGTTCTTCTCGCCGTCGGTGCTGCGCGGCCTTGGCCAGACGCTGTTGCTGACCCTGCTGAGCACCGTATTCAGCATGATCCTCGGCACGGCGCTGGCGTTGGCACGGCTGTCGGGCTCGCCGCTGCTGGCCGCATTGGCCTGGGGTTACATCTGGTTTTTCCGCTCGATGCCGGCGCTGCTGGTGCTGATCATTCTGTACAACTTCGCTTACCTGTATGACCACATCGTGCTCGGCGTGCCGTTCACCAGCGTGGTGTTTGCCGAGTGGTCCACCGTGGACGTGCTCAGCCAGTTCACCGTGGCCGTATTGGGCTTGAGCCTGATGCAAGCGGCGTACGCGGCAGAGATCATTCGCGGCGGCCTGATCGGCGTGGATGCCGGCCAGCATGAAGCGGCTGCGGCGCTGGGGCTGCCGGCTTCGCGTCGGGTGTTCCGGATCATCCTGCCGCAGGCGCTGCGTTCGATTCTGCCGTCGGGTTTCAACGAAATCATCGGCCTGGTCAAAGGCACCTCCATTGTCTACGTGCTGGCCTTGCCCGAGCTGTTCTACACCGTGCAGGTCATCTACAACCGCACCCAGGCGGTGATCCCGCTGCTGATCGTGGCGACCGTGTGGTACCTGATCATCACCACCGTGCTGACCAGCGCGCAGTACTACGTCGAGCGCTACTTTGCCCGTGGCACGGCACGGGTACTGCCACCGACGCCGTTGCAGCGCATCAGTCGCTGGCTCAAGGAGAAGTCCCATGAGTGAAGCCCGCGCCGGTCGTATTCAAATCCAGGGCGTGGGTAAGCGCTTTGGCAATCAGCAGGTGTTGCAAGACATCCACCTGACCATTGACCCGGGCAAGGTCACGGTGATTCTCGGGCCGTCGGGCTCGGGCAAATCCACCTTGCTGCGCACCATCAACCACCTGGAAAAGATCGACAGCGGCCACATCACCATCGACGGTGAATACGTCGGCTATCGACGCAAGGGCGACCTGCTTTACGAGCTGAAAGAACGGGAAATCCTCAAGCGCCGGATCGACGTCGGTTTTGTGTTCCAGAACTTCAACCTGTTCCCGCACCTCACCGCCTGGGAAAACATCGCCGAGGCACCCCTGGCCCACAAGCGCTGGAGCAAGGCCGAGGCGCAGGCCAAGGCGTCCGAGTTGCTGGCCAAGGTTGGCCTTGCAGACAAAGCCGACGCCTATCCACGCCAGCTCTCCGGCGGCCAGCAACAACGCGTGGCCATCGCCCGCGCCCTGGCCCTGGACCCGAAAGTGCTGCTGTTCGATGAACCCACCTCGGCCCTCGACCCGGAGTTGGTGGGCGAAGTGCTGGATGTGATCAAGGGCCTGACCCAACTGGGCGTGACCCTGGTGATCGTCACCCACGAAATCGGTTTTGCCCGCGAAGTGGCCGACCACGTGGTGTTCCTCTGCGACGGCCAGCTCATCGAAGAAGGTCCGCCTGAACAGATTTTCCGCCAACCCCGACATCCCCGCACTGTGGCCTTTCTCGGCAAGGTGCTTTAGTTCAAGGAGTGACTGCCCATGTTTATTTCTACTGCCCGTGTGGCCCTGCTGGCGCTGGCCGTCAGTGCTGCGCAAAGTGCGTTCGCCGTGCAACAGGTGGACCTCAGCCCCGACCGCGTGCGCATCCATGTGCCGCGCAACGAAGCCGCCATCGCGCAGATCCCGCCGGGCTTCAAGTTCGCCCAGCCGGGCAAGTTCACCGTGGCCGTGTCCGGCGTGGCGGGGCCGCCCCTGGCGCTGCTGGCCAATGACGACAAGACCACCATCGGCAGCGAAGCCGACACCGCGCAACTGGTGGCTGACAGCCTGGGCCTGCAACTCAACGTGGTGCAGACCAGTTGGGAAGACTGGCCGCTGGGCGTCAGCTCGGGCAAATACGACGCGGTGATCAGCAACGTAACCGTGACCGAAGCGCGCAAGAAGCGCTTTGACTTCGCCACCTATCGCCAGGACGTGCTCGGGTTCTATGTGAAGAGCACCAGCAAGATCAACGAGATCAAACAGGCGCCGGACATTGCCGGGCTGAAGATCATCGTCGGCTCCGGCACCAACCAGGAAAAAGTCCTGCTGGCGTGGAACGAGGCGAATGAAAAGGCCGGGATCAAGCCTGCGCTGTTGCAGTACTTCGATGACCAGGCTGCCGCGCAACTGGCGGTGCAGTCCGGGCGCAGTGATGCGCTGTTCGGGCCGAACTCGGTGTACGCCTATTCCGCCGCGATCACCGGCGGCATAAAGCGCGTCGGCACCGTCAACGGCGGCTGGCCGTTGCAGGCCGACATCGCGGTGACCACGCGCAAGGACAACGGCCTGGTCAAGCCGATCCACACCGCCCTGGAAAGCGCGATTGCCGGCGGCCAATACGAGCAGGTGCTGCAACGCTGGGGCCTGGACGTGGAGCGCGTCGACAAGTCGCTGATCAACCCACCGGGCCTGCCGGATTAAGGAGTAGCGAACATGGGACTGACACGACGTGAAGCGCTGTCGAGCATCGCGGCAGTAGGCGGCGAGAAGGCGGTCAAGGATGCCCTTGCGGTCTTGGGCCTGGGGCCTTCATCGCACCGCCGCCCGCAACCGCTGAAACTCAAGGACGGCCTGGGGCATGGCACCCGCGTGCTGGTGCTGGGCGCCGGGATTGCCGGGTTGGTCACGGCGCTGGAACTGACCCGCGCCGGCTTCGAGGTGCAAGTGCTGGAGGCCCGCGAGCGGGCGGGCGGCCGCACCTGGACGATTCGCCATGGCGACCGTGTGGACTACAAGGACGGCCGCACGCAAACCGCAGCGTTCGATCAAGGCCACTACTTCAACGCCGGCCCTGCGCGAATCCCCAGCCAGCACCGCACGATCCTCGACTATTGCAGCGAACTCGGGGTGCCGCTGGAGGTGCTGGTCAACAGCAGCCATGGCGCCCAGGTGCGCCCGGATATCGAGAAGCCGGCGTTCAGCGTCGGCCAGGCGATCAACGATGCGCGCGGGCACTTGTCCGGCCTGCTGGCCAAGGCGGTGCAGCGCGATGCGCTCGACGACGTGCTGAGCAGCGAAGAACGCACACGCTTGCTGGCGTTTTTGCAGGTGTATGGCGACCTCTCGCAAGAGCTGGCGTTCGAAGGCACGATCCGTTCGGGGCACCTGGAATCGCCAGCCCATCCCGGCGCGCTGCCGGCCGCACGCAGCCCGCTGGCGCTGGACCAACTGCTGCACCCGGAGCTGTGGGGCGCGTTGCTGCACACCGAGTTCCCGGAGTTCTCGGCGACGATGTTCCAGCCGGTGGGCGGCATGGACCGTATCACCGACGCGTTCTACGCCCGGGTCCGCGACCAGGTGCAACTGGGCGCCCAGGTGCGGCAGATTCGCCAGTTGGAAGACGGCGTCGCGGTGACGTATCACGACCAGCACAGCGGCCGCGACCAGGTGGTGCGCGCCGACTACCTGGTCTCGACCCTGCCGCTGCCGTTGCTGGCCAAGCTCGACACCGATTTCAGCGACCCGATCAAGGCCGCCTTGCGCAGCACCCGCAGCGACCAGGCAACCAAAGTGGCGTGGCAGTCGCCGCGCTTCTGGGAGACCGACTACCGCACCTACGGCGGCCTGTCGTGGATCGAACACCCGGCGCGCCTGCTGTGGTACCCGAGCAACGGCCTCAACACCCGCGACGGCTTGCTGGTGGCCGGTTACGTGACCGGCGAGGGCGCTGATCGCTTTGGCGCGCAACCCTTGGCGCAGCAGTACGCCACCTCGAAAGAAGCCGTGGAGCTGCTGCATCCGGGTTATGCCAAACACCTGCGCCACCCGCTGGCGGTGTCCTGGGAACAGATCCCCTACAGCGAAGGCCCGTGGCTGCAACGCGAACACTTCCCGGCCGATGCCAGTGCCTTGCTCGAAGCCGGTGTTGGCCGCGTGTACTTCGCCGGTGACGGCCTGGTGCAGAGCGGCGTGGGCATCTGGCAGGAATCGGCGGCCAACTCGGCGCGCCATGTGGTCGCGCAACTGGCCGAACGGGTGACTCAACAACGTCAGATTGCGGCAGTGGCCGCGTCCTAAGGAGCATCATCATGAGCGACAGCATTCAACGCACCAGCGTCGGCAACTTCCCGATCTCGCAAACCGTCACCGTGCCGGCGTCCGCCAGCCTGATCTTTGTCAGCGGCACTTTGCCCGACCTGCACGACGCCAACGCCCCGGCGGGTACGCCGGCGGCCTATGGCAACACCGAAGTGCAGACGGTGTCGGTGTTCAACAAGATCCGCACGATCCTCCAGCAACACGACCTCGACCTCGGCGATATCGTGCAACTGCGGGTGTTCCTGGTGGGCGCCGAAGAGACCGGCGGCAAGCTCGATTTCGCCGGTTTGCAGGCCGGCTACACACAGTTCTTCGGCACGCCAGAGCAGCCGAACAAACCTGCGCGTACCGCGTTGCAAGTGGTGGCGTTGCCACTGCCGGGTGCGCTGGTGGAAGTCGAAGCCATCGCCGCTCGAACGGCGTAACCCCCAGCGTTTCACCGACACCTTCCCTCCATAGACAGGATTCCAGGCTTCGGCGCCCACGCGCCGAACGCCCTGGAGCGGGTTCGTGCACCCGACAGAAACCGACAAGGAACAGCAATGAGCAATCAGCGTGAGTCACTGGCGAACAAGAGATGGTTGAGCGGGCTCCTGTTGATGGGCCTGACGGTTGAGGGCGTGCTGGCGCAAGAAGCGCAGTTGGACAAAGTCGAAGTGGTCGGCGCACGTGTCACCGAGGCCAACCTGGCGATTGGCACTGACCAGATCAGCAACACCCTGACCATTTCCCATCAAGCCTTGCAGTCGGCGCCCGCCGGTACCTCAGGCTTGAAGATGCTCGAAGCCTTGCCCGGCTTCAACGTGCAGTCCAACGATGCCCTGGGCCTCTACGAATTCGGCAACTCGGTGTTCGTGCGCGCGTTCAACCTGCAACAGATCGGCTTCTCCATCGACGGCGTGCCGCTGGGGCGCAGCGACCAGTTTGGCGGCAGCCCGATCTACCGCTACGTCGATAACGAAAACACCGAACGCGTCACCGCGTCCACCGGCGCTGGCGATGTGTCGCAGCCGGGGTATACGTCGCTGGGGCCTTATGTGGATTACATCTCCACCAATCCGGCCAAGGAAGCCGGGGTCAGCACGTCATACACCCTGGGCAGCGACAGCCTGCGACGCAGTTTCGTCAAGCTGCAAACCGGCGAGCATGCGGGGCTGTCGGCGTATTTCAGCCGCTCGAAGATCGACGGCGACCTGTGGCGCGGCCCCGGCACCATCGACCGTGAGCACCTGGAAGGCAAGGTGCGCTATCAGTTCGGCGAGGGGCATGAGCTGCTGTTTCGCGCGGTGCACAACGACTTTTATGACTACGACTCGCCCTATGTGACCCAGGCCCAATACCACGGCACCGCCAATGATCCGTTCGGTCGCTCCGGGCGTGATTTCGCGTACCTCAAGGAAGTACCGCCGCAACCCGAAACCGTGGCTGGCGTGCCCTACAGCAATCCCAATTACAACCAGTCGTACAAGCAGGCGATCAACCAGCGGCGCGACACCTTGTACAGCCTCACCGGCAACTTTCTGCTCAACGATGCGTTGGAAAGCAGCACCAGCGTCTACTACGAAGCCAAGAAAGGTTTTGGCGTTTCCCCCGAGGCCTACAGCACCTCGCTGGCGCTGCATAACGCCGAGGCCAACGTGCCCGGCCTGGTTGATCCGCGTGGTGTGCAATACGGGCTGTCATCCCTTAGTGGCCACCGTTACGGCGGGCGCAGCAGCTTGACCTGGCACGTCGGCCAGCATGCGATCGAAGCCGGAGTGTGGGCCGAAAAGGATGTGTTCAACCGCTTGCAAGCGCGCTACAACCTGAGCGACGGCAGCCCCGATGGCAGCCCGCTGTTCAATGAGCCGGTGCACAAGCAGGGCGACTTCACCTCGACCCGCGACTCCCTGCAACTGAACATCAAAGACACCTGGACCCTGCTCGATGACCGCCTGCGCCTGCAATACGGCTTCAAGCGCCTGGACCTGGACTACCGCATCGAAGGCTATCGCAATGCTGGCGACTATATCGCCAACCGCCAGCCGCGCCTGAGCACCTCGTGGACCGACAACTTCCTGCCCCAGGCCGGGCTGGTGTATGACCTGACGGCCAACTCCCAGCTGTTTGCCTCCTACTCGGAGAACATGGCGCTGCCGCGGGGCGCCGACGATGTGTTCCGCGCGGCCAGCCCCAACGCGCCGGCACCGGCGGCGGAGACTTCGAAGAACTACGAGGTGGGCTACCGCCTCAATCGTCCGACGTTCAACGCCGCCTGGGCGCTGTACCGCACCGAGTTCGATAACCGTCTGCAAGCCTTCGCCTCGCCGGTGGCCGGCAGCAGCACCGCCGAAACCTACTACCAGAACGTCGGTCGCGCGCTGGCCTACGGCACCGAGTTGAGCGGGCAATGGAAGCCGCCGGTACTGGCGGACAAACTGGTGCTCAACGGCAACCTCACCTACAACATCGCGCAGTTCAAGGACGATGCCGCCGGGCTATCGCTCAAGGACAACAACATCCCCGACAGCCCGCGCTGGCTGGCGCAGGCGGGCATCACCTACGAGCTGGCGCCGTGGGCGGTGCTGAATTTTTCCGGGCGGCATATCGGCTCGCGCTACAGCAACTTCACCAACACCGAATCGGTGCCGGGCTACACCCTCTACAACGCCTACCTCGACCTTGGCGGCGAGCGCCTGCATTACGGGCCGCTCAAGAGCGTCAAGCTGCGCTTGAACATCGACAACCTCTTCGACAAGGACTACCTCGGCTACATCCTCACCAGCGCCAGCGGGCCGGCCTACTACCGGCCCGGTTCGCCGCGCACCTTCCAGACCACCCTCAGTGCGGAGTTCTGATCGATGAACAGCCGATACCTGCTGGCGCTGTGCATGGCCGCCATGACCGCCCATGCCGCCGACGAAGTCAGCCCTGAGGCGTTGGCGTTGCATCAGCGTTTGCTGGTGCTCGACAGCCACCTCGATACACCGATGCAATTGTCCCGCCCCGGCTGGGACATCCTCGCTCGTCACACCTATGCCGAGGATGGCAGCCAGGTGGATGTGCCGCGCATGCAAGACGGTGGCCTCGACGGCGGCTTCTGGGTGATCTACACCGCGCCGGTGCCCGACACCGATGAGGGCCGCGCCAGTGCCAGCAACTACGGGCTGGCGATGTTGGCGCGCATCCGTGACCTGGCAGAGCGTTCGCCGCAGACTTTCGAACTGGCACTGACCCCGGACGATGCGCGAAGAATCGCGGGAGAGGGCAAGCGGGTGGTGTTTATCAGCATGGAAAACGCCGACCCCCTCAGTGCCGATCCGCAACGCCTGTTGACCTACTATCGCCAGGGCTTGCGCATGCTCGGGCTGGTGCATTTCAGCACCAATGAAATCGCTGATTCGGCGACTGCATTGCCCAAGTGGCACGGCCTCAGCCCCAAAGGCCGTGAACTGGTGACGCAGGCCAACCGGCTGGGGATTCTGCTGGATGTGTCCCACGCTTCCGACGCGGTATTCGACCAGGTACTGGCGGCGTCCACTGCACCGATCATTGCGTCCCACAGCAGCAGCAAGGCGGTCAATAACCACCCGCGCAACCTCGACGATGCGCGGCTGCGGCAACTGGCGGCCAAGGGGGGCGTGGTGCAGGTCAACAGCTACGGCGATTACCTGGTGCCGCTCAAGCCCAACCCCGAACGGCAAAAAGCCCTGGCGCCGTTGTACGCGCAGTACCGCAACCTGGCGGGGCTGAGCCCGGAGCAGGTCAAGGCATTGCATGCGGATATCGAGGCGGTCAACCAGCGCTTCCCGCAACCCAAGCCCGATCTGGATGTGTTTATGAAGCACTTGTTGCACATCCTCGAGGTGGTCGGCCCTGAGCATGTGGGCATTGGTGCCGATTGGGACGGCGGTGGCGGGGTGGTCGGGCTGGAGGACGTCAGCCAGTTGCCGAAGATCACCCAGCGTTTGCTGGAGGCGGGGTACAGCGAAAAGGATCTGGCCAATATCTGGGGCGAAAATCTGTTGCGTGTGGTGCAGGCAGCACAAGCCAAGGCGCAGGTGGGGTTATCTATGCAATAAAAGAATGTTTTCGATTTTTAGTGATCAGTATTTTTAATAATTAGCATAGACCTACAAAGCCTTTCACAAGGCCCCTGTGGGGCTATTAATGTCAGCCTCAACGGCCATCCACGGAGGAATAACCCCCATGTCCACAACACCCCGGCAACTCAAGTTCGGCGCCATCCTCACCGGCGTCGGCACCGCGCAAAACGAATGGTTGCACCCGCAGATCCCCGGCGATGCCAGTGTGGACATCGACTGGTACCGCGCCCAGGCCCGGCAGGCCGAAGCGGCCAAGTTCGACCTGGTGTTCATTGTCGACAGCCCCTACATCACCCCGGATTCTGCGCCGCATTTTCTCAACCGCCTGGAGCCGTTGACCCTGCTGTCGGCCATCGCCGGCGCCACGTCGAAAATCGGCCTGGTGGCGACCTTGACCACGTCCTATACCGAACCCTTCAACGTCGCCCGCCAGTTCGCCTCCCTGGACCATATCAGCGGCGGCCGCGCCGGTTGGAACGTGGTCACCACCGGCCTGGAAGGTGCCGCCGGCAACTTTGGCCGCGAGCAACATATCGATCACACCGAGCGCTATCGCCGCGCCGCCGAACACCTGGAGGTGGTGCAGGGCTTGTGGGATTCCTATGAAGACGACGCCTTTGTGCGCGACAAGGCCAACAAGGTCTTCCTCGACCCGCAGCGCCAACACCGTCTCGATCACCAGGGCGAGTTTTTCGCCGTGACCGGGCCGCTGAATATCGCGCGTTCCGCCCAAGGCCAACCGGTGATTTTCCAGGCCGGGATTTCCGAGTCCGGGCGCAGCCTGGCGGCGAATTATGCCGAGGGGATTTTCGCCGGCGTGGGCAACTTCGAGGACGCCCAGGCCTACTACCGCGACATCAAGCAACGCACGGCAGCCGCCGGGCGCAACCCCGACCACGTGACCATTCTGCCGGGCATTTCACCGATCATTGCCGACACCGACGAACAGGCCCAGGCCATCGACCGTGAACGCAATGGCGAGCTGGACCTGGACAAGGCGCTGGTGCAACTGGGGCGGCCGTTCAATTACCACGACTTCAGCCAATACCCGCTGGACGAACCGTTCCCGGAACTCGGCGACCTGGGCAGCAACGGCTATCGCGGCCACGCGGAAAACATCAAACAAGTCGCCCGCGACCAGGGCCTGACCTTGCGCCAGGCGGCGTTGCGTTTTGCCAAGCCGTTTTCCAGCTTTGTCGGCTCGCCGCAGACCGTGGCCGATGAGATCGAGCGTTGGTTTGTCGAAGGGGCGGTGGATGGGTTCAACATCCACGTCGGTGCGCCGGATGACTTTGCGCGCTTTACCGATCAAGTGCTGCCGCTGTTGCGTGAGCGTGGGTTGTTCCGCAGTGAGTACAGCCACAGTACCTTGCGCGGGCATTTGGGTTTGCCCGTGCCGGTCAATCGGCATACAGCGGCGCGAGTGGCGAAGCCGTTGCAGGCGGTCGGTGCGTAAGTATTCCCAACGGCGTGAGCGCGGGGTTTACCACCCTTTCCATTTGCCCTGTTTTTTCAGGGTGGTGATGATGTGCTCACGCTTGTGGCGGAGTTCGAGCATCGTTCCGCGCATTTCCCTTTGGCGCTTGCTGTTTATAAACAACAGTCCGACCAATGGGCTCAGAACGGCCAGGGTAAATAGGATGCGGTCGGGGCTATAAATGGCTGTTGGCAAAACAGCCAGGAAATAGAGCATGAACACGCCAGCCTGTAGCCAAACCCACTGCGTATAACCATGGAGCACTGCGCTCTGTGCGATGCCAAATAGTGCGCAGGTTGTTGCGCTGCCAATGAAAAACGCGCCCGTCGCAAACTCATCAGATGAGTCGGCGAAGTAGGTGAGGTTCATCAGAGTGCTGGCCGTGCCGACTGAAAAGCACAGGGCTAAAATTCCTCCAAAAAGCGCCAGCCGGTGACGAGCCCAAATTGAGCGGGGATCTACGAAGAAAGAGGGCGAACGTCGGTTTTTCATTCGGCGAACTCTTCATAGATACCGATGGCCAATATCCGCGTATTCCCGGATGTTGTGCTGCTAGTAAGGCTCAACCCTGCCGCAGCAATATCTTTGAAGTGCATGTGAGTGATGGGTTTTATCTGTGTCGCTGGAAATCGCTTGGATAGATCGCCCGCGGCCTGCTTGAGCTTGAGTAGTTTTGGCGTCAATCGCGGGTCCTGGATTCGGAGCAGTTCATCCGTCAGTTTGGCGCGCTCTTGCCGACTTAATCCCCGGAGCACTTCCCGCAGTGGCTTGCCGGTCGCCTTCTTGGACAAGTTGATGACCTTCATCGTGGTCACTGCAGAAGTACCCACGGCCAGCAAGGAGATACCGTCCAGCGCTAGCATTATCCCTTCGTACCAAGCGTTACTGTCCAGGTAGTCATTTCTGCGTGGGTCCCACACTTCATTCACGGTTCGATTGGCGCCGACGGCGCATTGAAACAAGCCTGCGACGACGGCGGCCGTGCCTACGAATGAGACGACAACACTGGCACCCGCGGTAAAAGGCATCAGCGCGATCCCACTGTAAATGACATGCCAACTCAACAACGCCCCAGCGCAGGTCACCGCCGTCTTCGTCGCCTCCGCCACCCATCTCGACTCCCGCGGCTCATGCTCCAACATCCGCTTGAACTCCACCGGCCCCACCGCCCTTGGCGCCTCACGCAACACCACCTTTTTCACCTGTACACTGCACACCGCCTGAAACTCGCGCAGTGTCAGCACATTGAAATCTTCATCGATATACACCACCCCCGCACCAATCAGCGCAGGGTCGGCGTCGATGGCGGAGAACAGTCGCCGCAGGTCAACGCGGCCTTCAATCCGCTGACGCGTGTTGCGGTGGGCCGAGGGAAATCCATCTTTGAACAGGGCGGTCGTCATTCCTTAACTCCTGGGCTTTTCGGGAGTTGAGAGGTTAAAGATGCGGCGGCGCAAATGAGTCTCGGAAGTTTCGGTGTTTGCCGACAGGCACTTCCCGATCCTGCTGTGGCGGCTTGTGGCGCAGCCGTAACAGTATTGGCTCACCACCATTTCCATTTGCCCTGTTTTTTCAGGGTGGCGATGACGTGTTCGCGCTTGTGGCGGAGTTCGAGCATCTTGTGGCGCAGTTCGCGACAGCGGTTGCTGTTGAGGATGAGTAGGCCGATCAGGGGGCTGAGAAGAGCCATGGAATACAGGTAAATGTTGGGGTTGTACGTGATGGCGGGGAGTGAGCTCAGAAAGCACAGGCAGTAGATCCCGACGTTTATCCAGACCCAATGAGGGTGACCATATAGCACTTGTATTTGAGCAATAGCGAACACCAAGCCGATCGTCAGCCCGGAAAAAAACCAGTTGCGCAAGGTTCCTCCTTCGAGTGCCCCGGATAGATAGGTGACCAAAACCAGAACGCCGGCCATCGCAATTGAAAAACAGCCCGCAAGCATCCAGCCACCAATGACATGCATGTAGCGTTTGCGTAGCAGTCGAGGGTCTGTGATGTAGAAGGCTGAATAGTAGAAATCTTTTGCTCTCATGGTTTTCCAGTCAGGCGCCGGGAGATCGCTGTAGCCCATTTTTTCCAGGATCTTTTGTGCTCGCCGTTTTTTCATTGGCGGATCTCCTCATAGAGACCGATAGCGAGTGGCTTGATGTTCCCGGACAGGGTGCTACTGGTGACGCCAAGTATTCCTGCCACTGAATCGCCTATGTGAGTCGCGGTAATACGTTTCATCTGTGTTGCACTGATGCGTTTGGTCGCAGTGCCGGCAGCTTGCTTCAGTTTGAGTAGTTTTGTGGTCAATCGCGGGTCATTGATTCTGAGCAATTCATTATTGAGTTTTGCTCGTTCTTGTCGCGTCATTCCTTTCAGTACCTGACGAAGTGGTTTGCCCGTTACTCGGGTACTGACATTGATAGCTTTGATTGTCGTCAAGGTGGATGTCCCTATCCCAGCCAGGGCGATGCCATCCAATACTGCGACTGCCGCCTGGTACCAGACTTCATCGTCGAGACGGTCCAGCGCTTGTGGGTCAATCCATTCGGTGGTTGTTCTACCAACGCCGATAAAGCATTGGGTGACGCTGGCAGCCATGGCGGCTTTACCGGCAAACGTAAGCACCACGCTTGTCCCAGCCGTAAACGGCATGAGCGTAACTCCACTCGTAACGACGAACCAACTCAGTATCGCTCCCGCGCATGTCACTGCTGTGATAAGCGCCTCGGCCACCAAGTTCGACTCCCGCGGCTCATGCTCCAGCATCCGCTTGAACTCCACCGGCCCCACCGCCCTCGGTGCCTCACGCAACACCACCTTCTTCACCTGCACACTGCACACCGCCTGAAACTCGCGCAGTGTCAGCACATTGAAATCTTCATCGATATACACCACCCCCGCACCAATCAGCGCAGGGTCGGCGTCGATGGCGGAGAACAGTCGCCGCAGGTCAACGCTGCCTTCAATCCGCTGACGCGTGTTGCGGTGGGCCGAGGGGAATCCATCTTTGAACAGGGCGGTCGTCATTCCTTAACTCCTGGGCTTTTCGGGAGTTGAGAGGTTAAAGACGGGGTGGCGCAAATGAATGTCGGAAGTTTCGGTGTTTGCCGACAGGCACTTCCCGATCCTGCTGTGGCGGCTTGTGGCGCAGCCGTAACAGTATTGGCTCACCACCCTTTCCATTTGCCCTGTTTTTTCAGGGTGGCGATGACGTGTTCGCGCTTGTGGCGGAGTTCAACCATCTTGTGGCGCAGTTCGCGGCAGCGGTTGCTGTTGAGGATGAGTAGGCCGATCAGGGGGCTGAGCAGGGCCATGAAGTAAAGAAAAAGCGGCGGACGGTACGCTATTGCGGGTAGGGATATCAGTAAGCAGATTACGTAGATGCCGACACTCATCCATACCAAGTGGATTCGACCATAGGTCACCTGAATCTTTGAAACAAACAGGACAAGACCTGTTACGAGGCTGCCGAAGAAAAAGATTTTGATCGCACGGTCTTCTGGAAGCACCGAGAGAAACGTCACCAACAGTAAGACGGCGGTCATCGCTATCGTGAAACAGCCGGTAAGTACATCCGCCCCGATCACCAGCGCATAACGCCTCCTGAATTTTAGTGGGTTTTCAAGGTATAGATAGGTGCAAGCGCGCTCCTCAGGCGTCATCGTTTTCCAATTTTTCCATGCTTCATCCATGTTGAATTCGCCAAGTTCTCTTGCCTCTTGATGCTTGCTCATTGGCTGGCCTCCTCGTAGATACCGATCGCCAACGCCTTGATGTTTCCTGGCATCGAGCTGCTAGCGAAACCCACAGCGGCCGCCAAGGCTTCTCTTATGTGATGGGTAGTAGCAAGTTGCATTTCTGTGGCACTGATTCGTTTTGGCAATGTTCTGTTGGCCTGTTTCACCTTCAGGATTTTGGGGGTTAGTCGAGGGTCCTGGAGCCTGAGCAACTCATCATTCAGTT
The DNA here is from genome assembly GCF_017316265.1 of Pseudomonas sp. Marseille-Q1929. Taxonomy (NCBI): domain Bacteria; kingdom Pseudomonadati; phylum Pseudomonadota; class Gammaproteobacteria; order Pseudomonadales; family Pseudomonadaceae; genus Pseudomonas; species Pseudomonas sp. Marseille-Q1929. The sequence continues at coordinate 72,491 of NZ_JAFLWU010000011.1, forward strand.
TTGCGCGTTCTTGGCGGTTCAGGCCTTTCAGGACTTTTCTGAGTGGCTTGCCGGTGGCTTTGGTTGCTGTGTTTACTGTTCTGATAGTTGTCAATACTGAGGTGGCGACGCCCAGTAATGCGATGGTATCCAGCGCTGCTTCAACGGCCTGATACCAGGCTTCGTTGTCCAATTTATCAAGGTATTGCGGAACGAATGCTTCAACGCCGGTTCGACCCAACCCGGCGATGCACTGGGTGATGCTGGCGGCCAGGGCAGCTTGGCCGATAAATGTAATCACCACACTCGCTCCCGCTGTAAAGGGCATGAACGCCACTCCACTTGACACTACGATCCAACTCAATATCGCCCCTGCACAGGTCACCGCCGTTTTCAAAGCCTCCGCCACCAACCTCGACTCCCGCGGCTCATGCTCCAACATCCGCTTGAACTCCACCGGCCCCACAGCCCTCGGTGCCTCACGCAACACCACCTTCTTCACCTGCACACTGCACACCGCCTGAAACTCGCGCAGTGTCAGCACATTGAAATCCTCATCGATATACACCACCCCCGCACCAATCAGCGCAGGGTCGGCGTCGATGGCGGAGAATAGCCGCCGCAGGTCAATGCGGCCTTCAACCCGTTGACGCGTGTTGCGGTGGGCCGAGGGAAATCCATCTTTGAACAGGGCGGTCGTCATTCCTTAACTCCTGGGTTTTTCGGGAGTTGAGAGGTTAAAGACGCGGTGGTGCAAATGAATGTCGGAAGTTTCGGTGTTTGCCGACAGGCACTTCCCGATCCCTCAGTGGTGTCTTGTGGCCCCCGTGTCGGATCAGGAAAAGTTCGCCCCGCGCCATTTCCGGCGCTGACTAAGGACAGGGAGCCAACATGGCCGTCGATATGTTTTTGAAGCTGGGCGATATCAAGGGTGAGTCACGGGACCAGGCGCACCGCGATGAGATCGACATCACCGAATGGGCGTGGGGGTTGTCGCAGACGGGTTCGATGCATTCGGGTACGGGAGGCGGTGCGGGCAAAGTCGATATCGGCAACCTGAACTTGAGCAAACCGCTGGATAAATCCAGCCCCAACCTGATGATGGCCTGCGCCAGCGGCAAACATTACCCCGAAGCGCGGTTGGTGGTGCGCAAGGCGGGTGGTTCCAGCCCGGTGGAGTATCTGGTGATCACGTTGAAGGAAGTCATGGTGGTGTCCTACAGCACCAGTGCAGAGAGTAAGGATGATTTGCTCTACGACCGCATCGCCCTGAACTTTGCCACCGTCGATGTCAGCTACCAGCCGCAGAAAGCCGACGGCGCCAAGGACGGTGGGCCGGTGAAGTTTGGCTGGAATATCCGGCAGAACGTGAAGGCCTGACGCCTCACCGTGTGCCCGGATACCGCGTCTCCATCACAATCGACAACGCATCCGGGCGCCAGAATTCCTGGTCGAACTCCACGGCCTGGTTGTCTTCGCCGAAGTTCAAGCGCTCCAGGTAGACGCTGGTGGAACCGGGCGACAGTTGCAGCAATTCCGCCTGTTCCTCGTTGACCGTGCCGATGTGCATCTCTAACTCGCAGCGCGATTGCACCCGGGCAAAGCGTTCGCGCAGCAGTTGGGTCAGTGAAGTGTTGAGGTCGGCGTCCAGCAGGCCGGGGCACCAGCTGGCGAGCAGGGCGTTGAATTCCAGCAGCACTGGGCGGCGGTCGATCCAGCGGCGGCGTTGCAGGAAGAACACCGGTTCGTCCGCCGAGGCCAGGCCCATGCGCTTGGCCAGCCAGGGGCCGGCGGGGCGCAGTTCGGCGTGCAGGCATTCGGTGCGGGGCGTGCGGCCCTGGGCACTGACGTAGTCCATAAAGCCGCTGATGCGTGTCGGGTCGTAGCGGATGCGCTGCGGGCTGACGAACCAGCCCCGGCGGTTCTCGCGGTAGACCAGGCCCTCGGCCTCCAGTTGCTGCAAGGCCTGGCGCAAGGTCACGCGGGTGCAGCCGAAGCGTTCGATCATGTCCCGCTCGGAGGGGAATTTCTCGTCGGCCTGGGGACTACCGGACGCAATGTCGTTGGCGATCTGTTCGCGGATGCGCTGGTAGTGCGGAGAAATGGGGTCGAAAGGCATCCTGGGGTTCCGTAGGCAGGCATGACGTGGGCGTGACTCTACCCTTCCTGCTGGCGCAGGTCACGTTGCCAGGCCCGCAAACCGTAGGCCGCCAGCAGCACAAAACCGGCGTACAGGGCGGCGGTGAGGTGCAGGTCCTTGTAGAGGAACAGCCCGACATAGGCCGCATCCAGCACGATCCACAACCACCAGCTGACCACGTATTTGCGTGCCGCCCACAGGCTGGCTACCAGGCTGAAGGCGGTGAGCAGCGAGTCCAGCCAGGGCAGGGCGGCGTCGGTGAAGTGGTGCATCACCGCGCCGAGGGCCACGGCGCCGATCAAGCCCGCCAGCAAGTGTCGCCATGCCTCCTGCATCGGCAAGCGTTCCACCCGTACCTTGCCGGCGTCCACGCGCCCGGTGCTCCAACGCCACCAGCCATACCCTTGCAGCACGGCGAAGACCAGTTGCAGGAGCATGTCCGAATACAGCTTCACCTCGAAGAAGATCCAGGCATACAACAACACCGCGACCACGCTGACCGGCCAGCACCAGCGCACCCGTTGTGCGGTGAGCCAGACCCCGGCGATGTTGAAGCAGACGGCGACGATTTCCAGTGGCGACATAGGGCTCTCTCAACAACTAGTGTTCCAGGTGCAGCGCCTGTTGCTTGAGTTGGCGCTTGCGTTCGAAGGGCAGTTTTTCCTCATCGCCATAGGGCGCGCTGTACCAGTTGCCGTAGGTCGGGTTGGGCAGCAGGAACCAGCGCTGGCCGAGCCAGGCCAGGTACGGCGCGGCCGCCTTGCGTTGCTCGGCCAGGGTGTTGTGTTCGGCCTGCACGAAGTCGCCGAAGGAGTCACCGGCCAGCATCAGTACGCGGGCATGGCTGGCGACCCATTGGCGCCGGCAGTTCTTGCCGTAGCCGGCTTGCTCGCAGTGCCCGGTCGGGGTGCTGGCGGCCAGCACCTGTTCGTTGTGCGCCACCGGGAAACCGCGCAGGCGCAGGTTGTTGACCGTGGCCTGGACCTGGCTGTGTTCGCGGTTGGTGATGTAGTAGACGGTGATGCCTTTCTTGTCCGCTGCTTGCAGGAACTCCACAGCGCCGGGCAGTGCCTGGGCCTTGGCCTGATCGACCCAGGTGTTCCAGCGGTCGTAGGAGTAGACCTGGTTGGTGAGGATGTCCCGCGCATTCAGCGGCACGTTGTCCAGCACGGTTTCGTCGATATCCACCACCACGGCCGGGGGCAGGCCGCTGAGGTTGCGCGGCGGCAAGGGCAGGGCGTCCCACGTCGGGTCGGCCAGGGCCGCGTCCAGCTGGCGGGTGGCGCTGGCGAAGACCTGGCGGTAAATCAGCTCGTGCTCGATGGAGGTCTGGGTCCACAGCACCGCGTCCAACTGGTCGTTGGCGGGCGGTTGCTGCTGGCAGCCGACCAGGGCGGTGGAGAGCAGGCACACACTGGAAAACATCAGATTACGCATGAACGATCAGCCTCAAAAATTGACGGTGGCGGATAACCGCGCGGTGCGCGGCGCACCCAGGAACAGGTAGCCGTCGCCCGCCGATTCACCCACATCGCGCCAGTAGCGTTTGTCGAACAGGTTGTCGACGGTCAGGCGCAGCACAGTAGCGTAATCGCCGACCCGGGTGGTGTAGCGCGCGCCTGCATCGAACACCGCGTAGTCATCCACCTTCACCGTGGCTTCACGGTTGGCGTACTTGCTCGCGCTGTATTGCACGCCGCCGAGCAAGGCCAGGCCCGGGATGCCGGGGATGCTGTAGTCGCCATGCAGGCTGGCGCGCAGCTTGGGCACGTTGATCGCCTGGTGGCCGTCATAGTCATCGGTGCCGCTGCCGCTGACCCGCGCCCGGATCGCCGCGACGCTGGCCGAGACTTGCAGGTCGGAGGTCACGCGGCCGTTGGCGGACAGTTCGATGCCGACATTTTTCTGTTTGCCTTGCTGCACGAAGGTGGTCGTGCCGTCGTCATTCGGACGGTTGTATTGCAGGTCCTGAGTGATCTGGAACAGTGCGGCGGTCAGGCTCAGGCGCTGGAAGTCACGCTTGATCCCCACTTCCAGTTGGCGCGAAGTGGTCGGTGGCAGCACCTCGTCGGCGTTGCTGCTGAACCACGCGGCCTCACCGCCGAGGGACAAACCTTTGCTGTAGCTGGCGTACAACGACGTGTCCGGGCGTGGTTTGTAGATCAACGCCGCTTGGGGCAGGAACACGCTGCGCTGGGTGTGCCGCGTGGTGGCGCCGGACTGGTTGTAGGTTTCTTCGTCGAGACGCACCTGGCGCCCGCCGAGGACGGTTTGCCATTGCTCGTTGAAGCTGATGCGGTCGCTGGCGAACAGGCCATATTGGCGGCTGTCGAGGCGGCGATACGTGTGGCCGAGCGGACCGTCGTAGGGTTCCAGTACCGGCGACGGCTGATAGATATTGCCCTCGCCGATGTATTCGTTGACCGACTTGCGCCGGTCCACCAAGCGCCGGAACGCAGTGGTGCCGAAGGTCAGGTCGTGCTTGAGAAAACCCGTGTCGAACTGGCCATTGAGCGCGGCCTGGGCCTCCTCGTTGCTGCGGGTGTCGTCGGGGCTGCGGTAGTCGGAGATATCGTAGTCACCCTCGGCGCTGAAGTGGTTGGGCACGGCGGTGTTCGCGCAACTGGCGGCGCCGTAGCAGCCCCAGGCGAAGGTGCTGTAGTCGTCGATCACCACGCGGCTGCGGGATGCGCTGAAGCTGGCTTTCCAGGCGTCGTTGAAGCGGTATTCGAACAGCCCGTCGAGGTTCAACGAGCGGATGCCCACCGGGTTCGACCAGCTCTGGTAGGCGAGCATGTCCTTGGGCGAAACGTGGTGCGGCACGCTGGTGCCGCCGAGCAGTTGATAGCCCGGCACCGAGTGTTGCTCGCGGTCCTGGTACTCGGCGTTGAGTTGCAGCAGGGCGTTGGGGCTGATGTTCCAGTCCAGCGCCAGCGAGGCGAAATCACGCTTGCCGTCGGCATGGTCGACATAGGAGCGGATGTCTTCGTGGGCCAGGTTGATGCGCACGCCCACCTGCTGTTCGGCACCGAGCCAGCCGCCGATATCGGTGGCCAGGTAGCGTTCGCCCTGTTCGTTGGTGGACACCGTGACCGAGCGCACGTTCTCCGGGCGCTTGCTCACGTAGTTGACCAGCCCGCCGGGCTCGGAGACGCCGCTCTGCAAGCCGGCCAGGCCCTTGAGCACTTCTACTTGCTGCTTGTTTTCCAGGGCGACGTTCTGTTCGCCGGTGAGGGTGCGGCCGTTGAGCTTGTAGCTGCTCGCTGGGTTGAGGGCGAAGCCGCGAATCACAAAGTTTTCGTAGTAGCCAACCGGGGCGTAGCTGTCGCCGACCGAGGCGTCGTTCTTCAATACCTCGCTGAGCAAGCGCGCCTGCTGGTCCTTCAAGCGGGCTTCGGTGATTACCGCGACGGACGCCGGCGTGTCCAGCAGCGGCGCGTTATCGAAACCGGCCACGGCGGCGTTTTTCGCCTGGTAGTCGGTGGTTTCCTGGCCGAGGACGGTGACGGTGCCCAAGGTTGCATCCTCGGCCTGCACGGCCGTGGCGGCGAAGGCGATGCTCAGGGCGAGCAGGGTGTGGCGGTAAGGTGTAGCCATGTAAAGAGCGCTCCAAAGGTCTGACCGCCGCTGCCGTACGCTTTTATCGGGCACAAAAGCGCCCAGCGCTGCGCAACGGACGGGTTGCCAGTTCGTGATGAAAAAGCCGGGTTCGCCAGGGATGGCGTCAGGCCGGAGCTGCTCCGGTAGTCATTGGCAAGCGTGCGTCGGCGGCCCATTCCTGTAGGGAACCGTCGTAGATCGCGATGTCCTGGCGACCCAACAGGGTCAGGGCCAGCGCGTTGGCGGCAGCGGAAATACCGCCGCCGCAATACACCACCAGGGGGCCGTCGCTGTGCAGCAGCGTGGGGCCAATCGCCAGGGCCAGGGCATCCTTGGGCAGGTAGCGGCCGTGGGCGTCGAACAGGTGGCGGGCCGGCAGATTCAGGCTGCCGGGGATGTGCCCGCGTCGGGCGTAGCGGGTGGGGGCGGAGCCTTCAAACAGCGCGGCACCGAGGGCGCAGATCAGCACGCCCGGTGCGTGGCCGCAGGTGATGGCTTCGACGCCGTGGCGATCGATCCACAGGTTCGGACGTGGGTCGATTGCCCAGGCGCGCGCGACGGTTATCGTCTCGGCGGGGCCGCTGTGCACGGGTAAACCCGCTGCGCGCCAGGCGTTGAAGCCGCCATCGAGTACGCTTGCGTCGATGCCCACGCTGCGCAGCATCCACCACAGGCGCGCAGCCCAGAAGCCATCGGCGCGGTCGTAGATGACCAGCGTTTTGCCTTGGCCTGCGCCGAGATTGGCCAACACGCTTACCAGGGTTTCGGGCGTCGGCAGGGCGAAGCTGAAGCTGGCCTGGGTGTCGGCCAGTTCAGTCAATAAATCGGCATGCCGCGAGCCGGGGATATGCGCCTGCAACCAGCCTTCATCGCCGCTGTGGACGCGGTAATCACCGTCGAATTCGGGCGCCGGCAACACCACCGTGGCATCCAGCACCACCAGCGTCGGGTCGGCGATACGCGCGTGCAGCCATTGGCTGTCGACCAGAATGCTCATACGTTTTTACGCCGGATATGACTCAGCAGACGCTGCCCTTCGGTCCCGGCAAACCAGCGCAGATGGCCGAGCAGGTAGGCGTAATACGCCACATCGGCGCTGGCGGTGGAGCCGACGATGTCGTGGAAATACGCCACTTCGGACAACGCGAAATCCACATGCACCAAGGGCAACAGGGCGCTGAGGGTGTGCAGGTCTTTTGTGCTCAACGGGCGGACCTGGTGGTAGCCGGCGAGCAGGGCATCGACGCTGTCGAGATCGGCGCGGGCCACGCCACCGGTATCCAGGTCGAGCCAGGGCACGGCGTTGCGTTCGATGGCGGTGGCCAGGTCGAAGAGGGCGAAGGTGCGGTCGGCCAGGCCGAAATCGAGCACGCTGGAGACGCTGCCGTCGGCACTCCATAACAGGTTGGAGGCGTGCCAGTCGTTGTGGGTCCACAGCGGCGGTTGCTCGGCCAACAACGGATGCAACTCGCGGTGCCAGGGCAGCAGCAGTTCGCTGAGTGGGGTGTGCCAGTCCTTGTCGGCGAGGTAGGCGCTGTTGATGTTTTCCAGTGGTGCCGCGTGCTGGATCAATCGCGCGTTGGCCAACAGCACCGGGGTCTGGCGTTGGGGCGCGGCGTAGTGTTCAGCCGCTTGATGCAGCCGCGCCAAGGCCTGACCGGCAGCGACGGCGTGCTGATGCTGTTGAAACGGCGACCACGACAGCGCATCGCGGTAAAGGTCCAGGCCCTCGGCGACGTGGTGCACTTCATAGGTCCACTCACCTTGCGCAGTGGCGGTGGCGCCGTGTTGATTCGAGACCACCGCAGCCACTGGAGCGCCCTGGCGATGCAAGTGAGCGATCAGGCGGTGTTCTTCTTCCAGCCACGCGGCTTGGCGCACGTGCTGGTGATGACGTTTGACGAACAGCGTGCCCGTGCCGGTGGTGATCAAGCCAGCAGCGGAAAACGGCCGTGGGCTGTGCCAATGCAGGCTGTGCAGTGCGCCCAGTTGTGGGTAGTTGCGCAGCAACTGTTCGATGTCGCTTTCGTGCAGTGCCGGCCAGTCGGCGGCGACCGGTTCCAGGCCCAGGCCATGGGAGGTGCGTTGTGGGTTCATGCCGCCACCTCGGGTAGGAAGGCGTTGCTGGTTGCGCCTTGCCAGGCCTGCGGGTTGTCGAGCACCGCGTGGCTGTGCAGCCATTCGGCGTAGGGTTGCAGCAGCGCCTGGCGTTGCTCGCCCCAGCGGCCTTGGTGCAGCCAGGTCGGGGCGATTTTATGCAGTGAGGCGCTCAACAATTCAGTCGGGAAATACGGCGTGGTGTGTTCGTAGGCGGCGAGGGCGATTGGCGGGTCTTGTGCCACGGCCAGATAACCGCGCGCGGTGGCGGCGAGGAAATCGCGTACCACTTCGGGCTTGCCCGCCAGGGTGTGTTCATGGGCGCCGAGCAGATAGCTGTGATAGGCCGGTGCGCCAATCGCGTCCACTGGCAACACCACGCGGCGTTCGGCGGCGATGGGGCTGTGCATCAGCGCTTCCCAGGCCCAGTAGCCGCCGAAACTGGCGTCGGCGATGCCTTCGGCGAGTTGCTCGGGGCGCAATTCGCGCACGCCGCTGTCTACCAGGATTACGCCGTCCGGGTCGCCGCCGTCGCGGCTGACCAGGTGGCGCACCATCGCCAGGCCGCGTGGCGTCGGGTTGAGGGCCAGGCGCTTGCCCACCAGGTCGCGGGGGCGGCGGATGCCGGAGTCGGTGAGGGTCTGGATCGATTCCAGGCCGGCGTGGTTGATGGCGGCGATGCCTTGTAGCGGCTGGCCGAGGCTGCGGCGGACCAACAGGCGGTTGCTGGGGAACAGGCCGAAGTCGGCGGCGCCGGTGAGCAGGTGTTGCAGGGTGTCGCCGCGGTGGGGGTCGTGGACGACCAGTTCCACGTCCAGGCCCAGTTCCTCATACCAGCCGCGTTCGCGGGCCAGGTATAGGCCGGCCGAGTTTGGCCAGGGGTGGAAGTATTCGAGCATTACCTTTACCGACACCATTGCGTGTTACTCCAGCACAGCTTGTTTTGGTCGGGGATTTATAGGGGAGTGATCTGGTATATACCAATATCATTTTTGGCTATGGATATAACTGGGTTGTTGTTGGTGGTGGTGTACATATCCGTTACCCAAAAAACGGATATGTACACCGCCAGACCGCTATCGCAGGCAAGCCAGCTCCCACACTTGGAATGTGCTGCATCAGTGAACATTGCGAAATGTTTCGTCGAATGCGAAACTAACGTAATTGTGAATACTTATCATCTAGCGCCACCCCCAACCACCCCGCGCATCCTCATCATCGAGGATGACGTCGAACTGTGCACCCACCTCAGCAACCACCTCAGCCGCCGTGGCTTCGCCTTGAACAGCGCCCATCGCGGCGACCAAGGCCTGGACATGGCCCTGCATGCGCCAGTGGAGCTGATCCTGCTGGACATCATGCTACCCAACGAAAGCGGCCTGAATATCCTCGCGCGCCTGCGCCATGAGCGCGGTACGCCGGTGATCCTCATGTCGGCCCTGGGCGCCGAGCAGGACCGCATCACCGGCTTCAGCCAGGGCGCGGATGATTACCTGCCCAAGCCGTTCAGCCTGGCCGAACTCGACGTGCGCATCGACGCGTTGCTGCGCCGCGTGGCGATCGATTGCGGGACACGTGCGCCGCCGCTGCTGGCGCGGCCGTCGGCATTGGCGTTCGACAGCTATGGACGTGACGTCAGCTTCAACGGCGTGGCGGCCGGGCTGACGTCCTCGGAATTCCGCCTGCTGTGCACCCTCCACGAACACGCGGGTGAAGCGCTGACCAAGGCCTTCCTCTATCAACACGTGCTGCATCGGCCCTACACCCGCCTGGACCGTGGCCTGGATGTGCATGTGTGCAACCTGCGGCGCAAGCTCGCGGCCATCGACGTGCAGGGCCTGCGCATCGACGCCGTGCGTCACCAAGGCTACGTGCTGATGTGCGCAGGCGCCTGATGCAGCGGCGCCACCCCTTGCTGTGGAAAATGGCGCTGCTGCAAGTGGGCTTCTGCGTGCTGCTGGTGTGGCTGGTGTGGAGCTGGGGCTTGCAGGTGGAACGCAACACCTACTTTCTGGAAGCGCCGGACCGCATCGCGTTGGCCGCGTATGCCGCCGAGGCTGAGCAGGTAGCAGCCACTGGCGATGCCGACGCCGTAGAGCGCTGGCGCCTGGCCTTGCAGCAGCGCGAACACACCTGGGTCGCCGTGCTGGATGACTATTTGCACAGCCTCGGCACCACGCCGCTGAGCGCCGAGCAGGTCAGCCACCTGACCTTTATGCGCAAGCTCAGTTGGCCGATGAGCAAGCGCCTCGACGATGAACTGCCCTACGTCAGCATCGCCTTTCCCCAGCACCCGGAACGCGGCCGGCTGGTGATGCAATTGCCCGAACGCCTGCTGCCGCCGGGGCTCACGCCGTGGACCCACGTGTTCACCCACGGCGTGGTGCCGGTGCTGCTGGCGCTGGGCCTGGGCTTGCTGCTGTACCGGCACCTGGTGCAGCCGCTGAATGAGTTGCGCGAGCGCGCCAATGCGCTGAGTTCGGGCGATCTGGCGCCGCTGGCCAGCAGCAGCGTGACCCGGCGCCCGGATGAATTGGGCGAGTTGGCCCGCGCCTACGAACACATGGCCGAGCGCCTGCGCCAGAGCCTCAACCAGCAGCGCCAGTTGCTGCGCACCTTGTCCCATGAGATCCGCACGCCGTTGGCGCGCTTGAAGATCGCCAGCGACAGCGGCCTGCCGCCCGAGCAGTTGCAGCAACGCCTGTCCCGCGAGGTGGAGGAAATGCGCCGGTTGGTGGACGACTCCCTCAACCTGGCCTGGCTCGACACCGAAAAGCCGCGCCTGGATGCCGAAGAGGTGGTGGTGGCCTCGGTGTGGGAAGCCCTGGTGCAAGACGCGCACTTCGAAACCGGCTGGCCGCTGGACGCGTTGGTGTGTGAACTGGACAGCACCTGCCTGCTGCACGTGCACCTCAACAGCTTCGCCCAGGCCCTGGAAAATATCCTGCGCAATGCCATTCGCCATTCGCCGCACAACGGCGTGATCCGTTTGAGCGGCCAGCGTGAAGGCGATAACTGGTGCCTGCTGATCGAAGACCAAGGGCCCGGCGTGGCCGAGGCCGATCTGGAGCGCATCTTTGAAGCCTACCTGCGCCTGGACGGCACCGTCGGCAGCGGGTTTGGCCTGGGCTTGAGCATCGCCCGCCGTGCCATCGAATTGCAGGGCGGGGCGCTGTGGGCCACCTGCGGCAGCCAGGGGCTGCGCATGAACCTGCGCCTGCCGGCGGCAAATGTTTAGAAAGTTAAGTTTCTTTACTCGTTATTGCATCTGATTATCATCTGCGATCTTTGATGGCCCGCCGCTATCGGTCGGGTTGACGTTTGGAGATCGCCCCATGTTCCGCTTGTCCCTGCTTGCCGTGAGTATTTGCAGCCTGTTGCCCGTCGCCGGTTTTGCCGCCGAGGCCGAAGCGCCCGCGCAGATGGAACTGCCGACCCAGACCGTGTTGGGCACCGCTCAGGAAGAGATCAAGCAGATGCCCGGCGTGTCGATCATCACCGCCGAGGACATCAAGAAACGCCCACCGGCCAATGACCTGTCGGAAATCATCCGCACCATGCCCGGCGTCAACCTCACCGGCAACTCCAGCAGCGGCCAGCGCGGCAACAACCGCCAGATCGACATCCGTGGCATGGGCCCGGAAAACACCCTGATCCTGGTGGACGGCAAACCGGTGAGCAGCCGCAACTCGGTGCGCTACGGCTGGCGCGGCGAGCGTGACAGCCGGGGCGACACCAACTGGGTGCCGGCCGATCAAGTCGAACGCATCGAAGTCATCCGTGGCCCGGCCGCCGCGCGTTACGGCAACGGCGCGGCGGGTGGCGTGGTCAACATCATCACCAAGCAGCCTGGCACCGAGACCCACGGCTCGGCGACGATCTACCACAACTTCGCCCAGCACAAGGAAGAGGGCGAGACCGAGCGTATGAACTTCGGCCTCAACGGCCCGCTCACCGACAACCTCAGCTACCGCGTGTACGGCAACATCGCCAAGACCAACGCCGATGACGCCGACATCAACAGCGGCCACGAATCCGCGCGCTACGGCACCCAGATCGGCACGCTGCCAGCGGGGCGCGAAGGCGTGCGCAACAAGGACGTCAACGGCCTGCTCAGCTGGAAAATGACCCCCGAGCAAACCCTCGACCTGGAGGCCGGTTTCAGCCGCCAGGGCAACATCTACACCGGCGATACGCAGAACACCAACAGCAATGCCAGCGTGAAAAGCATGCTCGGCCACGAGACCAACATCCTCTACCGTGAAAACTACGCGCTGACCCACCGTGGCGAATGGGATTTCGGCAGCAGCCTGGCCTACCTGCAATACGAAAAGACCCGCAACAGCCGCATCAACGAAGGCCTCGCCGGCGGCACCGAAGGCATCTTCGCCAACACCGATTTCTACACCACCACCCTGCGCGACCTGACCGCCCACGGCGAAGTCAGCCTGCCGCTGCACGCCGGTTTTGAGCAGGTACTGACCCTGGGCACCGAGTGGGTCGAGTCCAAGCTCGACGACCCGAGCGCCAATACCCAGACCACCACCGCAGGCGGCAGCGTGGCCGGGCTGACCAGCACCAACCGCAGCAGCACGTCGTCGTCGCGGATCTTCTCGGTGTTTGCCGAAGACAACATTGAACTGCGCCCCGGCACGCGCCTCACCCCCGGCCTGCGCCTGGACCACCACGATATTGTCGGCGACAACTGGAGCCCGTCGCTGAACCTGTCCCAGGTGCTCACCGACACCCTGACCTTGAAGGCCGGCATCGCCCGCTCGTACAAGGCGCCGAACCTGTATCAGCTCAACCCCAACTACCTGCTGTACAGCAACGGCCAGGGTTGCTACGGCTCGACCAAGAGCTGCTACCTGCAAGGCAACGCCGACCTTGAGGCGGAAACCAGCGTCAACAAAGAGCTGGGGATCGAGTACCGCAACGCCGGCGTGGTCGCGGGGCTGACGTACTTCCGCAACGACTACAAGAACAAGATCGAGTCCGGCCTGACCCCGGTCGGCACCGCCACCGGCGGCACGGGCACCACCGCGGGTGCCAACGTGTTCCAGTGGGAAAACGTGCCCAAGGCGCTGGTCGAAGGGCTCGAAGGCAACCTCACCTTGCCGTTGGCCGAATCGCTGACCTGGACCAACAACTTCACCTACATGCTGCAATCGAAAAACAAACAGACCGGCGACGTGCTCTCGGTCACGCCCAAATACACCCTCAACTCGATGCTCGACTGGCAGGCCACGCAAGACCTGTCCCTGCAAGCGAACGTGGCCTGGTACGGCAAGCAGACCCCGAAAAAATATGACTACCACGGCTACCGCGTGACCGGCTCGTCGAACAACCAACTGTCGCCGTATGCGATTGCCGGCGTGAGCGGCACCTACGCCATCACCAAGAACCTCAGCCTCACGGCCGGCGTGGATAACGTCTTCGACAAACGCCTGTGGCGCGAAGGCAATGCCCAGGGCGTGAACAACATCGACGGTGCGGGCGCGGCGACTTACAACCAATCCGGGCGGACCTTGTTCACCAGCCTGACGGCGTCGTTCTGATGCGCCGGGGGATTTTTCTGGCGCTGTTTTTTACCTCGTTCGTCTACGCCAAGCCGGCACCGGACCAGTTGATGGACGCCCCGGTACTGCGCGAAGCCAGCGACTACAGCTTCAGCACCCTGGAACTGGACTCCGCCGACGGCGCGCGGCACTACCGCATCTGGCTGGGGCGCCCGCTCAAGGTCAGCGCGGCCAACCCGGTCGCCTACCTGCTGGACGGCAACGCGGCCATGGCGGCGCTGGACACTGCGCTGCTCAACCGCCTGTCCCACAGCGCCACGCCGCCGGTGCTGGTGGCAGTGGGATACGCCACACCGCTGCGCATCGAACGCAACGCGCGCACCTTCGACTACACACCGCGCGTGGGCGAGGGCGCCCAGCGCGACCCATTGACCGACGTGGCCAGTGGCGGCGCGGAACAGTTCCTCGACCTGCTCACGCAGCAGATTCGACCGCTGATCAACCAGCGGCTGGAAGAGAAGCCCAAGCGGCAGCTGTTGTGGGGGCATTCCTATGGCGGCTTGTTCGTGCTGTACACCCTGATGACCCGGCCGGATGCGTTTGACGAATACGCGGCGGCCAGTCCGTCGTTGTGGTGGAACGGTGGGGTGATTCATGCCGAAGGGTTGGCGCAGCGCTTGAAGGGCAGGCAGCCGACGTTGCTGATGATGCGCGGGGATGAGGAACCGGCGAGTCCGTCCAGGCAGGTAGGGCCGAAAGGGGAGGGTGAGGCGAAGAAACTGCTGGCGGATTTGCAGCGGGTAGAGGGGTTGAAGGTGCGGTATCAGGCATTCCCTGGGTTGGGGCATGGGCCAATGTTGCCGGCGTCGCTGCGCTATACGTTGGAACACCTCAGCCAGCCATAGCGCAGTTCAAAATGTGGGAGCTGTATTCGGCCTTACAGAATGCTGATCGGATAGCTAACAATCACCCGATGCTCATCACTGTCCCGCTGCGTCGTCACTTCCGTGCGCAACGAGGCATGGCGCAACGCAATGCTCAGGTTCTTCAACGGCCCTTGTTGCACCACATAACTCACCGTCAAGTTACGCTCCCACTCGCTCTTGTCCCCCGTCGGCGTGCGGATGTTCGAGCCGCTTTCGTACATGCCCATGAAGCTCAAACCCGGTACGCCGACCGCGGCGAAGTCATAGCCGTATTTCACCTGCCAGGTGGTCTCGCCGGCGCGCTGGAATTTGCCGACCATCGACTCGGTCATGAAGTATGCCGTGGAACCATCGCCCTGGTTCAACCATACCGCGTCGCTGTCGCCGCTGACTTGTTGCAGGCCGGCGGCAATCGTGTGGCCGTTGACCAGGTAGGTGAATTGCGCGCTGCTCAGGCGGCTGTCGACTTTGCCCTTGGTCACGCCGTCGCCGTAGTAGCCGAGGGTGTAGTAGGCCGGGTCGTTGCTGTTGGCGCCGTCGGAGCGGTTGTCGAAGTGGCGCAGGTCGGTGCGCAGGGTGCCGGGGCCGATCTGCCAGTCGTATTTGAGGCCCAGGAAGTGCTGTTTGTAGAAGTCCTGCAGGTTGCCGTAGTAGTACTGCAACGTCAGGTCTTTGGTCGGTTTGTAGTCGACGCCACCGTAGTAGAACTTGTTGACGAAGGTGCCGCTCACCGCGTTGTTGGCGCCGGGGATCGACATGCCCATCTGGTCGCTCGACCCACGGCCTTTCACGTGTTCCAGTTGGCCGAGGGTGAAGGTGAAGTGGTCAAGGTCCTTGGATTGCACCTGGCCGCCGTTGAAGGTCTGTTGCAGCATGCGGTCGGTGGACATCACCACCGGCAGCATCGGTACCAGGGTGCCGTATTTCAGCTCGGTCTTGGCGAAGCGTGCCTTGGCGGTGAGGCCCAGGCTGCCGAATTCGTCCACGGCGCGGCCGTCATGGTCGGTGGGGAAGATGTTGCCGTTGAACGCGGTACTTTCCGGGTTGTAGTGGCGGCCTTTGCCGGAGTCCAGGCGCACGCCGAACATGCCGATGGCATCCACGCCAAAACCCACGGTGCCCTGGGTGAAACCCGATTCGAAGTTGGCGATAAAGCCCTGGCCCCATTCCTGGGTGTAGTTGGGGTCGGCCGCGCCGCTCCGGTTGTCGGCGTTACTGAAGAAGTTGCGGGCCAGCACGTTGAGCTTGCTGTCTTCCACCAGGCCTGCGGCGTAGCCCTGCTGGGCGATCATCAGGCCGCAAAGGCCGGCGAGTACGGTTGGTGCGCGATTGAAAAGCTCCATCGGTGTCATCCCCATGTGTGTTTGGTTTTTGAGGGCAGTCAAAGGCGGCAGTGAAATTTTTCTTATTTTTCAGGAGCAACGGTGGCGGGCACGACATGCAGTCGCACCGGCGGCAAGCGGTACAGGATGAACAGGGCGAGCACGCCGATCCCGGCGCACAGCAACAGGCCCACGCCGACGGACTGGGCCAGCGCATCGCGGGCCAGGTCCAGCCAGGGCGAGGCGTCGAGGTGGGCATGCAACAGGGTTTGCGGGTCGGCATAGAGGGCAATCCCTTCGACGTGATCGGCGGCGAGGAACACCCGCTGCACATTGGCGCTGTAGAGCAGGTTGACCAGCACGCCCATGCCGGCAGTGCCCAACAGTCCGCCGACCAGGCGCAGGGATTGGGTCAGCGCCGTGGCAATGCCGAGGAACTGGCGCTCGGCCAAGGTCTGGGTGAACACCGTGAGGTTGAGCAGGATGAAGCCCAGGCCCAACCCCGCCAGCAGGATCAAGCCCAGCAACACATTGAACGAAGCCCCACGGCCCACCACCGCCAAACCGAGGCAGGCGAGCAACAGCGCGACAAACCCCGCCAGCGGCAGCCAGTTCGGGTTGCGCAAACGGGTGACGATACGGCTGTTGACGATGGCCCCCAGGGTGATGCTCAGCGCCAGCGGCGTGATCAACAGGCCAGCGTCCTGCGGCGAATAACCATAGGCGCCTTGCAGCAGCAACGGCAGGTAGAACAGCAGCGAAAACATGATCGCCCCCGCCGCCACCGACAAGATAAACAACAGGCGCAGGCTCGGCAGGCCGAATAGTGCAGCAGGCAACAGTGCGTGGGGGCAACGCCGCTCCCAATGCCACAGCGCAACCACCGCCGCGATGCAACCCAGGCCCAGCGCCGCACTCAGCGCCAGGCTCGAATGCCCCAGCCACTCCACAAACAATTGCAGGCTGCCCAACGCCAGGGCGATCAACAGCGCGCCGGGCCAATCGAGGCGGATGCCCACCCGTTGCTGCGGCCGATACCAAGGCAAGAAGCGCCAGGCAATCAACAACGCCACACAGCCCAACGGCAGGTTGATATAAAACACCGCGCGCCAGCCAAAGGCGCCCGTGAGATAACCGCCGAGCCCCGGGCCGATTGCATTGACCACGCTGAACAGCGCGCTCAACAGCATCTGCCAGCGCAGGCGTTGGCGGGTATCGGGAAACAGTTCGGGGATGCAGGCGAAGGCGGTGCCGATCAGCATGCCGCCGCCGACCCCTTGCAACGCGCGGCCGATCACCAGCACCAGCATGTCATTGGCCACCGCGCAGGCCAGGGAGGCCAGGGTGAAGATCAGTGTGGCGGCCAGCACAAACGGCTTGCGCCCGTAGTAATCCCCCAGCCGCCCGAAAATCGGGATGGTGACGATGGACGCCAGCAGGTAACCGGTGGCGACCCACGCATAGAGTTCAAAGCCGTCCAGTTCGGCGACGATGCTCGGCAACGCATTGCCGATCACGGTCTGGTCCAGCGCCGACAGCATCAGCACCAACGAGATGCCGATCATCGCCAGCAAGGCCTGCTTGAAACTCAGGGGAGGGTGGGCCGCCACGGTCATCGTGAGCCCTCAGCGCAACGCGGCGACGGCAGCGGCAATGCGCGCGCAGCCTCTGTCGAGGGTGTCGATGTCGGTGGCAATCGACATGCGGAAGAACGGCGCCAAACCATAGGCCGTGCCGGCTACCACCGCCACGCCCTGGCTTTCCAGCAGGTACATCACCACCTCGCTATCGCTGTTGAGCACCTGGCCCTCGGCGGTGGTTTTACCCAGCAGGCCGCCGCAGTTCACATACAGATAGAACGCACCGTCGGGCTTGCGGCAGCTCAGGCCGGGGATGGCGTTGAGCAGGTCCAGGCAATGGTCGCGGCGTTGCTGGTAAACCTCGACGCTGTGCTTGACGAAGCCTTGGTCGCCATTCAACGCTTCCACGGCGGCCGCCTGGCTGACCGAGCAGGCGTTGCTGGTGGACTGCGATTGCAACGTCGCCATGGCCCCGATCAGGTCGGCGGGGCCGGCGGCGTAACCGATGCGCCAGCCGGTCATGGCGTAGGTCTTGGACACGCCGTTGACCACCAGGCTGCGCTCGCTCAAGGCCGGCTCGATGGCGAGGATATGCGGGTTGTCCAGGCCTTCGTAGCGGATGTGCTCGTAGATGTCATCGGTCATCAGCAGCACGTGGGGGAAGTCCAGTAGTACATCGGCCAGGGCGCGCAATTCGGCGGCGCTGTAGCTGGCGCCGGTGGGGTTGCTCGGCGAATTGAGCAGCAGCCAGCGGGTGCGCGGGGTGATCGCGTTGCGCAGTTGCGCCGGGGTCAGCTTGAAGCCTTCGTGTTCCGGGCAGGCCAGGGTCACGGGCTCGCCTTCGCAGGCCAGCACCATGTCCGGGTAGGACACCCAGTAAGGCGCCGGGATCAGCACTTCATCGCCCGCGCCGAGGGTGGCGGCGAAGGCATTGAAGATTGCACTCTTGGCGCCGCTGGTGACCAGTACCTGACTGGCGCTGTAGCTCAAGCCGTTTTCGCGGGCCAGCTTGGCGACGATGGCCTGGCGCAGTTCCGGGGTGCCGGCGTTCTGGGTATAGCGGGTTTCACCGCGCTCAATCGCCGCGCTGGCGGCCTGGCGGATGTTGGCGGGCGTGTCGAAATCCGGCTCACCCACCACCAGGTTGATGATGGACTGGCCTTGGCGACGCAACTCGTTGGCGCGGTCGGACGCGGCGCTGCTGGGCGATGGTTTGATGCGTTGCACACGGGCGGCGATGCGGGAGGCAGTCACGGGGCGTTCCTCGTTGATGGCGTTGACAGGGGCCACAGTACGAGGCAGCGGGGAGGGGCTCATAAGATGAGATCGTTCTGGGTTGATAGGCAGTGCTTATGGCTGGGGGTGCACTGAAAGGGGGCGTGCAGGCGGGCGTGTGCTGTGGGGGTGCTTTTCAGGGGGGATAGGGGCAGCCATAGCAAAGCCTTATGGCTGCTCAAGGGCATGGCCTGCCTTTTGCAAACCTGCCTGATGTATGGAGATCCAAATGTGGGAGCGGGCTTGCTCGCGAAGGCGGTGGATCAGTCATACATATGTCGACTGACACTCCGCATTCGCGAGCAAGCCCGCTCCCACAGGTAAAGCCCCAGTCAATCCACACAAGAGCCCCCCCACTTGAACCTGCGCCGATTGAAGTACTTCGTGAAACTGGTAGACATCGGCAGCATGACCCAAGCCGCCGACGTGCTGCATGTCGCCCAACCCGCCCTCAGCCAACAACTGGCCACCCTGGAAGCCGAGTTGCAGCAACAACTGCTGATCCGCACCAAGCGCGGCGTCACGCCGACCGAAGCCGGCAAGGTGCTTTACGGCCATGCGCAGATCATCCTGCGCCAGTGCGAACAGGCCCAGAGCGATATCAACGCCACCGGCCAGGCGCTGTCCGGGCAGGTCTCGGTAGGGCTCGCTCCCGGCACGGCAGCTTCGACCTTGTCGCTGCCGCTATTGCGCACCGTGCGCGAACGCCACCCCGGCATTCTGCTGTACCTCAACGAAAACTTCGGCACCACCCTGAGCGAGCTGATCATGAACGGTCGCATGGACATGGCCGTGCTCTACGGCGGGCGCGAGGTGCACGGCTTGAGTTTCGTCTCGCTGCTGCGCGAGCCGCTGTACCTGGTCAGCGCCGATCCGGCGGTGGCCGGCCGCGACGACATCCCCCTGGCCGAGCTGGCCGACATGGACATGCTGCTGCCCCGTCCCTACAACGTGATGCGCCGCATGGTGGACGAAGCCTTCCTGCGCATCGGCCTCGGTGCGCGGGTGGTGGCCGAGATCGAGTCGTCCACCACGCTCACCGCCGCCGTGGCCGATCACTTCGGCTCGACCATCCTGCCGGAGTCGTCGGCGCGGGTGCTGGCGGCCAACCCAGCAGTGCACATGTGCCGCATCGTCGAACCCGAGGTCGAGGCGCCGTTGGCGTTGTGCCTGTCCGGGCATTTGCCGCTGTCGGTGCCGGCCCAGGCGGTCAAGGCGATCCTGCTGGAGCTGGTGGCGCAGATGCGTGGCAGCGCTGTTTGAGTGGTCATAAGGGCGGCTTATCACCCCAAAGCCAAAGCGTCTTGGCCGCTTGTCGAGGGGCTCGGTAGATTGGCCCCATCCACTCAAGACACGTTCGACAGGCAGGGGCCAACTATGGATTCAGCACGTATCAAGGGGTTGATGGATTTGCTGGCCGAATCCGATCTGCTGGAACTGAGCCTCACCGAAGGCGACAGCACGTTGCGGCTGTTCAAGCAGGCAGGGCAGGCGGCGATCAGCGTCGCGCCCACGGTGGTTGCAGCGCCGGTTGCGGAAAAACCAACGGCGGCGATTGAGATCAAGGCCAGCCTCTACGGCGTGCTGCACCTGACGCCCGCCGTCGGTGAGCCAGCGTTTGTGAGCGTGGGGCAAGCCATCGAAGCCGGCCAGACCGTGGCGGTGATCGAGGCGATGAAGATGTTCCACCCAGTCAAGGCCAAGGTGGCCGGCAAGCTGGCTGAGATCCTGGCCCAGGCCGGGGCTGAAGTTGCCGCCGGCCAGGCGCTGTTCCGCCTCGATTGACCCTTATTTGTTATGCAGGTGAATTCAATGTTCGACAAAGTGCTGATCGCCAACCGTGGCGAAATTGCCCTGCGCATTCAGCGTGCCTGTCATGGCCTGGGCATAAAGACTGTGGCGGTGTACTCCGAAGCGGACCGTCATGCGCAGTACGTACAAAATGCCGACGAAGCCCTGTGCATCGGCCCGGCCGCGCCTGGCCTGAGCTACCTCAACCAGACGGCGCTGCTGTTTGCGGCCAAGGTCACCGGCGCCCAGGCGATCCATCCCGGCTACGGCTTTCTTTCCGAAAACGCCGGCTTCGCTGAGCGCATCGAGGCGGCGGGTTTGACCTTTATCGGTCCCAGCGCCGCGTGCATCCGCACCATGGGCGACAAGGTCGCCGCCAAGCGCGCCATGCGTGAGGCCGGCGTGCCCTGCGTACCGGGGCCGGACTCGACGATGCCCAGCGACGACGCGAGCATCCTCGCGATTGCCGCCGAGATCGGCTACCCGGTGATCGTCAAGGCCGCCGGTGGTGGTGGCGGGCGCGGCATGCGTGTGGTGCAGGAGCAAGCCGAATTGCTCGCCGCCATTGCCCTCACCCGTGAAGAAGCACGGCTGGCCTTCGGCAACCCGGAACTGTATATCGAGAAATTCCTCGGCCACCCGCGCCACGTGGAAATCCAGGTGCTGTGCGACGCCCACGGCCACGCGATCTGGCTCGGCTGCCGCGACTGCTCGCTGCAACGCCGTCACCAGAAGGTGCTGGAAGAAGCCCCGGCCCCGGGGATCGATCCCGCGCTGATCGCCAAGGTCGGCGAACGCTGCGCCGAGGCGTGCCGCCAGATCGGTTATCGCGGCGTCGGTACTTTTGAATTCCTCTATGAAGACGGCGAGTTCTTCTTTATCGAGATGAACACCCGCCTGCAAGTCGAGCACCCGGTCACCGAGATGACCACCGGTATCGACATCGTGCAGCAGCAACTGCGCATGGCCCGTGGCGAAGTGCTGGGCCTGCGCCAGGAGGATGTGCAGCTCAACGGTCACTCCCTGGAATGCCGCATCAACGCCGAAGATCCGAGCACCTTCATGCCTACCCCCGGCGTGATCCAGCGCTGGGAAGTGCCCGGCGGCTTTGGCGTGCGCGTGGACTCCCACGTCACTACCGGCTACCGCGTGCCGCCGTATTACGACTCGATGGTGGCCAAGGTCATCACCCATGGTGCCACCCGCGAAGAAGCGATGGCGCGTATGCGCCTGGCGCTCAGCGAAATGATCGTGGACGGCATCAGCACCAATATCCCGTTGCACCGCGAGATTCTCGATGACCCGGCCTTTCAAGCGGGCGGTGTCGATATTCATCACCTGGAGCGCTGGTTGCAGCAAAGGAGCCCGACATGAGCACCGCACCGAACATCAGCCTGTTGGGATCCAGCGCCCTGTTGTTTGAAGCGCCGGGCGAGTTGGACCTGGCCCCGCAACAGCGCATCTGGAACCTGGCCCTGCAAGCCGGCGAGTGGCCGGAAATCCACGAAGCCGTGCCCGGCATGAACAACCTGATGCTGACGTTTCTCAAACCGCCGCGTGAGTTGAACGGGCTGTGCGAGCGCCTGCTGCACGCCTGGGAAAACAGTGAGCCGCTGCCCCTGGAAGGGCGCATCGTCGAGTTGCCGGTGGTCTATGGCGGCGAATTCGGCCCCCATATGGCGGATGTAATCGCCCACACCGGGCTGGACATCGAGACCATCGCCAACCTGCATTGCGAACCGCTGTATCCGGTGTACGCCTTGGGCAGCCACCCGGGTTACTGCTACCTCGGTGGCATGGATCAGCGCCTGGCCACGCCACGCCGGCAAGTGCCGGTGCTGAATATCGGCGCCGGTTCAGTGTCCATCGGCGGCGTGCAGACCGGCGTGTCCGCATCGCCCGGCCCCAGCGGCTGGAACACCATCGGCCGCACCGAGATGTCATTTTTCGACCCCGCCCAAACCCCGCCAGCGATCTTGCGGCCGGGTGATTTCCTGCGCTTGCGCATCGAGAGGATCATTCGATGATCGAGATTCTATCGGCCACCGCCCTGGCCACCGTGCAGGACTTCGGCCGCTTCGGCAGCCTCGGTCAAGGCGTGGGCACCTCGGGCGCCATGGACCATCTGGCCCTGGCGCTGGGCAACCTGTTGCTGGGCAATCCTGAAGACGCTGCGGCGATTGAAATCCCGTTGTTTCCGTTCGAAGTGCGGCTGCTGCACGACTGCGCCTTTGCCGTGACCGGCGCTGCTTGCGATGCGACGTTGGACGGCCAGCCATTGCCGCCGAACTGGGTGTACCAGGGCCGTGAAGGCCAAGTATTGAACCTGGGTTATCCGACCTCCGGCAGCCGCGCTTACCTGTGCCTCGCCGGTGGTGTGGACGTGCCGTCGGTGCTCGGCTCACGCAGTACCCAACTGCGCGGCGAGTTCGGTGGTTTGGACGGTCGGGCATTGCAGCAGGGCGACCGCCTCGCTGCCTTGCGCCCCGGCATCAGCCCGCTGCCGTTGGACTTTGGCGTGTTGGCACCAAGCCTGGCGCTGCCGTTGCAGGTCGACGGCGTGCCCGCCATGCGTGTGTTGCCCGCCGCCGAATATGAGCGCTTCCAGGAAAGCTCCCGCGCCGCGTTCTGGGCCGGTGAGTGGAAGATCACCACCCAGAGCAATCGCTACGGCTACCGCATGGAAGGCGAACCGCTGCTGCCCATCGCACCGATGGAAATCCGCTCCCACGGCATCGTGCCCGGCGTGATCCAGGTGCCCCACGGTGGCCAGCCAATCATCCAGATGCGCGACGCCCAACCCAGCGGCGGCTATCCCAAGTTTGGCAGCGTGATCGAGGCCGACCTGTGGCGCCTCGGCCAGGCGCCCATTGGCAGCAAGGTGCGCTTTGTCGAGTGCAGCTATGAGGACGCGGTCGAGGCCCTGGAAACCAATCGCCGTTACCTGCGCGAAGTCAGCCGCCTGGTGGACCTGCACCGAGAGGGAGTTAAAGCATGACAATCGAGGAGATTCGCCAACTGGCACTGTGGCTCAAGGAACACCACCTGGCCGGCGCCGAACTGAGTCGCCCGGGGGCGCACTTGACGCTCAAGCGCGGTGCGCCTGCGGTCAGCGTTGCGGCGCCCGTGGCTGTGGCGACGGTTGCGGACAACGTGCTGCGAACCACCGGCCTGGGTCGCTTGCTGCTGACCCATCCGCAACTCAGCGAACCCTTTGTGGCCGTGGGCGATCCGCTCAGCGCCGGGCAATTGGTGGCGGTGCTGCAAGTCGGCGACCTGCTGCTGCCCCAGCGCAGCCGTGAGGCCGCACGGGTGATTGATGTACGCGTGCCCTGCGGCACCACCGTCGGCTACGGCGAAGCGTTCCTGGGCCTGGAGTATCCAGCATGAAGATCGATCTGAACGCCGACCTCGGCGAAGGCTTCGGCCCGTGGCGCATGGGCGAGGACGAAGCGCTGATGCGCCTGATTTCCTCGGCCAACGTCGCCTGCGGCTACCACGCCGGCGACCCGCTGATCATGGACACCACCGTGCGCCTGGCGAAAGCCGGTGGCATCGATCTCGGCGCCCACGTGGGCTTCCCCGACCTGATGGGCTTTGGTCGGCGCCAGATGAATATCGAGATCAAGGAACTCGCCACCTACGTGATCTACCAGCTCGGTGCCCTGGCTGGATTGGCTGCGGTGAATGGCCATCGCATGACCCACATGAGCTTCCACGGCGCCCTCGGCAACATGGCCGCCGCCGATGCCGCACTGGCCGAGCCGTTGGTGCGGGCGGTGGCGGCGTTTGATCCGACGCTGATTATCAGCTCGTCCAGCAGCCGCGCCATTGAAGGGGCGGCCGAGAAATGCGGCCTGCGCGTCGCCACCACGTTTCTGGCCGACCGCGCCTATGACGACGATTGCCTGCTGGTGCCGCGCAAGGTCGAAGGCTCGGTGATCAAGGAACCGGCAGCGGTATTGCAGCGCGTGCGCCAATTGCTGGAGGAGGGCACCGTCACCGCCCTCAGCGGCAAGGTGCTGCGGGTGCCGGCCCATTCGATCCTGCTGCACGGCGACACCCCCGGCGCAGTCGAGTTGGCTCGCACTATTCGCCACGAAATCGAGCAACTGGGCGGGCGCATCACGCCGATTTCCCAGCTGCTGGCCGCGTCATAAGCAGGCCTTATCGCCACACAACCATTGCGTCTTGGTCCAGCGCCTGAAGGCTGGATAGAGTCGAACCATAACCCGCAGTACAAGGAATACCCCATGCCATTTTCCGACTACAAAACCGCGCTGGTCACCGGGGCTTCCTCGGGCATCGGCGCCGCCGTTGTCGAGCGTCTGTGCCAGGAAGGCGTGCAGGTGCATGCCCTGGCCCGCAGCGCCGACAAGTTGCAGGCACTGGCCGCCAAGACCGGCTGCATTGCCCACGCCATCGACGTCACCGACATCGCCGGGCTGACTGAGCTGTTCGCGGAAAACACCTTCGACATCCTGGTCAACAACGCCGGTGTCGACAAGCCGGGCTCGCTACTCAAGGCCGACGCCGATGGCATCGACCTGCTGATCGACGTCAACCTGCGCGCCGTGCTGCACCTGGCACGCCTGGCGTTGCCGGGCATGGTCGAGCGTGATTGCGGGCACATCATCAACATCAGCTCG
The DNA here is from genome assembly GCF_017316265.1 of Pseudomonas sp. Marseille-Q1929. Taxonomy (NCBI): domain Bacteria; kingdom Pseudomonadati; phylum Pseudomonadota; class Gammaproteobacteria; order Pseudomonadales; family Pseudomonadaceae; genus Pseudomonas; species Pseudomonas sp. Marseille-Q1929. The sequence continues at coordinate 97,369 of NZ_JAFLWU010000011.1, forward strand.
ATTGCGGCGGCCTACAACTTTGGCGGCAACTCCACCTATCACGCGACCAAGGCGGCGGTGAGCATGCTCTCGCGCCAGCTGCGCATCGATGCGTTCGGCAAGCGCGTGCGGGTCACCGAGATCTGCCCGGGACGTGTGGCCACGGACATCTTTGCCCACGTGCACGGCGATTCCGAGGAGACCTACAAACGCTTCGTCGAGGGCTTTGAGTTGCCCCAGGCTGAGGACATCGCCAACGCCATCGCCTTTGCGATTGCCGCGCCGATTGCGGTGAACGTGGGGCATATGGAAATCACCCCGACCTTGCAGGTGCCGGGCGGGCTGTCCACCGCGCGTCCGCAGGATTACCAGGGCTGAACCACAGCCCCCTAAAACAGAACGGATCGATCCGTCAGCGCTGCATCCCGCCACGGCCCCGCCGGGTGATTTTGATTCCTGCCCTAGCCCAATGCCGATAGGGATTGACCATGAAGCAAGACTTCGATTTGGCCGCGATTCTGCAAGGCGAGTACGCCGAGCTGATCGTCAAGGGCATCGAAATGACCTTGCAGCTGGCGTTGTTCGCCTGGCTGCTGGCGATGATTCTGGCGCTGACGCTGGTCACGGTGCGCCTGACCGGCAACAAGTTGGCCGACCGCCTGGTGGCGGGGTACGTGTCCTACCACCGCAACGTGCCGACCCTGGTGCAACTGATGCTGTGGTACTTCGGCGTGCCGACCCTGCTCAGCGAAAACGCGCAACTGTGGCTGGCCAGCCACAACACCGAATACCTGTTTTCGGTGATCGCCCTGGGCTTGTGCCAGGCCGCGTATTTTTGTGAAGACATGCGCAGCGGCCTGCGCGCGATTCCCGCCGGGCAGACCGAAGCGTCTCGCGCTCTTGGCTTGGGTTACGTGCGTTCGATGCGCTACGTGATCCTGCCCCAGGGTGTGCGCAACTGCCTGCCATCGCTGATCAACCACACCGTGCTGCTGTTCAAGAACACCAGCCTGGCCATGGCGATCGGCGTGATGGAACTGACCTACGCCAGCCGCGAAGTGGAGAACTACACGTTCCGCACCTTCGAGTCGTACCTGGTGGCCACGGTGTTCTACCTGGTGTTTTCACTGCTGCTGATGGGCGCCGGGGCATTGCTCGCCCGGCACTTCAGCAAAGCCCTGGCGAGGTAGATGGCGATGTTCGATATCGTTGAAATCCTGCAGAACAACTGGACCCTGTTCCTCATCGGCCAGTATCCCCATGGTCCCTTGGGCGGCCTGGCCAGCACCTTGATCCTGGCTGCGTTGGCGCTGTTGCTGGCGTTCCCGTTCGGCCTGTTGCTGGCGCTGGCGCGGGTGTCGCCGTGGAAGGGTTTGTATTGGGTGGCCACGGTGTGGGTCTACGTGCTGCGCGGTATTCCGCTGCTGATGGTGATCTTCTGGACCTACTTCCTGGTGCCGTTGCTGATCGGCCATAACATCACCGGCTTCATGACCATGCTCTGCACCCTGGTGATCTACCAGAGCGCCTACCTGTGCGAAATCATTCGTGGCGGCATCCAGGCGTTGCCGAGCGGGCAATACGAAGCGTCCCGCGCCTTGGGCCTGGGCTACGTGCGCACCACGGTCTGGGTGATCCTGCCCCAGGCGTTGTACAACGCGCTGCCCAGCCTGATCAGCCAGTTCATCTCGATCATCAAGGAAACCTCCCTGGGCTACGTGATCAACGTGCAGGAAGTGACCTTCGCCGCCAACCAGGTCAACAACCAGTTGCTGACCAAGCCGTTCCAGGTGTTTGTCATCCTGGCGATCATCTACTACCTGCTGTGTTTCGGCCTGACCCGCCTGGCTGGCTGGGTAGAACAACGCATTGCGCGCAAGCGCCTCGGTAACGGTGGGCAGACCGTGCCCGGCAAGCCGTTGCTGGCCACCGATAATTGAAGAGGGCTGCGCTCATGCATCCAATGATCATGTTTTCGAAAATCAATAAATGGTACGGCGAGTACCAGGCGCTCACCGACATCACCGCCGAAGTGAACCCCGGTGAAGTGGTGGTGCTGTGCGGGCCGTCGGGCTCGGGCAAGTCCACGCTGATCCGCACGGTCAACCGCCTGGAAGATATCCAGAACGGCCAGATCCTGTTCGACGGCCAGGACGTACACGGCACCGACGCCCAGATCAATCGCCTGCGCAGCCGCGTGGGGTTTGTGTTCCAGAGCTTCAACCTGTTCCCGCACCTGTCGGTGCTGGAAAACATCACCCTGGCGCCGAACAAACTGCGCAACCTCAAGGGTGCGGCGGCCAAGCAAAAGGCCATGGAACTGCTCGACCGCGTGGGCCTGGCCCACAAGGCCGGCGCCTACCCCGCGCAGTTGTCTGGCGGCCAGCAACAACGGGTGGCGATTGCCCGTGCATTGGCGATGGAACCGCCGGTGATGCTGTTCGACGAGCCCACCAGCGCCCTCGACCCGGAAATGGTCGGTGAAGTGCTGAGCGTGATGAAAGGCTTGGCCAAGGACGGCATGACCATGATGTGCGTGACCCACGAGATGAATTTCGCCCGCGAAGTGGCCGACACCATCTGGTTTATGGACGCGGGGCAGATTCTGGAAAAGAGCAGCCCCGACGCCTTCTTCACCCAGCCTTCGCACCCGCGAGCGCAACGCTTCATCGCCGACCTGCGGGCCCACTGAGCTGCGGCGGCTTGATTCCTTCTGCCATTTTGCTGGTCCAACTTTCTGGAGATTTCCCATGGGTATGAAGCATCTGTTTATTGCATTGGCATTGGCGCCGTTGGCCGTGGCTGTGGCACAGGCCGACCAATTGAGCGACATCCTCGCCAAGCAATCCCTGAGCTGCGGCGTGTACGCCGATGTGCCGCCATTCTCCGCGCCGGATCCGAAAACCCGCGAACTGGTGGGCATGGACGTGGACCTGTGCAAAGCCCTGGCCAAGACCATGGGCGTGGCCCTGGAACTCAAGCCGCTGTCGGTTGAAGCGCGCATTCCCGAAGTGAAGATGGGCCGCGTCGATGTGATCTTCGCCAACCTGGCGTACACCAAGACCCGCGCCGAACAGATCCAGTTCAGCGACCCGTACTACATCGCCAAGGAAACCCTGGTGGTGCGCGCGGCCAACGCCGACCAGCCGAAAAGCTTCTTCAAGGACAAGCGCATCAGCTCGACCAAGGGCTCCACCTCGGAGCAATCGATCCGCATCGCCGGCGCCACCCCGGTGACCTTCCAGGACACCGGCTCGGCCTATATGGCCCTGCAACAGAATAAAGTGGTGGGCTTGGTGACCAACACCATGACTGCGCTGAAACTGGTCAACCAGGCCAAGGCCGGTGGCGTGGAACTGGCGATTGCCAAGGAACCGATGGCGTTGGAGCCGATTGGTGCGGGCATGCGTCGCGATGAGCCGGCGTTTCTGGCCAAGGTCAATGAGTCGTTGATGGCGATGGAAAAGGCCGGGGAGATCGATGCGATCTGGGATCGCTGGATCGGCCCGAATACCGAATACAAGATGGTGCGTGAGGACAAGGTGCAGAGCTTGAGTGCCCTGAAGTTCGACCCACTGCCGTAAAGAGATCTTCATTCTCTATCTGATGTACAAAGATCAAAATGTGGGAGCTGGCTTGCCTGCGATAGCGGTGTATCAGTCACTGATGTGCAAACTGACCCACCGCTATCGCAGGCAAGCCAGCTCCCACATTGGATCGCGCCGGATCAGTGTCTGATTACGGGCTGAAGATGCTCATCCAGCGCCCAATGCGCCTCTCCAGGCCGCAAGCACACACCGCCCACCCACCGCTCATGGCTCGCATGCTTCAACCAATACGCCTGCCCATCCAGCACCGTCCGACCCAATCCAGTCAGCACCAACCCCGCCTCCGTCTCCGCCAGCAACGGCGCCGCACCATCGATCAACGGCCGCAACAGCGCATAAAACATCATGTCCCCCAGAAACGGCAGCGGCTCACGTTTGGCCATCAGCTCGGCAAACACCCGGCCCGCCGGTTTTGGCCCGGCTTCGGCGAGATAGCCCAGGGTCAGGCGCTCGGTCAGCGACAAGCCATCGCGGGCGCCGGGCAATTCCTGCAACTGCCGCAACAACGCGGGCGCCAAAAAGGGCAGGGCAGGCTGTGTGCCGTGGGCCAGTTCCGCCCATTTGACCGGCGAGCTGGCGCAATACGCCGACCACGCCTGCCGCGCCAGTTGCACCGCGTCGTCATCGATCACGCGGCGCTGCGGCCATAACCACGCGAGCACATCCGGCGCCAGTTGGCCGATGCCGATAAAACGTTGCACGCCGGGGATGTGGTCTACCTCGATCAGCTCCAGTCGCTTCGGCGCCCGTTCCAAACCGGCCAAGGTACGGATCAGGAACAACTGGTCATAGGCGTCCGCTTCGCACCACAGCACGCTGTGTTCGGCGTTGGCCAGGCTTTCTAGTTGGGCGTATTCGTCGGCCAGCCTACGGGCGGCATCGCCCTCATCCATGGCAAACGCCTGGCTGATAAAGGTGGCGCGCAGGGCCTGATAGTCTGCGCTGGGCAGGTCACGCACCGGGCCCATGCACAACGGGTCGCTGAGCATCTGGAAGCGGCCCTTGAACCCGACCAGTTGCAGGCTGTGGGCGATGTCATTGCCGCAGCGCCAATGGGTGGTGCGGGCTTCATCGCAGGCAGCAAAGTCGGGGTGGCGCGCGGCGAAGTCGATGGCGTCCACATGGGCCTTGAGCTTGGGCCAGCTGCTGAAGCCCAGTTGCTTGGCGATCGCCCATTGCGCCTTGGATAGCGTAGCGCTGGGGTCTTGGGCTTTGAGACGCGGCAACAGTTCCTTGGCGCGCTTGCGCTGCTGTTCAAGGTTGAGGCGGCCGTCGGTGTTGAAGTGGTGGGACATACGAGCTCCTAGTGTGAACCTTGTCCGCTTTAAGGTTGGGAGTCGTAGAAAAAAGAGGGTGTTGCTGTGTCTTGGGCGCAGCCCTTTCCGCGGAAGGTGGCGTAGAAGGCGCCAGGCGGGGAATATAGGCAGTGAAATAGTTGATTGCAAGCCGCTCACCGAGTATCGAGTTCATGACTGACACCCCGCTGATTGAAACCCGCGCCCTCACGCGCATGGACGAGCGCCGCCAAGTGCCCTTGCTCCAGCCCACCGATTTCATCTTGAACGCCGGGGACCGCGTGTCCATCACCGGTTCCTCCGGCTCTGGCAAAAGTGTCTTTTTGCGCGCCCTGGCCCTGCTCGACGCACCCACCTCTGGGCAAGTCCTGTGGAACGGCCAGCCGATCGGCAACGCCGAGATTCCCCATTACCGTTGCCATATCAGCTACCTGTCCCAGCGCCCGGCGTTGCTCGAAGGCACGGTGGAAGACAACCTGCGTTTTCCGTTCAGCCTCAAGACCTCGCGCAACCGCAGTTTCGACCTTGCAGCCGTCACCACATTGCTGGGCCACGCAGGCAAGGCGCCGGACTTCCTGGCAAAAAAAGCTGCGGATTTGTCTGGCGGTGAATCCCAAGTGGTCTCGTTGATCCGCACCCTGCAACTGAACCCCGAAGTCTTGCTGCTGGACGAACCCACTGCCGCCCTCGACCCCACGTCATCCCGCGAAGTGGAAGCGCTGATCGACGCCTGGTTCGCCGGCGATCAATCCCGTGCGTGCATCTGGGTGTCCCACGACCTCGACCAGGCCCAGCGCATGAGCGACATCCACTTGCACATGAGTGCCGGCGTGTTGGATGGAGTCTCCCAACCATGAATTACCAGAACCTCACCGCCCTCGACCTGGGCATCGCCGCCTCGCTGATCTTGGTCAACGGTGCGCTGTCGCTGCTCCTGCGCCTGGGCCTCGGCCGCCAATTGCTGTGGGCGGCGGTGCGCACCGTGGTGCAACTGTTGGCCATCGGTTACCTGCTGGGTTGGGTGTTCGAGTTTGCCTACTGGTACGTGGTGCTGCCGTTGATGTGCGCCATGACCCTGATTGCCGGCATCTCCGCCGCCGGACGCGGGCGGCGCACGTACAAGGGGCAGCGGGTCGACAGCATCTTGTCGGTGTGGGGCAGCTCATGGTTGGTGACGGCGGTGGGGCTGTTTGCGGTGATTCGCATCCACCCCTGGTACGAGCCGCAGTATGCGATTCCGATCCTCGGGATGATCCTCGGCAACACCCTGACCGGCGTGTCGCTGGGCATAGAACGCATGACTCAGGAGCTGACGTCGGGGCGCAACACCATCGAAATGATCCTCGCCCTCGGCGGCTCACGCTGGGAGGCGGCACAGGACGCTATTCGCCAGGCGGTGCGCGCGGGGATGATCCCGACGCTGAACCAGATGACCGTGGTCGGCATCGTCAGCCTGCCCGGCATGATGACCGGCCAGGTACTGGCGGGGGAAAGCCCGGTGGATGCGGTGCGGTATCAGATCGTGATCATGTTCTTGATTGCCGCGGCGTCGGCATTGGGCACGGTGGGGGCGGTATTGTTGACGTATCGGCGGTTGTTTTCGGTGGGGCATCGGTTTTTGCGCGAGCGCCTTGAAGAGCGCTGACATCCCTGTGGGTGATGGCTTTGTGTGGGAGCGGGCTTGCTCGCGAAGGCTATGTGGCAGGCGGCCAAGTCTTATCGGATGTACACCGCTCTATTGTGGGAGCTGGCTTGCCTGCGATAGCGGTCTTTCTGTGTACATATCCATTATTTGGGTTACGGCGGCTTATGGTTCCGCCCTTACGGCGGGTCACTTTTGGAAAAGAGCCCCAAATCCATGTCGAATTCCGGCCAGCGTGTTTAACGGGGCGCCTAAGATCAAAATCAAAAGCAAAGCGAGGCGGCCTGACAGCCGGCCTGATTGTTTCACCTGATGAAATGCTGGATTGTAAATCCTGGTGATTCCAACGATCACGGCAGCGGTGGACCATGGCCGGCGTCGATAACCTCATTTTGGAGCCTGTCATGTCCCACGCTGCGATCAAACTCTATGGTTTCCCGCTGTCCGGCCATTCCCATCGCGTGGAGCTGATGTTGTCCCTGCTGGGTTTGCCCACGGAATTTATCCTGGTGGACCTCGCGCAAGGCGCGCACAAGTCGGCGGATTTTCTCGCCACGATCAACAGCTTTGGCCAGGTCCCGGCGATCGATGACAATGGCACCGTGCTGGCCGATTCCAATGCGATCCTGGTCTACCTGGCCAGTAAATACGGCAAGGGCCAATGGCTGCCCAGCGACCCTGTCGGGCAGGCCCGTGTGCAGCGCTGGCTGTCGGCGGCGGCGGGTCAGTTGCATGTGGGGCCGGCGTCTGCGCGGCTGGCGGTGGTGTTTGGTGCCGAGGTCGATACCGTCAACGCCATCAGCCGCGCCCATGGCTTGTTGCAATTGGTGGAGCAGCAACTGAGCCACAGCCGTTTCCTCGCCAGTGAGCAGCCGAGCATTGCCGATATCGCTTTCTACACCTACATCGCCCATGCGCCGGAAGGCAATGTGTCGCTGGCCGACTACCCTCAAGTGCGTGCCTGGCTGGCCAGCATCGAAGCGTTGCCGGGCTTCATCGGCATGCCGCGCACGGCGGCCGGCCTGCAACAAGCTTGATATGAACACCTGTGGCGAGGGAGCTTGCTCCCGCTGGGCTGCGCAGCGGCCCCAGAAATCTTGGGAGCGCTGCGCACTCCAGCGGGAGCAAGCTCCCTCGCCACAGGTGTGTAAACAACAGAAGGAGTGACGATGGACCGATTCCATGAAATGCAGGTGTTCCTCGCGGTGGCCGAGGAGGCCGGTTTTGCCGCCGCCGCGCGCCGCTTGAACACCTCGCCACCCAGTGTGACGCGGGCCATCGCCGCCATGGAGCAACGCATCGGCACCCAGCTGTTGGCGCGCACCACCCGCAGCCTGCACTTGACCGAGGCCGGCCAGGGTTATCTGGAAGACTGCCGGCGCATCCTCGCGGAACTGGATGAAGCCGAAGAAGCGGCGGCGGGCAGCTATTCGATCCCCTGCGGGCACTTGACGGTGACCGCGCCGGTGCTGTTTGGCGAGCTGTATGTGGCGCCGGCGCTGGGGGCGTTTCTCGATCGTTTTCCGTTGGTGACGATCAATGCGTTGCTGGTGGATCGTGTGGTCAACCTGCATGACGAAGGTGTCGATGTGGCCGTGCGCATCGGCCACCTGCACGAGCCGGGGCAGCAGGCGATCAAGGTTGGTGAAGTGCGGCGGGTGGTGTGTGCATCGCCTGGTTATCTCGACCAGCACGGGCGCCCTGAACACCCGTCGCAATTGCGTGAAGCGAAGATCGCCACCACCTCCGCCAGCCAACGTGTGAATGAATGGACCTTTGTTGAACACGACCAAGCGCTGACCGTGCCCATCGAGCCGCGCCTGGTGGTCACGGCCAATAACGCCGCGATCAACCTCGCGCGCCAGGGCTGGGGCGTGACGCGGGTGCTGTCGTATCAGGTGGCGGCAGCGGTGGCGGTGAGGGAGTTGGAGATTGTCCTCGCAAGCTTTGAACCGCCGCCGCTGCCGATCCAGGTGGTGTTCCAGAAGAGCGCGCGCGTACCGGCGAAGGTCCACAGTTTTGTCGATTTTCTCAGCGCTCGCCTGGGCCAGGATGCCGGCCTGAACCGGCGCGGCTGATGGAGCACTTTCGCGATATGCAACGGTTTGCCGCACTGGCCGGGCAGCCGAGCCTGGCTGCGGCGGCGCGCGCGGCGCAGGTTTCAGGCCCGACCCTGATACGCGCGGTCGCCCGCCTGGAAGCGCGCCTGCGGGTGCCATTGCTGGCGCGCAGCACGCGGGGCGTTAGCCTCACCGAAGTGGGCCGAGCCTACCTGGCCGACTGCCTGCGCCTGCTGGCGGCGGTGGACGTCGCCGAAGCTTCCGCCAAGGGTTTGCATGTGCAGGCCCAGGGCAATCTGCGGGTGTTCTTGCCGTTGCTGTTCAGCAGTTATGTGATGGCGCCGGTGTTGGCCCACTACCTGGACCGCTATCCCCAGGTGCGTCTTGACGCGCACTACCACGACTACTACCCGAACCTGCACGAAGAAGGCCTGGACGTGGCGATCCTCGTCGGCGAACTGCCTAGCTCGTCACTGATTGCACGGCCCGTGGGGCAGGTGCGGCAGATGCTATGCGCGAGCCCCGGCTACCTCGCGGCCCACGGCGAACCCCAGCACCCACAGGACCTCAAGCACCATCGCCTGATCTCCCAGGTGGATTGGGCTTTTCAGGGCCATGAATTCAAGGCCCGTTTGGGCTGCACCACCGTGCAAGGCGCGATCAACGCGGCGGTGCACGGCGCAGGGCTGGTGCGTTGCCTGAGTTACCCGGTGCATGAGCATCTGCTCAGCGGGCAACTGCGCCGGGTCTTGCAGGCTTACGAACAGCCCCCGCTGCCGATTCATGTGGTGTACCGCGCAGGCCGCAACGCCCCGATGCGCGTGCGCAGCTTTGTCGAGCACTGTGTGACGGCACTGCGCGCCCATCCGGCATTTCAGCTGGCGTAATAGTGGATTGCCGGGCGTGGTGATTCTCTCGCTGCGGCGCAGGGCGCAGCATGGGGGCCTACAACCTGAGGTGATCGCCATGAACCTGAACGAACAATCTCCCTGGCATGCCGGCGAGCGGCAACTGCAAGCCGCAGTGGGCGTGGCCGAACGCATGGCGGTGGTCGGGCCGAAAGTGATCCGCGATCACTTGCCCGAGCAGCACCGCGATTTCTATCCACTGTTGCCCTACCTGCTGCTCGGCGTGGTGGACGAGCAGGGTATTCCCTGGGCCACGCTGGTGGAAGGTGCGCCGGGGTTTGCCCACTCGCCTGACCCGCAGACGTTGCAGGTTGACAGCCAGCCCTCCCTGAGCGACCCCGCCCGCGCAGGCTTGCGTGATGGCGCTGCGGTGGGCGTGCTGGGGATCGACCTCAACACCCGGCGGCGCAATCGCATGAACGGCCGGGTCGCTGACCTTGATCATGAGGGGTTCTCGGTGCAGGTGGAGCACACGTTTGGCAACTGCCCCAAGTACATCCAACTGCGGCCGGTGGACGGGATTGCGCGCAGACCCGGTACGCAGGTCGAGCGCTCCGAGAGCTTGGATGAAACGGTGCAAACGCTGATCCGCAACGCCGATACGTTCTTTGTCGCCAGCTATATGGACACCGACGGCGAACGCTCGGTGGATGTCTCCCATCGCGGTGGCAACCAGGGTTTTGTGCGGGTCGAGGGCAACGTGCTGACCATTCCAGACTTTGCCGGCAACCTGTTTTTCAACACCCTGGGCAATTTGCAGCTCAATCCGGTGGCGGGTTTGTTGTTTATCGATTTTGCGTCGGGGGATGTGTTGCAGCTTGCCGGGCGTACGGAACTGATCCTTAGCGGGCCGCAGGTCGCAGAGTTCGAGGGCGCGCAGCGGCTGTGGACGGTGACGGTGGAGCAGGTGGTCTGGCGCCCGGCGGCGTTGGCGCTGCGTTGGCAGTTTGCGCAGTTTTCGCCGTTCAGTCTGGCGACGGGGCGTTGGTAGGGGGTTGCCTGTGAGGGCGCCTTAGCGGGCAAGCCCGCTCCCACAGGGAATGGGCGGTGTGCATAGTGCTTGGGCCTGGCACATAGCCAAATGTGGGAGCTGGCTTGCCTGCGATGACGGTGGGTCAGCCAGCAGATGTACTGCCTGACACTCCGCCTTCGCGGGCAAGCCCGCTCCCACAGGGAATGGGCGGTGCGCATAGTGCTTCGGGTCGGCACCTATCCAAATGTGGGAGCGGGCTTGCTCGCGAAGACGGTGGGTCAGTCAAAGATGTATTCACTGACCCACCGCCTTCGCGAGCAAGCCCGCTCCCACATTTTCGACCGGCGCCAGGCCTTGCCCCAGTTGTTGATCGACGCCCCACGCACCGCCCAACGCCGTGTACAAACGCACTTGCGCCACCAGTTGCGCAAGCTGGTCGACAATCAACGCCTGCTGCGAACTGAACAGCGAACGCTGCGCATCCAGGAACGTGAGGTTACTGTCCACCCCACTGCGGTAGCGGTGTTGCGCCAAGTCGTAATACACCTGGTTGGCCGCGACAAAATCCCGTTGTGCAGCGAGTTGGTCGGTGTAGGTCTGGCGGGCGGCGAGGCCGTCGGCGACTTCCTGGAAGGCGGTCTGGATAGCTTTTTCGTACTGGGCCACGCTGATGTCTTTTTGCAGCTTGGCGTAGTCGAGGCTGGCGCGCAGGCTGCCGGCGTTGAAGATCGGCAGGTTGATCTGCGGCTGGAAGGTCCAGGTGCCAGAGCCGCCCTTGAACAGCCCCGACAGTTCGGTGCTGGCACTGCCGGTGTTGGCGGTGAGGGTCACCGACGGGAAAAACGCGGCCCGGGCGGCGCCGATATTCGCGTTGGCGGCTTGCAGTTGGTATTCGGCCTGGAGGATGTCTGGGCGCCGTTGCAACAGGTCCGAGGGCAGCCCGGCCGGCACCGACGCCACCAGGTCGGCGGTCAGCGGGCGGGCGGGCAGGTCTGCATCCACCGCCGTGCCCACCAGCAGGGTCAGGTTGTTGAGGTCCTGGGCCACCTGGCGTTGATAGCGGGCCACACTGGCGCGGGTGCTTTCGACACTGGTGCGCGCCTGTACCACCTCCAGCGCCGAGGCTTTGCCCGCGCTTTTGCTGCGCTGGGTCAGGCGCAGGCTGTGATCGTCGGCGGCCAGGGTTTGCTGGGCCAATGCCAGCAGTTCCTGGTCGGCGCGCCAGGTCAGGTAGGCGTTGGCGACGTTGGCCACCAGGCTCAATTGCGCACTGCGCCGCGCCTGTTCGGTGCCCAGGTACGTGAGCATCGCCTGTTCGCTGAGGCTGCGCACGCGGCCGAATAAATCCAGCTCGTAGGCGCTAAGGCCCAAGGTGGCGGAATAGCTCGATGTGATCGCAGACTGGCCGGTGCCGGTCACGTCCCCGGGTAGCTTTTGCCGCTTGCCCGCGGCGCTGGCGGACACGGCCGGGAACAGGTCGGCACGCTGGATGCGGTACTGTGCCTGGAACGCTTCGACGTTCAGCGCCGCCACCCGCAGGTCGCGGTTGTTGTGCAATGCATCGACAATCAGCTGTTGCAGCGCCGGTTCATGGAACAGCGGTTGCCAGTCCGTGGTGACCGTCGAGGTGTACACCCCGCCTTGGGGGAATTGCTCCGGGACCGGCGCGGCGGGGCGCTGGTAGTGCGGGATCAGTGAGCAGCCGCCGAGCAGGCAGGCGAGGGCGAGCGTCAGTGTGCGCATCAGGCGCCCACCATCCATTTCGCCAACCCGTGGCGGCCGCTGACGCCCAGCTTGGCGGCGGCGCGCTTGAGGTAGGTCTCCACCGAGCTGTTTTTTACGCTGAGTTTTTCCGCCATTTGCGGCACGGTGCCGCCGGTCAACAGGCCCAGGCACACTTCCTGCTCCCGCGCCGACAAGGTGATATCGCTCAGTGCCAGGCGCTTGTAGAACTCGCGCTGCAACTGCGACTGCTCCAGCAGGTTATGCGGCGCTTCGATCTGGCTGTGTGGCGCTTGGCGCAGGCTGTGTGCATGCCGTTCCATCAGCGGTAACAGGGTCTCCGAAAGGCACTTGAGAAACGATAATTCGGCCAAGGAAAAACCGCGCTGGGTGGGCGGGCGGTACAGCGAAATCACACACCGTCGGTTGGCCTGGCGCGACACCAGGTTGCACTGGTGTGAACTGCCGGCCTTGGCTTTCATCTGGATCAGCAGCGGGTCTTGCATGCGCAACATGTCGCGCAGCAGCGGATGGGTGTTGAGCGGGTGCAGGGTCTGCGGGGCCGACAACGCCTGCTTGAGCCCCGCGCTGCCGAGCAAGGTGATGTCGAGCACGCTGTCGCGGGTGTCATCGAGGGTCCATTCACTGAGGTCCACCAGGTGGATCGGCACCCATTTGTCGACCAGTTGCAACAGGTTGGCGGCGAAATCCTCATGGCCACTGTTGGCAATCAACTCACCCATCTCGGCGTAGAAATGCGGGTTGTCCGTGGTGCCAATACTCTGCGTCAAGCTCATAGCCATCTCATCCTTGATGTCCAAAATCGTCAGCAATCAGCCCGTGAAATCCTATTCAGTCAGGTGATTTATCCTACGTATGTATCAGAAATACGTGACGTAAGCTGCCATTAAAATAACGTCATTAACTCGACGTTTCTGACAGCATTTTCCGCCCAATGAAATTGAAAAATAATCTGAAAATTCATTTAAGTTATTGATTTTTAAAATAATAATTTTTCATTTTGACGGCTTTCAGTCGATCGACATCGGCCAGTCATAGCGAATGTCCTACATCTATTTAATCGTTTCAGCGGTAGGCCTTCAGCCAATCCCAATTCCACCCATTTGGATGTCCGGGTTTAGGGTGACAGACAGGCCCCGGACCCCATGCTCAAATCCGGCAATTTCGCCGTAGTGGGCCCTCCTGCGCGGCCAGTGCCTGACACCCATGAGAAGGATCTTATGCAGCCCTTACCCTGCCTGCCGACCCGCTTCCCCCTCACCGCCGCGCAACAGGACATCTGGCTCGACCAACTGCGCCAGGGCGACTCGCCGCTGTACAACATCGGTGGCTACGTGGACTTTGCCGGCGCCGTAGTGCCGGCGCTGATCGAGCAAGCCATCGCGCAACTGGTGGCCACCCACGATGCGCTGCGCAGCCAAGTGCATGGCGACGCCGAGGGCTTGCCCCAGCAAACCTTTGTCGCCGAGATGGCGGCCGAGGTGGCCCTGCATGACGTGTCGGCGCAGCCGGATCCACTTGCCGCGTTCCAGGCTTTGATGCAAGCGCAGATGGCCCGGCCCTATGCCCTGGCAGGCGAGCCGTTGTTCCGCTTCTTCCTGGTCAAGCTTGGCAGCCAGCATTACCGCCTCGGCACCCAGGCCCACCACTTGATCCTGGATGGCTGGGGGTTTGGCCAGATGCTGCAATCCCTTGCCGGCCGGTACAGCGCCCTGCAACAGGGACAGCCGCTGGTGCAGCAAGCGCCGTCCTATCGCGACTTTATCGACGCCGACCTGAGCTATCGGCAGTCGCCCCGTTATGCCCGTGACCGCGCCTATTGGCTGGCCAAGTACCAGACCTTGCCGGACCCGCTGCTGACGCCTCGTCACACCACCAAGGCGCCGAGCAACACCTGGGTGCAGGCGTTTCCGCTAGCCTTGCTCGAACGCATGGAGCAGCTTGCCAAGGGTTACCAGGCGTCGGCGTTTCATGTGCTGCTGGCGGCGATGCACGTGTATTTCACCCGTACCAGCCAGCGTGGGGAATGGGTGGTGGGGGTGCCGATTCTCAACCGCGCCAACGCCCGGTTTCGCGCGACGGTCGGGCTGTTTGCCCAGGTCAGTGCGGTGCGTTTGCAGTTCGATGCGCAATTGCCCTTTGGTGAATTGGTACGTGGCGTGCGCGACCAACTCCAGCAGGATTTTCGCCACCAGCGCTTTCCCTTGAGCGAAATGAACCGCGAGTTGGGCCTGCGCCGCAGCGGGCGCGAGCAGTTGTTCGAGGTGTCGCTGTCGTTCGAGCAGGACGACCATGACCTGCGTTACGGCGACGTCCAGGCGCGGGCGGTCAAGGTGTCCAATCTGCATGAGCCGCTGCCGTTGGCCATCCACCTGCGCAGCAACCGCCAGCAGGGCAGTGCGAGCCTGCATTGCGTGTACAACGAGGGGTATTTCCAGCACGACGAGGTGCAGGCGCTGGCGCAGCGTTTGATCTGGCTGCTGGAACAGGGGCTGGACGACAGCGCTGTTCCGGTCGGCGAACTGACGCTGGTGACGCCGGTCGAGCAGGCCCGGTTGCAGCAGTGGAATGCCACGGCGCGGCCGCTGGTTGAGCCGCGCACCGTGCACGAGCGTATCGCAGCGCAGGTCGAGCGTACGCCGCAGGCGATTGCGGCGCGGTACCAGGGGCAAGCGCTGACCTACGCCGCGCTCGACCAACAGGCGAATGGCTTGGCCCAGCAACTGCTGGCCCACGGCGTACAGCCGGATGATCGGGTGGTGATCCTCGCCCGGCGCGGCCTCGACACGTTGGTGGGGTTGTTGGCGATTCTCAAGGCCGGCGCCTGCTACGTGCCGGTGGACCCGGCCCATCCCGCCGAGCGCTTGCATTACTTGCTGCACGACAGCGCGCCGGCGTTGGTGCTGGCCCAGCCCGAGCTGCTGCATCGCCTGCCCACGCTGGCGGTGCCCGTGATTGCGCTGGGCCAGGCATCGGAGCCGTCAAGCCAGCCGCCCCGTGTTGCGGTCAGCCCGACGCACCTGGCCTATGTGATCTACACCTCCGGCTCCACCGGCTTGCCCAAGGGTGTGATGGTCGAACACCACAGCGTCTGCAACCTGGTGGACTGGCACTGCCACACGTTCGACCTGCAGGCCGGCAGCCACACGGCGAGTGTCGCCGGGTTTGGCTTTGATGCGATGGCCTGGGAGGTCTGGCCGGCGCTGTGCGTGGGCGCCACCTTGCACCTGCCACCGGCCCATGACGGTGCCGAGGATATCGACGCGCTGCTGCACTGGTGGCGCGGGCAACCGCTGGACGTGTGTTTCTTGCCAACACCGGTTGCCGAATACGCCTTCAGCCAGGGCCTGGGCCACCCGACCTTGCGCACTTTGCTGATTGGCGGCGACCGCCTGCGAGCGTTCCCCCTGGCGCAGACCTTTGCCGTGATCAACAACTACGGGCCAACCGAAGCCACGGTGGTCGCCACCTCCGGCCGCGTCGAGGTGGGCCGGTCGTTGCATATCGGTGCGCCGGTGGCGAATGCCTGCGTTTACCTGCTGGATGCGCACCTGCGTGCGGTGCCCATTGGCGTCACGGGGGAGTTGTACGTCGGCGGCAAGGGCGTGGCCCGTGGTTACTTCAACCGGCCGGACCTGACGGCGCAGCGCTTCGTCGATGACCCCAACACGGGCGGGCGGATGTACCGCACCGGCGACCTGGCGCGCTGGCTGCCCGACGGCAATCTGGAATATCTAGGCCGCAACGATGATCAGGTAAAGATCCGTGGCGTGCGTATCGAACTGGGCGAGATCGAAGCGGCACTAGCCGCTCACCCGCAGGTTGCCGACGCGGTGGTGCTGTGTCGCGAAGGGCAACTGCTGGCCTGGTTTATCGAGCGTGAGCCGCTGGCAATCGAAGCATTGCGCAGCCATCTGCAAGCCTCGTTGCCTGACTATATGCTGCCCGTGGCCTACACCCGGCTGGCGGCATTGCCGCTGACCGCCAACGGCAAACTCGACCGTAAAGCGTTGCCGGAACCGACGCAGGACGCCTTCGTCACGCGTGTGTTTGAGGCCCCGCACGAGGGGGTGGAAACCACCCTGGCGCAGCTATGGGCCGAGCTGTTGCAGGTCGGGCAAGTGGGGCGCCACGATCATTTCTTTGAGCTGGGCGGCCACTCGCTGTTGGCGGTGCAACTGGTGCAACGCATGCGCCAGGCCGGCCTGCGTGCCGATGTGCAGGTGTTGTTCGGCCAGCCGACGCTGGCGGCCCTGGCGGCGGTGAGCGAGGGCCGCGACAGCGACGTGCCGGCCAACCGCGTGCCGGCCGATTGCGCCGTCCTCACCCCGGATCTGCTGGCCCTGGCGACGCTGGATCAGGCCAGCCTGGATCGCATCGTCGCGGGCATTCCCGGCGGTGCGACGAATGTGCAGGAGATCTACCCGCTGGCGCCGTTGCAGGAAGGGTTGCTCTACCACCACCTCACCGATGAGCACGATCCGTATCAGCAGCAAGCGCTGTTCAGCTTTGCCGGCCGCGCGCAGTTGGAGGCATTTGCCCAGGCGCTGCAACAGGTGATCAACCGCCACGACATCCTGCGCACCAGCCTGGTGTGGGACGCCCTTGAGCAGCCGATGCAAGTGGTGTGGCGCGCGGCGACGCTGCGGGTCGAGCCGCTGGGCGAAGCCTGTGCACCGCTGGATCTGCGCCAGGCGCCGTTGCTGGCCCTGGACTATCGCGAGGAGCCGGAGCAGCAGCGCTGGGTCGCCCGGTTGCGCTTCCATCATCTGGTGAATGACGCCACGTCGACCACGATTCTGCTGGACGAAATACGCGCCCATCTGCGCGGTGAACAGGCGCGATTGCCCGCGCCGGTGCCGTATCGCAATGTGGTCGCGCAGGCACGCCTACCCGCTTGTCAGGCGGCGCATGAAGCGTTCTTTCGTGAGCGTTTGGCCGACGTTGACGAGCCGACCCTGGCCTTCGGCCTACAGGAACATCGGGCGCAGCCTGCCGACACCGAAGCCGCCGAACAAGTGTTGGACGAACTTCTCAACCAGCGCTTGCGCGCGCAGGCACGGGCCTTGGGCGTGAGCGCCGCAAGCCTGTTCCACCTGGCCTGGGCCCAGGTGCTCAGCCGCGTGGCCGGCCGTGAGGACGTGGTGTTCGGCAGCGTATTGCTCGGTCGCTTGCAGGCGGGAGAAGGTGCGGATCGGGCCCTCGGCATGTTCATCAACACGCTGCCGCTGCGCCTGAGTTTGGCTGGGCGAAGCGTGATCGAGGCGGTGCGCGACACCCACCGCCAATTGAGCGCGCTACTGGTCCATGAACAAGCCTCCCTCGCCCTGGCCCAACGTTGCAGCCAGGTGGCGCCGCTGTTCAACAGTCTGCTCAACTATCGGCATACCGCTGCAGACGCCGCGCCGGACCTGGGGCCGGGCATTGCCTTGCTCAGCAGCGAAGACATCCTCAGTTATCCGCTGATGCTCACCGTGGACGACGTTGCCAGCGGCTTTCGCCTCAAGGCCAAGGCGCCGCGCCAGGTCGGTGCCGCGCGTCTGTTGGGCTACCTCGACACTGCACTCAATGGCCTGGCGGATGCACTTGAACATGCCCCGCAAAGCCCATTGCGCGACGTGCCGGTGCTGCCCGCCAGCGAACTGCACAGGCTGTTGGTGGACCTCAATGCGACGGTCACCGACCACGATGAAACCCAGACGGTGCAAGCGTTGTTCGAGGCCCACGCGCGGCATATCCCTCATGCGGTGGCGGTGCAGGCCGGCACGTTGCAACTGACTTATCGTGAACTCAACGAGCGCGCCAATCGGCTTGCATACGCCTTGCGCGAGCGTGGGGTGCAGCCGGATTCGCGGGTGGCGCTGTGCGTCGAGCGCGGGCTCGACCTGGTGGTGGGGTTGCTGGCGATTCTCAAGGCGGGCGGCGCCTACGTGCCGCTGGACCCGAGCTATCCCCGCGAACGCCTGGCCTACATGCTCCACGACAGCCAACCGGTGGCGTTGCTGGTGCATGGCGCCACCCGCGACTTGCCGGGTGACGTGGCGATCCCGGTGTTCGACTTCGACCGCTGCACCTGGCAACAGGCGCCCGCCGGTAACCCCCGGGTGCCGGGCCTGACCCCCGCCAACCTGGCATACGTGATGTACACCTCGGGCTCCACCGGCACGCCCAAGGGCGTGATGATCGAACACCGCGGCCTGACCAACCTGCTGCACTGGGGCTCGCAGCTGTGCCCGAACGCCGAAGGCGGCGCGCTGTTGCAACGTGCGCCGTTCAGCTTTGACGGCTCGGTGTGGGAGCTGTTCTGGCCGCTGGCCAATGGCATGCGCCTGGTGCTGGCGCGGCCCGATGGGCATCGCGAACCGGCGTATCTGGCGCAAGTGATTCGTGATGAACAAATCAGCGTGATCAAATTCGTGCCGGCGATGTTGCAGCAGTTCCTTGAACTGGAAGAGTCAACGTTGTGCAGCAGCCTGACCGATGTGTTGTGTGGCGGCGGCGAACTCACCGAGGCCCTGGCCCGCGGCGTGCAGGCGCGCCTGCCGCAGGTGCGCTTGCACAACGTCTATGGCCCCACCGAAGCCACGGTGGACAGCAGCGCCTGGACCCTGGAGCCGGGTGCCCGCGTGCCCGCGCTGCAATTGCCGATTGGTCGACCGATCAGCAATACCCGCCTGTATGTGTTGGACGAACATGATGCGCCGGTACCGATGGGCGTCAGCGGCCAATTGCATATCGGCGGGGTCGGCGTGGCGCGCGGCTACCTGGGGCTGGCGCAGATGACCGCCGAGCGGTTTATCGACAGCCCGTTTGTGGCCGGTGATCGCCTTTACCGCACCGGCGATCTGGTGCGGTACTTGGCGGATGGCAACCTGCATTTCCTTGGGCGTAACGACTTCCAGGTCAAGCTGCGCGGCGTGCGCCTGGAGCTGGGGGAAATCGAAGCGTGCCTGGCGGCGCATCCGGCGTTGTGCGAGGTGGCGGTGCTGATTCGTGACGAGCGCTTGGTGGCGTACTTCACCCTGCGTGCCGAGGCGCCGAGCCCGGAGGTGTTGCGTGCGCATGTGCTGGAGCAACTGCCGGAGTACATGGTGCCGGCGGCGTTTGTACAGCTCGACGCCTTGCCGCTGAATCCGGCTGGCAAACTGGATCGCAAGGCGCTGCCGGAGCCGGGTTTGGCGTCGGTGCTCAGCCGCGCGTATGTGGCGCCGGTTGGGGAGGTTGAAACGGTGATGGCCGGGATCTGGGCCGAGGTGTTGAAGTTGGAAAGGGTGGGGCGGTATGACCACTTTTTTGAACTGGGGGGGCATTCGTTGCTGGCGGTGAATGTGGTGGCGCGGATGCGCAAGGCGGGGCTGGAGGTGGATGCGCGCACGTTGTTCAGTCAGCCGACGTTGGCGCAGTTGGCGGTGTGTACCGTGGCGCAGGTTCAGCAAGTGGCTGTTGCTGAAACCGCTATCCCTGCGCTGAATCGGCGTCGTCGGATCTGAAGCCTGACAGTGATTGGATGTGTAAGCAGGCTTGTGTGGGAGCGGGCTTGCTCGCGAAGGCTATGTGGCAGGCGGCCAAGTCTTATCGGATGTACGCCGCTCTATTGTGGGAGCTGGCTTGCCTGCGATAGCGGTCTTTCTGTGTACATATCCATTATTTGGGTAACGGCTGCTTAGGGTTCCGCCCTTACGGCGGCTCACTTTTGAAGAGCGCAAAAGTAAGCAAAACGCTCTTGCCCCAACACTCGGTGCCTCGCCTAGGCTCGGCATGCCCGTAATCCGACATGGATTTGGGGGGCCGCCGCCACGCGCCATCCATGGCGCGGGGCGGCTAAACCGGCATCCCTGCCGGTTTACCCCCCAAATCCATGCCGAATTCCGGCCAGCGTGTTTAACGGGGCGCCTAAGATCAAAATCAAAAGCAAAGCGCGGCGGCCTAGTAGCCGACCGGGTCTCTGGAGCTGACGCGTTCCCCTGTGGGAGCTGGCTTGCCTGCGATGGCATCAACTGGGTGTGCCTGATGTACCGAGGTGTCTGCATCGCAGGCAAGCCAGCTCCCACACGGGTCTGATGCTGAATGGATTCAACACGCTGAGCGCCCATTGCATATAACTGAAAAACCAATCCATATGCGATCCAGCTATTGGATTGTTCATAAGGCTTTGCCTTTAATTCGCCACCTAACTCATTGTTACACGGAGTAAATCAGCGCCTCGTCGCGCTGGGATGAGTCACCGTAGCGCATTAGAGATTAGCCATGAGCAACCCCGTTGCCGTTGCACCCCAGCCCCTGGTCCGCGCGCGTGACCTGTGCAAGACCTTTGGCACCCAACGGGCGCTGGATCAGGTCAGCCTGGAGCTATACCCGGGTGAAGGCGTGGGTTTGTTGGGGGTGGAAGGCGCGGGCAAGTCCACCTTGGTCAACATCCTCGGCGGCACCCTGGTGCCGGATGCCGGTGAGCTGTGGGTCGATGGGGTGCGGCAACGGTTTATCTCACCGTTGTCGGCACGGCGGGTGGGGATTGTCGCGGTCCACCAGCGCCCCGACGAAGGCATTGCCCCGGGCCTGAGCGTCGCCGAAAACCTGCTGCTCGACGAACTGTGCTTGCCGGGCGCGGACTTCCTGCTCAACCGCAAGAACCTCCTGCAACGCGCCGAAACCATCGCCGCCGGCTTGGGCCTGGACCTGCCGCTGCAACTGCCGGTCGAGCGCCTCGGCCAGGCCGACCGCCAATTGCTGGTACTCGCCCGCGCTTTCGCCCTGCAACCGCGCTTGCTCATCCTCGACGAACCCACCGCAACCCTGTCAGCCCCTGACGCCGAGCGCCTGCTGGAACTGGTCGATTCCCAGCGCCGCCGAGGCGTGGCCATCCTCTACATCTCCCAGCGCTTGTCCGACCTGCAACGGGTGGCCAACCGCGCAATCGTCCTGGAGAACGGGCGGATTAGCCGTGAAGTGAACACACGGCATTTGCCGACGGCGGCGTACACCTTGTTCGGGGATGCGACGCAAAGCGCGTTACCGGAGCAGAACCTGTCGGTGCCGTTTCTTGAGCGGTTTACTCGGACGGGTTTTATTCGTAATCGGGCGGAGGGGCGGGTGGTGCGGGAGCAGGTGTCTGGTATCGCCGCGCCGGCCGAGGCATTGCCCACCGGGAAAATCAACCGCCCCTGATGCTCAGCGCTGCCCCGGCACGTACGCCACACTGCCTTCCTTACGCACCTTGAACAACCGTTCCCCATTGTCCGGTTGCGTGACGATCACCTGGTGATCCGCCCCCAGATACGCCAACGGCGTCGGGTCGTCCCTGGTGTATTGCGCGACGATGATCGTGTGCTGGGGATCGAAGCGCTGGCCGCTGGTGTTCTCCAGCCAGGCCATGAATGCGGCGCTGTTGCCCTGGCGTGGGAAGTCCTGGTTTTCGCCGACGTAATAGAAGGGCTTTCCGCCGTTTTGCAGGTACATCGGTAGTTTGTTGTCGGCTTCCACCAGCACGATTTGCCATTGGTTCCAGGGTGCGCTTTTGACCGCTTCGGCGCGCACATCGTCGGCGAAGCGGGTCACGCCGCCGT
The DNA here is from genome assembly GCF_017316265.1 of Pseudomonas sp. Marseille-Q1929. NCBI lineage: Bacteria > Pseudomonadati > Pseudomonadota > Gammaproteobacteria > Pseudomonadales > Pseudomonadaceae > Pseudomonas > Pseudomonas sp. Marseille-Q1929. The sequence goes on from NZ_JAFLWU010000011.1 coordinate 119,140, forward strand.
TGCCGTTGGTCCAGGGGTAGGCCAGGCCGAGTATCAGCAGCAACAGGCTGGCGGCGATGGTGAAACCTATGCGCCAGCGGGGGCGTGCGGCGGGTTTTTTCAGCAGGTGTTCGTGCAGCCACCAGGCGCCGAGCAGTTGGGCAAAGGGCACCAGGGGCAGCACGTAGTAGCTGCGTCGGCTGCCACTGGCGGTGAAGAACACAAACAGCAGGCCCAAGCCCCATACCAGCCAGCGCACGTTGGGCGGCGTGGTACGCCAGTGGCGCACGGCCAGCCACAGGCCGAGCAACCAGCAGGGCGCCCATGGCAGGGTGTAGGCGGGGAGGTAGATCAGGTAGGTGTAGATCGGCCCCATATGGTCGAAAGGGTCGAAGAAGCGCACCACGTTTTCCCGGAACACCAGGGCCAGGCCGCTTTGGCCGTAGGTCGGTGTGCCGTAGAAATGGGACAACACGAAAGGCACCGCATAGACTGCTGCGGCAATCACCAGTGCCAGCAACAGGCGCAGGTTGAGGTGGTGTTTGTAGCGCTGCTCGCTAAGCACATGCGGCAGCAACACCAGGCCCGGCAGCACGAAGCCGATCAAGCCCTTGAACAGCGACGTCAGCGCCAGCAGCAGGAAAAATACCGTGTAGCGCCCCAGCCGTGTGTCCTCCGGGCCGCGCCAATACCACCACACCGCCGCGAGCACGCCGCACACCGTGAGCACATCCGCCGTGGCGACCCGCGCCCAGAACATGAAGTAGAAGGTGGTGGCGAGCATCCAGCCGGCAATCAGGCCGGTGCCCCTGTGCAGCAGGCGCTCGCCGATCAGGTAGACCAGCCACACGCTCAGCCACGCGGCGAGTACCGAAGGCAGGCGCAGTGACCACGGGCCAAGGCCGCCCATCACGTGCGCGAGGGCGGTTATCAGCCAGTAGGAGGGCAGGGGCTTGTCGTAATAGGGCTGGCCCTTGAGGTAAGGGTCGAAGTAGTCGCCGCTTTGCAGCATGTGCAAGGCGATGTCGGCCCAGCGCGTTTCCGGGCCCCACAGGTCACGGCCACCGAGGCCCGGCAAGAGCATCAGCGCCGTGACGGCAAGCAATAGCAGCAGAGCGCGGTGTTGGCGTGGGATAAGCCGGCTCATGGCAGTTTCGGGTAGATGATCAATTGCAGGTAACCCTTGTCATAGCGGGTGCCGCCGGGGGGCAGTTGCCCGACTTGACGCATCTCGCTGCTGCTGCCAGCACGTACCAACACGCCCACCGAGCCTTTCTGGCGCGCCTCTTTGAGCCAGCCTTGCACTTGGTCCAGGCTGATTTTGCGCTGCACGCTGTCTGGGTATTGCAGGCCATAGCGCAGCTCGCCTTCGGCTTCATACAAGCCCACTTCTGGCCGTTGCAGGCGCCAGGCCAGGGCGCTGGCGCTTTCCAGTTCGTTGCTGAGCAAAGCGCTGGTTTGCTTGAGCTCGTCGAGGTGTTCAAGCACAAACTGGTCGGGCATCTCGTTGTCGGTCACCTGGGCCGGCATGCTCGCCGGCAACAGGATCACCAGCAAACCAATGCCCAACACTGGCATCGCCCACAGCGTCAGCGGGCGGAACGCTTGCAGTAGGTTGGCGAGGATCCAGCCCAGCAGCACGATAAAGATCAACGAGAGGCTGAACATCTCCGCATGGCTGTTGCCGTACGGCGGCCTGCTGATTTGCAGGTAGATCAGCGCCACCATCGCAACCATGCCGATAGCAAAGTTGAGCAGGCCGTTGAGGCAGATCGCGCGGGATTTGCCTTGTTGCGGCAGCTCGGTCAACGCATGGCCCATCAACAGCGCCAGGGGCAGCAGGCACGGCATGATGTAGGTCGGCAGCTTGCCGTTGCTCAAGCTGAAAAAGAACAACGGCAACAGCATCCACAAGGCCAGGAAGGCGATCGCTGGTTGGCGCCGTTGTTGCCACATCTTGGTCAGCGTGGCTGGCAGCATCCCCGCCCAGGGCAGGCACGCCACCACCATGATCGGCAGGAAGAACCACCACGGTCGGGCGTGTTGCGCGGTGGCGGAGGTAAAGCGGCGCACGTGTTCGTTCCAGAAGAAGAACCGCCAGTAGTCCGGCTCTTGCACATGGATCGCCCACACCCACGGCAGGCAGAGCAGCAGCGCCACGGCCACGGCCAGCGGGCCGTAACGCAGCAACTCACCCAGGCGGCGCTGCCAGAGCATATACGGCAGGGCAATCAGCACCGGCAGCGCCAAGGCGAGGAAACCCTTGGTCATGAAACCCATGGCGCAGGCCACGCCCAACACCGCCCACGAGGCGAGGCGGCCACGGGGGGAGGGGCTGTCGAGGGCAAACCACAGCGCGACGAGGCTAAGATTGACCCAGAGGGTGAATTGCGGATCGAGGTTGGAGTAACCCGCTTGCCCGGCAACCAGGCCAAAGCTCAGGTAGAGCAGGGCGCACGCGAAGCTTTTGCGTGGGTCGTGCCACATCCGCCGCGCGACCAGGTAGGCGAGCCAAACGCTCAGTGCAGTGGTCAAGGCCGAGGCGACGCGCACACCGAACAGGTTCTGGCCAAACACCGCCTGGCCGAGGGCGATCAACCAATAGCCGGCGGCCGGTTTTTCGAAGTAGCGCACGCCCATGAAGTGCGGGGTGACCCAGTTGCCGCTCAGCAGCATTTCCTGGCTGATCTGGGCGTAGCGGGTTTCATCCGGAATCCACAGGCCGTGCAGGCCCAGGGGTAACAGATAAAACGCGGCGAAGGCCAGCAACAGCAGATATAGGGGTTTGAAGCGCATCATGAAAACGTCGCTCCTTGACGTTTGATGGAGGGAAGTTGAGACATGAAAGTCATAGCGCAAACCATCGAAGTTTCCACTAAGTTATTGAAAGTGTTCATGACATCCTTAACTAACAGGCACAACTAAACATGCCAGAAGTTGGCTGTCGTTTTGCTGAACATGGGGAAGTGTTAGAACTGCTTGAGTGCGTTGGGCCAGTTCTCATTGTTGACGATGCCCAATACTTTGAACTTGGCGTTGGGCAACACTTGTACGAACAATGAACTGCCGTATTGCGGGAAGGTGGCGTGGGGGAAACCCAGGCTCTTCTCGAAGTCGGCGATGCAGCCGCTGTGGGTGACGAACACCAGGTTGCGTCCCGGGACCTTGTGGTTGAGCAATTCTTCGCCCATGGCCGTGCCGCAAACGGCGCGTTCGCCTGAAGTCATCTCACTTTTGCCGAACATGAAACGCACGGTCTGGGCGGTGCGGATGGCCGGGCTGGCCAGTACGTCACTGCCCGCCATGCCCAATGCAGCAAAGGCTTTTCCCAGGTTGACGGCCTGTTGACTGCCGTTGACGGTCAGCCCTTCGACCGGGCCCAGGCACGGGTTGGTCGAGCGGTCGCAGCGCTCTTCATGGCGGACCAGCACGATCACGTCACCGTCACGCCACAGCGGCATCACTGGCGAGTTCAGCAGGCGATTGCCGACGCCCAAATCCCGTGGCGATGCAGGCCACAGCAAGCTGCAACCGAGCAGCAAACCAACCACGCCAACCCCCAGCCAAAGCCTGCGCAGGCGCTTGAAAAAGGCCCGGGGCAAGCGCGGCTTGGTCAGGGTAAGGTCAACCACTTCATTCACCATGGGCACCGTCGGCAATGTTGTACTAGTTAGGCGCAATGGCTTGGCGAGTGCCCTGAGTGAAGCAGGAGGCTGTCACAGGGCTGCTGTCTTTTCGCTGAACGCGTTGCGGTTATAAAGTTGCCCGGTGGGCTAACTAACAAGTTGCCGACCGGTGACACTTGGCCGGTAATGTAGAGAACGGCGGGTGGGCAACCGGTGAAATCCATGTGAAAAATTTGCGTGGGCATGCCAGCCAGCCGTTATTCTCGGTTGCAGTCCATTGGTGAGTGCTCCCATGTTGCAGGTGCAAGGTGTCCTGAAAAGCTACGCCACCCCGCAAGGCCCGTTGGCGGTGCTGGCGGGTGTGGATCTGCATCTGGCGGCGCGCAGCAGCCTGGCGCTGATGGGCGAGTCCGGCAGCGGCAAGAGCACCTTGCTGCACCTGGTGGCCGGCCTGGATCGGGTGGATGGCGGCACCATCGCGGTGGGCGAGCAGCGCCTGGATCAACTCAATGAAGCCCAACTCGCCCATTGGCGGCGCACGCAAATCGGCCTGGTGTTCCAGCAGTTCAACCTGATCGGCAGTTTGCGCGTGGACGACAACCTGGCCTTCCAGGCGCGGCTGGCGGGGCGCTTCGATGCGCAGTGGCAGGCGCAATTGGTGGAGCGCCTGGGCCTGGGGGAATTGCTCAAGCGCTATCCCGAACAGCTTTCCGGCGGCCAGCAGCAACGGGTCGCGGTGGGTCGGGCGCTGGCTTCGCGCCCGGCGCTGTTGTTGGCCGACGAACCTACCGGCAACCTCGACGAAGCCACCAGCGATGACGTGCTGCAATTGCTCCTGGACCTGTTGCGCGACAGCCCCACCAGCCTGTTGATGGTCACCCACAGCCCGCGCCTCGCCGCACGCCTGGATCGCCAGGTGGTGCTGCATCGCGGGCGTGTCGTGCCTGCGGGCGCCGTGTGAGATGGCCGTGTTTTATTGGGCGTTGCGCGCGCTGCTGAGCCATTGGCGGCGCCATCCCGTGCAGTTTTTCAGTGTGCTCACCGGCTTGTGGCTGGCCACGGCGTTGCTCACCGGGGTGCAGGCCCTGAACAGTCAGGCGCGGGACAGTTACGCACGCGCCAGCCAATTGATCGGCGGTGAACCCCAGGCCAGCCTCAGTGCGCCGGACGGGGCCAGTTTCCCCCAGGCGCTGTTCGCCCAGTTGCGCCGGGCCGGCTGGCCGGTGTCACCGGTGGTGCAGGGGCGGGTGCAACTGCAAGGGCATGCCGACGCGCGCTTGCAGTTGATGGGCGTCGAACCGGTGTCGTTGCCGGGCAGCGGTGCGGTGGCGGGGCAGCGTTTGAGCCAGGCGCAGATGCTCGCGTTTTTTGCGCCGCCGGGGCGTACCTGGATTGCTCCGCAAACCTTGCAGACCCTGGGGCTGCGTGAGGGGCAGCAACCGATGACGCTGAGCGGCCACGTGTTACCGCCCTTGCAAGCCCAGCAGGACATGGCGCCCGGGGTGTTGCTGACCGATATCGGCTTTGCCCAGCCGCTGCTGGACATGCCTGGCCGCCTGTCGCGCTTGCTGGTGGACAAGACCTATGCGGCAAGCCATCCCACGCCACCGGAGGGCTTGCAGCTGAAACAGGGCGAAGACAACAACCTGTCGCGCCTGACCGAAAGCTTTCACCTGAACCTCGACGCCCTGGGCTTTCTGTCCTTTGTGGTGGGGCTGTTTATCGTGCACGCCGCCATCGGCCTGGCCCTGGAGCAACGCCGTGGCCTGCTGCGCACCTTGCGCGCCTGCGGGGTCAGCGCGCGGTTGTTGATCCTCAGCCTGGGTGTGGAATTGGGCGTGCTGGCCTTGCTCGGCGGTGTGCTCGGCGTCGCCAGCGGCTACCTGCTGGCCAGCCTGTTGCTGCCGGATGTGGCCGCCAGCCTGCGCGGCCTGTATGGCGCCGAGGTTGCCGGCCAACTGAGCCTGAGCCCAGGTTGGTGGGCCGCTGGACTGGGGTTGAGCCTGCTCGGCGCGCTGCTCGCCGGCGCCAACAGCCTGTGGCGGGCGGCGCGCTTGCCGTTGCTGGCGCTGGCCAACGCCCAGGCCTGGCATGAGGCCCATGGGCGCTGGTTGCGTCGCCAGGGTTGGGTGGCGGCCGCTGCACTGCTGATCGCGCTGCTGGCTTTGCTGCTGGGCGACAGCCTGGCCGCCGGCTTTGTGTTGATGGCGACGTTGTTGCTGGGCGCCGCACTGGGCTTGCCGGTGATGCTCAATGGGCTGCTCAAGGCGCTACTGGGGCGCAGCCGCTCGGTGCTCGGCCAATGGTTCCTCGCCGATTGCCGCCAACAACTCCCGGCCTTGAGCCTGGCGCTGATGGCGTTGCTGTTGGCGCTGGCGGCGAATATCGGCGCGGGGTCCATGACCTCGGGTTTTCGCCAGACCTTCACCCACTGGCTGGAGCAGCGCCTGACGGCCGAGCTGTACCTTAATCCGCAAAACGCGGCGCAGTCGGCACAACTGCAGCGCTGGCTGGAGGCGCAACCGCAGGTACAGACCGTGCTGCCCACCTGGCAAGTCGCGGTGCAACTGCAAGGCTGGCCGGCGGAGCTGTTTGGCGTGGTCGATGACCCCACCTATCGCCAGCACTGGCCGTTGCTGCAGGCGCTGAGTGATCCCTGGGACCAATTGCTCGAAGGCGACACGCTGATGCTCAGCGAGCAATTGGCGCGACGCCTGGGCGTGCAGTTGGGCGATACGCTGGCGATCCCCACGCCGCAGGGGGCGTGGACGCCGCAGGTGGTGGGGATCTACGCCGACTACGGCAATCCCAAGGGCCATCTGCTGGTCAATGCCCGGCACCTGCTGGCGCATTGGCCGACGCTGTCACCGGCGCGCTTCAACCTGCGCGTGCAGCCGCAGGATGTGCCGGCGCTGGTGGCTGAAGTGCAGCGGGTGTTTGCCCTGGAAGACAGCCGCATCGTCGATCAGCAGCAGCTCAAGGGCTGGTCCAGCCAAGTGTTCGAACGCACCTTCGCCGCCACCGCCGCCCTCAACAGCCTGACCCTCGGCGTCGCCGGCGTGGCGTTGTTTATCAGCCTGCTGAGCCAAAGCCAGAGCCGCCTCGGCCAGCTCGCGCCGCTGTGGGCGTTGGGGGTGACGCGCCGGCAATTGATGCTGCTGAACCTGGAGCAGACCTGGCTGCTGGCCGCGCTCACGCTGATCCTCGCATTGCCCTTGGGCCTGTTGCTGGCGTGGTGCCTGGATGCGGTGATCAATGTGCAGGCGTTCGGTTGGCGCCTGCCGTTGCAGGTGTTCCCGTGGCAGCTCGCGCAACTGCTGGGCTTGGCGCTGCTGGCGACGTTGCTGGCCTCGGCCTGGCCGCTGTGGCAGCTGTACCGCAGCCGCCCGGCGGACTTGTTGAGGACCTTTGCCCATGAAGATTAAGCCGCTGCTGTGGGCGCTGCTGTTGCTGTTGAGCGGGTGCGATAAAGCCCCGGCGCCAGAGGAAAGCTTCGCCGGCCTGGGCAGCGCGGCGGCGGACTTTGCCCAGGTGGTGCCGGGCAAGGTGTTCAGCTTTCCCGAGGACCACGGCCCCCATGATGGTTTTCGCATCGAATGGTGGTACGTCACCGCCAACCTCAAGGATGCTCAGGGCAACCTGTTCGGCGTGCAATGGACGTTGTTTCGCAACGCCCTCCAGGCCGGGCCGACGCAATCTGGCTGGCGCGACTCGACGGTCTGGCTGGGCCACGCCGCCGTCACCTCCGCCACGCGCCACTACGCCGCCGAACGCTATGCCCGTGGCGGCGTTGGCCAGGCGGGCGCACAGGCGGTGCCGTTCAACGCCTGGATCGACGACTGGAACTTCGCCTCCCGCCCCGGTGCCGCCAGCCCGTTGGCGGATATGCAGCTCACGGCCAGCGGCGCACAGTTCGCCTATGACCTGCACCTGACGTCCAGCCGCCCGTTGGTGCTGCAAGGTGAACAGGGTTACAGCCGCAAGTCCGACCAGGGCCAGGCGTCGTACTACTACAGCCAGCCGTTTTTCAGCGCCACGGGCAGCGTGCGGATCGACGGCACCACCTACCAGGTCAGCGGCCCGGCGTGGCTGGATCGCGAATGGAGCAGCCAACCCCTCGCGGCCAACCAGAGCGGGTGGGACTGGTTTTCCCTGCACCTGGATCGCGGCGAACAATTGATGCTATTTCGCGTGCGCCAGCAGGACGGTCCGGGTTACCTCACCGGCACCTGGATTGATCAGCAGGGCCACACCCAGACCTTGCACAACGCCGATATCCAACTGACGCCGTTGGCGACCACGGAGATCGACGGACGTAAAATCCCTACGCGTTGGTCGCTGAAAATCCCCGGTAAACAGCTGGATATCACCCCCTCGGCGGTCAACCCGAATGCCTGGATGAACCTGAGCATTCCCTACTGGGAAGGGCCGGTGCGGTTCGACGGTGGGGTGGGTTACCTGGAAATGACCGGGTATTAGCGGTTTTCTGTAAGCACCGTTTCTTCGCCTATGTAGGCAACTTCCCAAACTGATTTTCAACCCCCTCGGGCTTGTGTCCGGGGCGGGAGCGCTTGCTTATATTTCGACGCCATCTCTATTGGATTCGGGATGTCGGGCATGGCGCAGGGCTATATCAACAATGAGGTGATTGATCTCACCAGTCTGAAAACCCGCTTGATGGGCCATGGCTTGAGCCGCGAGCGCTCGGACCATTTTGATGTGTTGAACCACCACCTGCGCCACGGCTTGGTGACGCCGGGGCAACTGGTGGTGATTCCGGATACCTACAGCGTCAGCTGTTCCTGGGAGGAGGCCTGGTTGATGCGCCGTGCGGAAGAAGTGCGGCGCAACCTGGAACAGGATGCTGCGGCTGGGGCGGCGGTGATTAACGACTATGACCTGCTACAGAGCTTGCTGACCTACGGCTCAATCGGCGTCGGCAGCACGACCTCGGGGTGGGCACGGCATCTGGATGAGGTGCTGCATACGCTGGAGGAGATCGAGCAGTTGCATCAGCGTTTGAAGGCGGGCGGCTTGGAGCGCCAGGCGTTTATTCGCCAGCGCCAGGTGTTGTTTGAATTGCTGGATACCCAGGTGCGTGGGGCGGCTCGGTTTGGCACGGGGTTGCGCGGGAATCAGTCGTTGAAGAACGTGCTGGGGATTTCCACCAAGAGTTATTTGCACAAGGGCGAGATCGATGGGTATGCCAAGCGCATGGCGGCGATTGCGCGGGCGTCGAAGTGGTTGGGGAAGGGCACGTATGTGGGGTTGGCGATGGATGTGGGCGTTGCGGGGTTGAAGATCAAGGAGGCGTGTGTGGAGGGGCGGGATGCGCAGTGCAGGCGGGCGAGGTATGTGGAGAGTGGGCGGTTGGTGGGGGGCGTTACGGGGGCGGCGATCTTGGGGAAAGCCGGTGCAGAAGTTGCTCGTAGCGCATGCAAGATCGTGTTGGCGGTTGGTTTGAAAGAACGTAGCGGGCTGGCCTGTGGAATTATTGGCGGTGCCGTAGGTGGTTATGCCGGAGGATCTTTTTTCGGTGATTACGGTGCCTTTTTGGGTGGGGTGGTCATAGAGGTTGCTGATGGACAATTCATATTTGAACCAGAGGGCGCTTAACCATGTCGTTTTTTCTCGTCTACAGCATTGTGTTGATGGCTGGGGTATTCGTCCTTTTGGGGTTGGTGCTATTTGCGGAATATCGAAAACTCGATGAGCTGGAAAGTTACTTCAGTGAAAACGAAAAGGTTCGAAGGCATAAGCGCTTTTGGGGAAGAAACCAGCCGATCGACAGGTTTCATCGTATGGGCCTGATGATCGACTTTCTTTCAATGCCAAAGACTCACATCAAGGCGGGCCTCGTGACTGAGGCCGAATTGGCATCTGTTCCTATCGCGCTGAGACGATGGGCACTGTGGCCCTATCGAATGACTTATGTGTGGATCGTCGCATGCATCATCTGTGAGATCTGGTTCCGATGGTGACTCACTCCCCCGCAATCACCACCCCCAACGCCACCCGCGCCATCCCCGTGCCCTTCAACGACCCCAGGTACAACCACTCCCCATACTCCCGCGCCGTGGTGATCGGCGAGTAATTCCCCGCGCTGCCATCCTGCAAGTTCGCAATCACCTTGCCCTCGACATCCAGCCCCAACACAAACGCCCTACGCTCAATCGGCTTGGGCAGCACCATCAACGCCCGTACCATCACTTTGCGCAGCATCGGGTACCCGGCAAAGCTATCCAGCAGCGGATTACGCGGCGAATACAGCGCCACCCAGAAACGATCCCGCCCATTGAAACTGAGGTTGTCCGGCAAGCCCGGCAGGTTGTCGATAAACAGGTCGTGGCTGCCGGCGCGTTCGCCCTTGAGCCAATAGCGGCTGATGCGATAGGCACCGGTCTCATTCACCAGCACATAGTCTTCATCCGGGCCCAGGGCCACGCCGTTGGCGAATTGCAGATGCTCCAGCAACACTTCGGTGCTGGCGTTGCTGAAGTCATAGCGCAGCAGCCGGCCGTCGCCGCCGTGTTCGATCACGGCTTCGCCATCCTGGCCGTAACCCCAGCGACTCGACGCATCGCTGAAATACGCGTAGCGCCCGCTGGCGTCCACGATCACGTCATCGGTAAAACCGAAGGGCACGCCGTTGGCCGTGGTGCTCAGGGACGTGAGTTGGCGGTTGGCATCCAGCGCGAGCAGGCCCTTGATGCCGTCGGCAATGATCAAGCGCCCATCCGGGTGCAGCGCCAGGCCCAGCGGGCGTCCGCCGGTGTTGGCCAGCACTTCCAGGGTGTCGCTGCCGGGTGCGGTGCGGATGATGCGCCCGTCATGCAGCCCGCTGAGCAGGAAACCCTCGGCATCCAGCACCAGCGCTTCGGGCCCGGCGATGCCCTGGGCGCCGGTTTTTTCTACGCCCTTGAGGCGCTGGTTTTCAGCGTAGGGCCCGTGGGTCATCGACGGCGCCTTGGGCGGCGCCCAGTTCACCGGCTGCACCTTGGTGGGCATCAGCAAGAGGAAGGCCACCACCGCCAGCAGCAGGACAAACAGCAGGTGACGCAGTTTTCGTGAGCGGGTACGCATGCCGACTCCTGGCATTTTTGATGGGGCTTGAGCGTAGTCCGGCTGGAAAAATCTGCTAGTCGCGTTTGTGTTTCAAAGTACTGGGTCCCAGCGTTGCGACCAGTCACTCTCGGCCTTGACCACGCCACGCAGCAGTTCCAGCGCCTGCTGCAACACCGCCGAATCCCGCCCCCGCGAATACACCAGGTAGGTGGGGAAACTGAACTCCGGCGCCTTCGGCACCCGGCGCATCACGCCGCTGTCCAGGTAGCTCTGCACCACCCGCGTGCGGAAGTACCCGGCACCGCCGTTTTCGAGGATGTACTGCAAGGCCAGCGGCCCGAGATTGAAACTCAGCGCCGCCCGCGCCTTGTCGGGCAGTGCCGCGTCATGCTGCTGGCGGAAGCCCGGGCCCCAGTCGATATACACGTAGGGCACCGGCTTGCTGGCCAACTGCACCAGGATCAGTTTTTCTTCCAGCACCTGCTCCACCTGCAACCCCGGCCAGTATTGCGGCTGGAACACCAGCGCGGCGTCGAGCACCCCCAGTTCCAGTTGGCGCAGCAGGTACTCGCCCTCGCGCACTTCGGTACGTAACGCATGCCCGGGGATATGTTCGCGCAGGGCCTGGGCCCAGCCGAGCATCAAGGGGTTGCACAGGCTGACCTCACCGCCGATATGCAGCACGTTGCGATAGCCTTCGGGCAGCGGCAGGTCACGCCGTGCCGCTTCCCACGTTTGCAGCAACTGGTTGGCGTAGACCACGAAGGCTTCGCCGTCGGCGGTCAGGCGCGCGCCGGCGCGATTGCGGATGAAGAGGGTGCTGCCGAGCTGGCTTTCCAGGCTCTTGACCCGCGCGGTGATGGCGGTCTGGGTGACGTGCAGTTTCTCGGCCGCTGCGGCCAGGCTGCCGCAGCGGGTGATTTCGAGGAAGGTGCGTGCCAGTTCGATGTCCATGAAGCCCCCGGGTATGAATGGGGGGCATTGTAGTGGAATGCGGTTGGAACTGTGGGAGCTGGCTTGCCTGCGATAGCGGTGTGTCGGTGTGCATATCCGTTATTTAGGTAACGGCGGCTTATGGTTCCGCCCTTACGGCGGCTCACTTTTGAAGAGCGCAAAAGTAAGCAAAACGCTCTTGCCCCAACACTCGGCACCTCGCCTAGGCTCGGTGTGCCCGTAATCCATATCGAATTCCGGCCAGCGTGTTTAACGGGGCGCCTAAGATCAAAATCAAAAACAAAGCGCGGCGGCCTAGTAGCCGACCTGATCGATGAAGCGTGCGCGTTTCCCTGTGGGAGCTGGCTTGCCTGCGATGGCATCAACTGGGTGTGCCTGATGTACCGAGTTGTCTGCATCGCAGGCAAGCCAGCTCCCACATTTTTAACCGAGATCGGCAGGACAAATACCGGTCGGCTCTAAGGCCGCCGCGCTCTGGCTTTTGATCTTACTTGCCCCGTCAAACACGCTGGCCGAACGCAGGCTTGAATCCGTGGGTAACCCGGCAGGACGCCGGGTTAGCCGCCCCGCGCCATGGATGGCGCGTGGCGGCGGCCCACGGATTCAAGCCTTCGTTCGGGCATGCCGAGCCTAAGCGAGGCACCGAGTGTTGGGGCAAGAGCCCTTTGCTTACTTTGGGGCTTTTCCAAAGTGAGCCGCTGTAAGAGCGGAGCCCTAAGTGGCCGTTACCTAAATAACGGATATGTACACCTGCCCAAAAGCCTCAGCTCCCACATTCAATCGCATTTCAACTCTGAGTTTTTGGCGCTTGCAGGTGCCGGGTGGGGAACGCCTTTGCATACACCTGGCAAACCCGCAAAACCGTATCATCGGCAAACCGCGCGCCCACCACATGCAACCCCACCGGCAAACCATTCGCCGCCAGCCCGCACGGCACCGAGGCCGCTGGCTGTTGGGTCAAGTTGAAGGGATAGGTGAACGGCGTCCACTCCGTCCATTCCTGCAAACCCGAGCCCGGCGGCACATCGTGCCCGGCGCAAAACGCGGTAATCGGCAGCATCGGCGACACCAACACATCGTAATGCTCATGGAACGCCGCCATCCGTGCCACCAACGCGGCCCGTGCTTCGAGGGCCGCGCTGAAGTCGTCCAGGCTCAAGCGCTCGCCGCGTTGCGCGATGCGCAGCAGGCCGGGGTCCAGCAGCTGCTTTTGCGCGTCGCTCATCGGCCCGGTCAAGCGCGCGGCCCCCGCGGCCCACAGGGTGCTGAATACCTCCAGCGGGTCGCTGAAACCGGGGTCGATCTGCTCGACATGGGCGCCCAATTGCACCAATCCTTCCACCGCCTGGGCGACCACCTTGGCCACCTGCGGGTCCACATCCACATAACCGAACGTGGGGCTGTAGGCCACGCGCAAGCCCTTCAAATCCGTGCCCGGCTTCAACCACGGCGTGGTTCGCGGCGCGCCGCTCAGGCCATCGCGTGCGTCCGGTTGGGCGATGGTGTGCAGCATCAAGACGCTGTCTTCGACGGTGCGCGTCATTGGCCCCAGGTGTGACAGGATCGTCATGGAGCTGGCCGGCCACTGCGGCACATAACCAAAGGTCGGCTTGATCCCGAACGTGCCGGTAAACGCGCAGGGGATGCGGATCGAACCACCGGCGTCGCTGCCCTGGTGCAACACCCCCAGGTTCAACGCCGCCGCTGCCCCGGCGCCACCGGACGAACCGCCCGCCGTGGTGCGGGTGTCCCACGGGTTGCGCGTGATGCCATACAGCGGGTTGTCGGTGACGCCTTTCCAGCCGAATTCCGGGGTGGTGGTCTTGCCCAGCAGCACCGCGCCGGCCTTGCGCATAAAGGCGGGGAAGGGCGCGTCTACCTCCCATGGCCCGTCGGCGGATGAGGTGCGCGAGCCCTTGCGCGTGGGCATGCCGATGGTCAGCGTAAGGTCTTTGATGGACGCCGGCACGCCGTCCAGGGCGCCGCAGGGCTGGCCTTTGAGCCAGCGCAGTTCCGAGGCCCGCGCGGCGTCCAGCGCACCTTGCGGGTCGACATGGCAGTAGGCGTTCACCACCGGGTTGTAGCGTTCGATGCGCAGCAAGGCGTCTTTGGTGACCTCCACCGGCGACAGGGTCTTGTCGCGAAAATGCTGCAGCAATTGCACCGCCGTCAGTTGCCCGATCTCGCTCATGCCAGGTCTCCTTGCGCCGCATTGACCATGGCGCGCAGCAACACCGCGCAGCCTGCCGCCAGGTCATCCGGCGCGGCGTTTTCGATTTCGTTGTGGCTGATGCCGCCTTCGCACGGCACGAAGATCATTCCAGCCGGGCCCAGTTCGGCGACAAAAATCGCGTCATGCCCGGCGCCGCTGACAATGTCCATATGGCTCAAGCCCAGGCGGCTTGCGCCATCGCGCACGGCGTTGACGCAGGCCGGGGCGAAGTCCAGCGGCGGGAAGTCCGCCGTGGGCGTCAGCTCAAAGCTCAGGCCGTGTCGCTCGGCAGTGGCTTCGATCACGCCGCGCACTTCATCGACCATGGCTTGCAACGTGTCGGCATGCAGGTGGCGCAGGTCGAGGGTCATGTGCACCTGGCCGGGAATCACATTGCGTGAACCGGGGTGCAGGCTCAGGCAACCGACGGTACCGCAGGCGTGGGGTTGCTGTTGGTGGGCGATACGGTTGACCGCGCTGACCACCTCGGCGGCGCCCACCAGGGCGTCCTTGCGCAAGTGCATCGGCGTCGGCCCGGCGTGGGCTTCGACGCCGGTGAAGGTCAGGTCGAACCACTTCTGGCCCAGGCAACCCATGACCACGCCGATGGTGGTGGCGCGGTCTTCCAGCACCGGGCCTTGTTCGATATGCGCTTCGAAATACGCACCCACCGGGTGGCCCAGCACCGCGCGGGAGCCGGCGTAGCCGATGCGCTGCAATTCGGCGCCCACCGACAGGCCCTGGTCATCGACTTTATCGAGGGTGTCCTGCAAGTCGAACTTCCCGGCAAACACCCCGGAACCCATCATGCACGGCGGGAAGCGCGAGCCTTCTTCGTTGGTCCACACCACTACTTCGATGGGCGCTTCGGTTTCGATGTTCAAATCGTTCAGGGTGCGGATCACTTCCAACCCGGCCATCACGCCATAGCAGCCATCAAACTTGCCACCCGTGGGCTGGGTGTCGATATGGCTGCCGGTCATCACCGGGGGCAGGGCCGGATTGCGCCCGGCACGGCGCGCAAAGATATTGCCGATGGCATCCACACTGACGCTGCACCCGGCTGCTTCGCACCACTGCACGAACAGGTCGCGGGCCTGGCGGTCGAGGTCGGTGAGGGCGAGGCGGCACACGCCGCCTTTGACGGTGGCGCCCAACTGGGCCAGGTCCATCAGCGATTGCCACAGGCGGTCGCGGTTGATCAGTTGGGCGTTGCTGTTGAGCGGTTGCGCAAAACTATTCATCTGCATTCTCCGGTCAGGCACTCAGGGCCAAATAGCGGTTCTTGATCGTCGGGTCGGCGCGGAAGGCGGCGGCGCTGCCTTCGTAGACCACGCGGCCTTGTTCGAGCACGTAATGGCGGTCGGCGAGCTTGTCGCAGACCATCAGGTTCTGTTCCACCAGCAGCACGGGCAGGCCGTCGTCCTTGATCTTGCGCAGGATCTTCACCAGCTCGTCGACGATCACCGGCGCCAGGCCTTCGGTGGGCTCATCGAGGATCAGCAGCTTGGGGTCATTGAGCAGGGCGCGGGCGATGGCGAGCATTTGTTGTTCGCCGCCGGACAACGCATGGCCGGCGTTTTTGCGCCGCTCCTTGAGGCGCGGGAACATGCCGTACACATCCTCCAACTGCCAGCGACTGGTCTTGCGGGCGGCGATGCGCAGGTTTTCCTCGACGGTGAGCAGGCGGAAAATTCCACGGTTTTCCGGGACCAGCGCCAAACCCTGGCGGGCGATTTCGAAGATCTTCTGCCCCACCAAGGCCTGGCCGTTGAAGTGGATCTCGCCCTGGCGCGGGCAGATGATCCCGAGGATGCTGCGCAGCGTGGTGGTCTTGCCCGCGCCGTTGCGCCCCAGCAGCGTCACCAGTTCACCGGGGTTGACGGTCAGCGACACGCCTTCAAGCACGTGGCTTTTGTCGTAGTAGGAATGGATATTCTCGACGATCAGCATCAGGCAGCCTCCCCAAGGTATGCAGTGCGCACACGTTCATCGGCACGCACGAACTCCGGCGTGCCCTCCACGAGGATCTGCCCGTGGCTCATCACCGTGATGCGCTGGCTTATGGACATGACGATGCTCATGTTGTGTTCGATCAGCAGCACCGTGTGGTCGCGGCCGAGGTCGCTGATCAGTTGGGTCATGATCGGGATGTCATCGATGCCCATGCCCGAAGTGGGCTCGTCGAGCATCAACAGTTTGGGCTTGGAGCAGATCGACATGCCCACCTCCAGCACCCGTTGCTGGCCGTGGGACAACTCGCCGGCCAGGGTGTCGGCGCGGGCGGTGAGTTGCAGGCGTTCCAGGACCTGGTCGGCCATCTCCAGATGCTCGCGTTTGCTGTCCACGCGGCGCCAGAAGTTCAGCGCGCGCGCACCGTCACGGCCTTGGGCGGCGAGGCGTAGGTTTTCGCGCACGCTGAGGTTCTGGAACAGGCTGGTGAGCTGGAACGAGCGCGCCATGCCCAGGCCGACGCGGCCGTGGGCCGGTTTGCGCATCAGGTTCCTGCCGTCGAAGTGGATCGCCCCGGCGGTGGCCTGGCGTTCGCCGGTGAGGCAGTGGAACAGGCTGGTCTTGCCCGCGCCGTTGGGGCCGATGATGGTGTGGATGGTGCCGGCTTCGACCTTGAGGTTGACGCCGTTCACCGCATGGAAGGCGCCGTAGGCCAGTTCCAGATCCTTGGTTTCCAGCAGGATGCTCATAACACTTCCTCCTTGGCGATAACGGCGGCTTTGCGACTGCCGCGCACTTTTTCAAACAGCGACGCCAGACCGCCCCACAAACCACCGCGCATAAAGATCACCACCAGGATCAGAATCACCCCCAGCAGCATCAGCCAGCGTGGCCACAGGTCCGAAAGAAAGTCCCCCAACAGCACGATCGAGCCGGCCCCCAGCAACGAACCGAACAACGAGCCAGTGCCGCCGACGATGGTCATGATCAGGATGTTCTCGGACATCGCCAGGTCGATATTCGACAGCGGCACAAAGTGCAGCAGCATCGCGTACAGCGCGCCGGCAATCCCGGTGACGGCGCCGGACAGCACAAACACGAGGATCTTGAAGTGGCGCGTGTCGTAGCCGATGGCCGAGGCGCGGGTTTCGTTTTCGCGGATCGCCATCAGCGTGCTGCCGAACGGCGAGGCGATCACCCGGCGCGCGCCGATAAAGATCAGCAAGAACAGCACGGCGACGAAGCCGTAGAACGCACGGGCGTCGGCCAGGGACAGCAGCACGGTTTCACCGAAGCGGATCTCCGGGCGCGGCACGCTGAGCAGGCCGTTGTCGCCGCCAGTCCAGTCGCTCAAGGTATAGGCGACAAAATAGGCCATCTGGCTGAACGCCAGGGTCAGCATCACGAAGTAGATGCCGGTGCGACGGATCGCCAAGGCGCCCACCAGCAAGGCGAGGAAACCACCGGCAATGGCGGCGCCGAGCAAGGCGGTGAACAGGCCCATCTGCAAGTGCAACATCAGCAGCGCCGCGCAATACGCGCCGGCACCAAAGAAGATGCCTTGGCCGAACGACAGCAGCCCGGTGTAGCCCAGCAGCAGGTTGCAGGCGAGGGCCGCCATGGCAAAGATCAGGATCTCGGTGGCCAGGGTCGCCGAGGGCAGGATCAACGGCAGGCCGATCAACACCGCCAGCACCCACAGCAACATCGCGCGGGATTGGGTCTTGGCAAACGGCAGGGGATTTTTCTCGCTCATGTCAGGCTCTCCCGAACAGGCCGTAAGGGCGCACCAGAATCACCACGGCCATCGCGCCGTAGATCATCAGGCTCGCACCCTGGGGCCAGAGTGTGGTCATCAGGCTTTGCACCACGCCCACCAATAAACCGCCGACCAACGCACCGCTAAACGAACCCATGCCACCGATCACCACCACCACGAAGGCCACGCCGAGAATCTCCGGGCCGACAAAGGGCTGCGCGCCGCGCAACGGCGCGAACAGCACACCGGCAACGCCGGCCAGGGCCACGCCGAGGGCGAAGGTCATCGAGAACAAGCGGAAAATATTCGTGCCCAGCAGCGACACGGTCTCGGTGCTTTCACTGCCGGCGCGCACCAGGGCGCCGAAGCGCGTGCGTTCCAGCAGCAGCCATAGCCCCAGACCGATCAGCGCGGAAAAACCGATCAGGAACAGGCGGTAGTGCGGGTACACAAAGTCACCGACCACCAGTACCCCGCGCAGCAGTTCCGGCACGGCGACGCTTTTGCCCACCGGGCCCCAGATCATCACGCTGGCTTCCTGGATGATCAGCGCGATGCCGAGCGTCACCAGGATCTGGAACATGTGCGGCAAGTGATAGATCCGCTGGATCAACAGGCGCTCGATCACCCACGCCAGGGCGGCGACCACCAACGGCGCGATCAACAGCGCCAGCCAGAAGTTGCCGGTGAGGCTCACGGCGGTGTAGCAGATGTAGGCGCCCAGCAGAAAGAATGCGCCGTGGGCAAAGTTGACGAAGTTGAGCAGGCCGAAAATGATCGTCAGCCCGACGGCGATCAGGAAGTAGATCATCCCCAATCCAAGGCCGTTGAGTATCTGGAACAGGTAAAGATTAAGCATGCAGGAACCCTCGGCAGGATGCCGCTTGCGCGGCCCTGCTCGGCAATGTTCAGGGGGTCAGGCGAGCGTGCAGCCGGTGGCTTCCACGGGCGGGAACGACTGGCCGGCGCTGAGCACCTTCGCGAGGTCATCCTTGTCGGCCATCTCGCTGGCGGCTTTGCCGATCAGCAGGTAGTAGTCCTTGATCACCTGGTGGTCGCCGGCGCGGATCGATTCCTTGCCGGTCGGGCCGTCGAAACTCAGGCCCTGCATGGCCTTGGCCACGGTCGGCCCGTCGAAACTGCCGGTGGCGATGATGGTGTCGAGCATGACCTTGGTGCTGATGTAGTCGGCGGCCAGTGGGTAGGTGGGGTTGATGCCGTATTTGGCCTGGGTCAGCTTGACCAGTTCGCGGTTGAGCGGGGTGTCGACCTGGTGCCAGTACTGCGCGCCGAGGTACACGCCTTCGAGGATGTCGCTGCCCAGTTCCTGGAACTGGTCGAGCCCTGCGGACCACACCAGCAGCACTTTCATGCGCTCCTTGATGCCGAAGTTCACCGCCTGGCGCAGGGTGTTGGACGACTGGCTGCCGAAGTTGAGCAGCACCAGCACATCGGGTTTGGCGGCGATGGCGTTGGTCAGGTAGCCGGAGAATTCCTGTTCCTGCAACGAGTGATAGCTGTTACCGATGTGCTCCAGGCCGCTGTCCTTGAGCACGCTTTTCGCGCCTTCCAGCAACGCTTCGCCGAACACGTATTGCGGGGTGATGGTGTACCAGCGCTTGGCGTCCGGCAGTAGCTTGATCAGCGGCAGCATGGTTTCGCGGATCGCGCCGTAGGTGGGCACCGACCAGCGGAACGTCGCGTGGTTGCAGTCCTTGCCGGTGACTTCATCGGCGCCCACTGGGGTCATGAACACGCCGCCGACCTTGTCCACTTCCTTGGCCACCGCCAGTGCCGACGACGACAGCGTGCAACCCTGGAAGAACCGCGCGCCGTCTTGCTGGATGGCTTCCTGCACCTTGCGCACCGCCTTGCCGGCGTTGCCTTCGGTGTCGATGACCTTGTAGTTCAGCGGGCGGCCGAGAAGTGCGGGATGTTGCTCAACCGCCAGGCGCGAACCCATGTCGGCAAATTTGCCATAGCTGGCAAAGGCGCCAGACATGGACTTTAGGCCGTAAAAGGTAAAGGGCTCGGCGGCGAATGCGTGGCGCACGCTCAGCGGAAGGCTGAGGGCGGCGGCTGCGGTAAGACTGGCTTTCAATAACGTACGACGCTGCATGGGGTGACTCCCTGGTTTAGTTATTGGCAGGAGCGGCAAGGGCGATACGGTGGAGCTTGGGCCTGTGGGCAGGCTTGTTATTGGATAACGCGGTTTATCAGGTCCACTCGGTCTTCTGTGGGAGCTGGCTTGTGTGGGAGCTGGCTTGCCTGCGATGGCATCACTGCGGTCTCGCTGACAAACCGAGGTGTCTGCATCGCAGGCAAGCCAGCTCCCACACAAGCCAGCTCCCACATTGATCGGGTTTGCACATTGGAGTTGTGGGGTTTTCAGGGGCGATGATCGAACTCCAGTAGAAAGTGCGGGCTGACCTCACCTTCCAGCGCCGTCATATGGTGTTCGGCATCGCACATGTGTTCATGCATCAAGCTGCGCACCGCACTTTCATCACCGGCGCGAAAGGCGATCAGCAGTTGCTTGTGATAATCGAGGTTGGCCGCGTCGAACTGCTTGCGCTTGGGCTTGTAGGCTTTTTTCAGCACCACCAGGTCGCGCAGCAGGTCGTTGAGAAACTGCGCCATAAAGCTCAGCAACGGGTTGGGGCAGGCCTTGGCCAGCAGGTTGTGGAACTCCAGTTCCGCCAGGCGCTGCTCACGTTGGCCGGCCTCGCTGTCTTCCGGGGCGCTGCAGAATTCCACGTTGTCCTGTAAGGCCTGGTAGTCGTCTTCGCTGAGGCGCCCGAGCACCGAGACAGCCAATTCCACTTCGATCACCTTGCGCAACTGGTACACCTGTTCACCGTCCAGATGCTGGAAGTGCAGGTAGTTGCGCAAAGCGCGACTGGCCGGTTCGGTGCCGGCCTGGTTCAAGTACGCGCCGCCACTGGGCCCGGTGCGCGTACTCACCAAACCCTCGACTTCCAAGGCCTTGAGCGCTTCGCGGGCCGAGCCCTTGGAGCACTGGAAGCTTTCCATCAGCTCGCGCTCGGTGGGCAAACGGTCGCCGGGCTTCAAGGCGTCGGTGACGATGGAGCGCTTGACCGACTCGACAATCACGTCGGACAACTTCTGGCGTTTGCGTTTCAGCGGGCGGCTTAGCATAAGTTCGATTTATCGTATTAATGCGGATTAATAGCACTTAATAACGATTGGGCCGGAGCGTCAACGCAGGGTGTCGTTTTCGGCAGGAACAGGTCGCAAACGGGCTGTTACTCCCAATCGCTCGGGTCGAGGCAGCGGGTGGACGGTGGCGGGTGTTTGCCATAGATCAGGAAGTCGCCGACCCATTGGTTGACACAGCCGTTGGCGCCGGGCGTGACGGGTTCCCTGAGGTGCAGTTGGTCCACCAGCGGCGCGCTGGTCTCACCGGGTGCGGTGTTGACCAGCACCATGCGTGCGACACGCTCGGGAAACAGCGCGGCGTAGCGGCTGCCCAGGCGGGTGGCGTCGGCGCTGCCCAGATAATGCAGTTGGGGTTCGTCGAGTTGGGCGCGGACGAATTCCATGTCCCGTGCCGCGTGTTCAACCCCGTTCTCCTGGTTGAGGTCACGGGCCGTGAGTTCGATGACGTCGTAGCGATTGAGCAACGTGCGATAGGCCTGGGTGGCGTAGGCGCCCCAATTGCCGGCCAAGAGGATCGCGAAGGTGCCGTTGTGATTGGCCTGGGGGCTGTTGCCGGGCTGGGTGAAGACCACGCCTTCACGGCTCAACGGGTCACGCGCGCCAACACGGGTCAGGTACAGGCGCAGGCTGCCTTGGCGGGGCGCCGCGTAGTTGCGTGGCACGGTGACGATGGCGCACTGGGTGCGCTCCAGTACGTCGGGTTGCAGGTGTGCAAGGGCGGGGAGGTGGCAGTCCAGTTGCCAGTCGATGGCGGTGGGGCGGATCAACGGCACGCCGTGGGCAAGGTTTGTAGCCAGCCACAGAGCTGCGCACATCAAGGTTTTTGCGACAGTCATCAAGAGGTCCCGGGCAGCCGTGAGATAGTGGCTTTTTTACCAAGGACCCGGGGTTGATGAATGTAGGTTGAGCAGACGCCAGGTGTACGAAAGCGGACTTTCGTTTATCAGATATCGGTTTTCCAACCGCCACCCAATGCCTTGTACAAGGCGATGCTGGCTTGTAGCCGAGACAGCCGCAGTTGTACGTTCAAGTCCTGGGCTGCGTACAGGGTGCGCTGGGTTTCGAGGACCGTCAGCAAGTCTTCGGCGCCCGCCTGGTAGCGGCTTTCAGCGATGCCGAAGGCGGTCTGCGCCTGTTGCAGTTCCTCGGTTTGCCATTGGCGCTGCTGGTCGAGGCGGATGATGCTGCTGAGGGCTTTTTCCACATCGGCAAAGCCATTGATGATCGCGCCGCGATAGGTTTGCAGCAGCTCATCCTGGCGTGCGCGGGCCTTGTCACGCTCGGCGCTTAAACGGCCGTTGTTGAAGATCGGCGCCACCAGCCCGGAGGTCAGGGTGTAGAACGGGCTGCGCAGAATGTCGTTGGCCTTGTAGGCGCCACTGCCGAGGGTGGCGCCCAAGGTCACGGTGGGCAGCATGGCGGCGCGGGCGACAGTCACGTCGGCGCTTGCTGCCGCGAGTTGCGCCTCGGCCTGGGCCAGGTCGGGGCGACGGCTGAGCAACTGGCTTGGCACGCCAGGGCCGATGCTCGGCCAGCTCAGCGTGTGGAACGTTTCGTTGCCCAGGTCAACGGCCTGCACTGGCTGGCCGAGCAGGGCGGCGAGGGTGATCTGCGACTCTTCGGCCAATTGCTGGATCAGCGGCAATTGTCGCTGTTGGCTGGCCACCAGGCTTTTCTGCTGGGCCAGTTCCAGGGCGGTGGCGGAACCGGCGTTGTAGCGCGTCTGCACCAGGTCGAGCACGTTGCGCGCATTGGCCAGGTTGAGCTCGGCGATCTGCTGGCGCTGGCGCGCGGCGAGGGTTTGCGCGTAGCGGTCGGCGACGTTGCTGAGCAGGGTCAGCTCCACCGTGGCGCGGTCGAACTCGCTGGCGCGCAGGGTGTGCACGGCGCTGTCGCGGGCGGCGGCGCGGCCGCCCCAGAAGTCCAGCTCATAGCTGGCGGTGAGGTTGGCGTCGAAGCTGTTGACAGTGTTGTTGCTTTCGGTGGCGTTCAGGTCCGAATTGCCGCTGCCGCGCAGCAGCCGTTCACGGCTGGCGGTGAGGTTGAACTTCACCTCGGGCAGCATCGGCGCGCCGGCGATCACCGCGCTGGCCTGGGCCTGGCGCACGCGGGCCATGGCGGCGGCCACGTCAAAACTGTCGCGCCGCGCCTGGTCGATCAGGCGGTCGAGCTGCGGGCTGCCGAACTGCGTCCACCAACGGCCGTTGATGGCCTGTGCCGCATCCCGTTCGGCATATTGCCAGGCGGCGGGTGCGGCGATGCCGCTGTCGGTAACGGGCGGCTGACCGGCGCAGGCGCTGAGCAACAGGCACAGGCCGGGCAGATAAAGGGAAGATTTATTCACTGGTCAACGCCTTAACCGGATCGAGCCGGGCAGCTTTACGGGCCGGCATAAAGCCGAAGATGACACCGGTGACCAGCGCACAGCCAAACGCGCCGAGCACCGCCACCAGGGAAAACTCCACCGCCACTTCGGCCAGCACCAGCACGCCGCCCACCAGCAAGGCGAGGGCGATGCCGAACAGGCCGCCGACCACCGACAGCATCACCGCCTCGGTGAGGAACTGGCGCAGGATGTCGCGCTGGCGTGCCCCGGTGGCCATGCGGATACCGATTTCACGGGTGCGTTCGCGCACGGTCATCAGCATGATATTCATCACCCCAATGCCGCCCACCAGCAGGGAAATCGCGGCAATCGAGCCGAGCATCAGCGACAGCGTGTTCTGCGTGCGCGCCTCGGCCTGGATCATTGCCGCGTTGTTGGTCAACTGGTAGTCGCGCTTGCCGTTGTGCAGCTTGAGCATCAACTGGTCGATGGCCTGTTCAGCCTCGTGGACCTTGCGCGCATCGGCGGCGGCAATCGCCACGTATTCCGGGTTGTAGGTGCCGAACAGGCGCACGCTGGCGGCGGTGTAGGGGATGGCGACGCGGTCGTCGCTGTCCTTGTTGCCGGAGCTGGAGCCTTTTTCCGCGAGCACGCCGATCACCTGGAACGGCACGTTTTCGATGAGGATGTATTGGCCAATGGGCGTTGGCACATCTTTGAACAGTTTCTCGCGGATACGATGGCCGATCACCGCGACAGTGGCGCCGGCGCGTTCATCCGCCTCGGTGAAGTAGCTGCCCTCGACCACCGGCCAGTTGAAGATGTCCGGGAAGTTGATGTCGTTGCCGCCCACGTACGCCAGGTAGTCGAGGTTGCCGAAGCGAATCCCGGCGTCGCTGCCGTTGACCGGCATGATGCGCTTGACCTGGGGCAACGCCGCCAGCGCCGCCACATCGTTGAGGGTGACGATGCCCAGCGGCGTGCGCGGGTTGGGCGAGGAACCGCTGAGGTAAATGATGTTGGAGCCAAACGCGCCCATCTGCGCCATGACCTGGCGCTTGCTGCCTTCGCCCACCGCCAGCATCACCACCACCGACGCCACGCCGATGATGATCCCCAGCAAGGTCAGGGCGGTGCGGAACTTGTTGATCCACATCACCCGCCAGGCGGCCTGCACTGCGTCCACCAGCTCGGCTTTCCAGGCGCCGTTGTGCTCGGCACCGTCGGCCAGGCGCTGGCGCAGGTCCACGGCTTGCAGGGCGTCGCTGTTGGCGACCGCCGGCACGTAGCTCTGATCGTCGGCCGAATCACTGATGATCAAGCCGTCGCGGATCTCGATGATGCGGTTGGCCCGCGCCGCCACTTCGCGGTCGTGGGTGATCAGGATGACCACGTGGCCCTGGCTCGCCAGTTCGTCGAGCAGGATCATCACCTCGGCGCCGCTGTGGCTGTCGAGGGCGCCGGTGGGTTCGTCGGCGAGGATGATATGGCCGCCGTTCATCAGCGCCCGGGCAATCGACACCCGTTGCTGCTGGCCTCCGGAGAGCTGGTGCGGACGGTTGCCCGTGCGGTCGGCCAGGCCCAGGCGCGTGAGCAGGGCCTTGGCGCGGGCGTGGCGCTCAGTGGCACTGATGCCGGCATAGATGGCCGGCATTTCGACGTTTTCCTGGGCCGAGCCCGACGGGATCAGGTGGTAGCCCTGGAACACAAAGCCGAACGCTTCACGGCGCAGCCAGGCCAGCGCGTCGCCGTCCAGGTGGGCGACGTTTTCCCCGGCGAACAGGTAGTCGCCCGCAGTAGGGCGGTCGAGGCAGCCGAGGATATTCATCAGCGTGGATTTGCCGGAGCCGGACGCGCCGACAATCGCGACAAACTCCCCGGCGTGGATCGACAGGTCGATGCCGCGCAACACATCGACCTGCGGGCTGTCGCCGCCGCCGTAGGATTTGCGGATGTTCTTGAGTTCGATCAGGGGCGTGGTCAACTCAACCCCCGTTGCCGTCAGCCGGGCCGATCAGCAGGTGATCGCCTTCGTTCAAGCCTTGCAGCACTTCGACGCGCAGACGGTCGCTGATGCCCAGGTGCACTTCACGCTCTTCAATACGGCCGTTCTTGGCGACCACGCGGGCGATCTGCGTGTCGGCGTTGTGGCTGCCTTGCAGCGCGGCCACGGGGGCGGTGAGGGCGTCTTTGACCTGGCTGGCGACAAAAAACACCTGGGCGGTCATCTCGGCCATCAGCGTGTTGTCGGTGTTGTCCACGTCCAGCAGCACGGTGTACAGCACCACGCGGCCGGTGCCGGTCTTGCCGGCGCTGCTCGGGCTGCCGCTGCCCTGGGTTTCGTTCAAGGGTTTGGGCGGGATCGGCAGGATCTGCCGCACCGTGCTGGTCCAGCGCCGGTTGCCGCCGCTGAGGGTGGTGAAATACGCGGTCATGCCCGGTTTGACGTGGCCGATATCGGCTTCCGAGACTTCGGCCCACACGGTCATCGGCGACAGCTTGGCGATGCGCAGGATCAGTGGGGTCTGCTGCTGGTTGTTGAGGGTCTGGCCGACACGGGCGTCCACTGCGACCACGGTGCCGTCCATGGGCGCATAGATGCGCGTGTAGCCCAACTCGGCCTCGTCGCTGCGCAGGCTGGCCTGGGCTTCGAGGATCTGCGCCTGGAACATCGCGACCCGCGCCTGGGTGGCGCTCAGTTCGGCCTTGGCGGTTTGCACGTCTTCTTCGCGGGTCGCGTTGCCGGCCTCCAGGCGTTGCTGGCGCTGGTGCTTCTGGCGTGCCAGTTCGTGCAGGGCTTTTTGCTCCTGCAACTGGGCCTTGAGGTTTTCGATGGCGTAGCGGCTGGCATCGAGCTTGGCTTTTTGCGTGGACGGGTCGATCTCCACCAGCAACTGGCCTTCCTTGACGCGGTCGCCGGCCTCGACGTGGATCTTCTGGATCTGCCCGGACGCCTGGGCGCCCACGTCCACATAGCGGCGTGGTTGCAGGGTGCCCAGGGCGGTGACGCTGTTTTCAATGTTGCCGCGGGTCACGGTGACGGTGGCTAGGGTGTCGCGGCCCGGAGGCAACACCTGCCAGGCTGCAACGCCGAGTAGGGGAATCAGGCACGCGATCACCAGCAGCGCGCGTCGGGCAGGTCGAGAGCGTTTCATGCTTGGGTTCCAGCCGGGGAATATCGGAGCGCAGTTGCGCAGAGCTGACAGTTAAACGAGGAAATTGCACGGGGATTTAGGCGGTTACACAAACGGTTACGCCTCCATTGCGTAAAAAAATCGTCCATTGATACGAGACTGCTTTAAAAGTAGATGAGAATTACTATAAATTGCACGCACTCAAACTGCCATCATCGTTTGGGGATCTTTCTTACAGCGCACAAGGATCGGATCCTGCCTCTCCAGGCGGTCGGGAGTCATGTTGGAAAACTACTATCGCGAGCTGGTGTGTTTCCTCAACGCCAAGCTGGGCAACCGTCAGGTGGCCGAAGATGTGGTGCATGACGCTTATGTGCGGGTGCTGGAGCGCTCCAGCGACACGCCGATCGAACAACCCCGCGCGTTTTTGTACCGCACCGCGCTGAACCTGGTGATCGACGGGCACCGGCGCAACGCCGCGCGCCAGAACGAACCGCTGGAAGTGCTGGACGCCGAAGAGCGCTTCTCCAACTATTCGCCCCACGCCAGCCATGACCACAGCCAGCGCCTGGCCTTGGTCGAGCGCGCCCTGGCGGAATTGCCGGCGGCCTGCCGCGACAGTTTCCTGCTGCGCAAGCTCGATGGCCTGTCCCACCCGCAAATCGCTGATCGCCTGGGTATTTCCCGCAGCCTCGTGGAAAAACACATCGTCAACGCGATGAAGCACTGCCGGGTGCGGATGCGTGAGTGGGAAGGGCACTGATCGGCAATCAGTTAAATTTTATTTCACTGTCCTCGTTTCCTATCAACACACGACCTGTTGTGCAGGTCTTGAAAGGTATTCCCGCCCCACCGCCAAGGGGCTTATCCAGAGGACACT
Organism: Pseudomonas sp. Marseille-Q1929; assembly: GCF_017316265.1. Lineage (NCBI taxonomy): Bacteria > Pseudomonadati > Pseudomonadota > Gammaproteobacteria > Pseudomonadales > Pseudomonadaceae > Pseudomonas > Pseudomonas sp. Marseille-Q1929. Next base: position 146,208 of record NZ_JAFLWU010000011.1, read on the forward strand.
GGAATGACACAGGCAATTGCTTCGCCCGCGGTTCACGACCTGATCGGTATCGGTTTCGGCCCTTCGAACCTGGCGCTGGCCATCGCCCTCCAGGAGCGCGAAAAAGCCCAGGGCAAACTGGACGTGCTGTTTCTCGACAAGCAAGCCGACTACCGCTGGCACGGCAATACCCTGGTGACACAGAGTGAACTGCAGATTTCGTTCCTCAAGGACCTGGTCACCCTGCGCAACCCCACCAGCCCGTATTCCTTCGTCAATTACCTGAAAGCCCACGACCGCCTGGTGGATTTCATCAACCTGGGCACCTTTTATCCGTGCCGCATGGAGTACAACGACTACCTGCGCTGGGTCGCCGGGCAGTTCCAGGCCCAGGCGCAGTATGGCGAGGAAGTGCTGGCCATCGAGCCGATCCTGCATCAACAACAGGTTGAAGCGCTGCGCGTGATCTCCCGCGATACGCTGGGCGAGCAGCATGTGCGCACCACCCGTTCGGTGGTGGTCAGCGCCGGTGGCACGCCGCGCATTCCCGAGGCGTTCAAGGCGCTCAAGGGCGACAGCCGCGTGTTCCACCACTCCCAATACCTGGAACGCATGGCCCAGCAGCCGTGTGTCGACGGCAAGGCGATGCGCATCGCGATCATCGGCGGCGGGCAAAGCGCGGCCGAGGCGTTTATCGACCTCAACGACAGCTTCCCGTCGGTGCAAGTCGACATGATCCTGCGCGGTTCGGCGCTCAAGCCGGCGGATGACAGCCCGTTCGTCAACGAAGTGTTCTCGCCGGCGTTCACCGACCTGGTGTTCCAGCAAGTTGGCGCCGAGCGTGAGCGCCTGGTGGCCGAATACCAGAACACCAACTACTCGGTGGTGGACCTGGACCTGATCGAGCGCATCTACGGCATCTTCTATCGCCAGAAAGTCTCCGGCATCGCACGCCAGGCATTCCGCACCATGACCGTGGTGGAGAAAGCCACGCCAGGCCCGCTGGGCATCGAGTTGGTGCTGCGCAACAACGCCAACGGCGAAACCAGCGTCAGCCATTACGACGCGGTGATCCTCGCCACTGGCTACGAACGCCAGACCCACCGCGCCCTGCTGGCGCCGCTGGAAGCCTATATGGGCGACTTCGAAGTGGCCCGCGACTACCGCATCGTCACCGACGAGCGGTGCAAGGCCGGCATCTACATCCAGGGTTTCAGCCAGGCCAGCCATGGCTTGAGCGATACGTTGCTGTCGGTGCTGCCGATTCGTGCGGATGAGATTGCCGCGTCGTTGTATGAACATGACCGCAGCCGGGGCAAGGGGCGTTCGGTGCAGGACCTGCTACTCGCTACTGCGAGCTGACAAGCTGCACTTGTGACAGGGTGGGCTGGCTGATACTGTACAAAAAACCAGTATCGGTAGCCCTCCATGCAGTTGATCGAAAAACTCAGCATTCTTGCCGACGCCGCCAAGTACGACGCGTCCTGCGCCAGCAGCGGCGCGCCCAAGCGCAGCTCCGAGGGCAAGGCCGGGCTGGGCTCCACCGATGGCATGGGCATTTGCCACAGCTACACACCGGATGGGCGCTGTGTGTCGTTGCTCAAGGTGCTGCTCACCAACTTCTGTCTCTACGACTGCCAATACTGCGTCAACCGCCGCTCCAGCGACGTGCCCCGTGCACGCTTCAGCCCGGAGGAGGTGGTCAGCCTGACCCTGGATTTCTACCGGCGCAATTGCGTCAGCGGGTTGTTCCTCAGCTCCGGCATCATCCGCTCGTCCGACTACACCATGGAACAGTTGGTGCGCGTGGCCAAGCTGCTGCGTGAAGATCATGACTTTCGCGGCTATATCCACCTCAAGACCATTCCCGATGCCGACCCGGCGCTGATTGCCGAAGCGGGGCGTTATGCCGACCGATTAAGTGTGAATCTTGAATTGCCCACCGAGGCCAGCCTGAAAACCTTGGCGCCGGAAAAAACCGTCGTCTCGATCAAGCAGGCCATGCAGACCATCTACACCGGCGAACAGACGGTGCTCAACGAGCCACGCGCGCCGCGTTTCGCCCCGGCCGGGCAAAGCACCCAATTGATTATTGGCGCCGACGACACCGATGACAGCACCATCCTCCACGGGGCCGAGGCGTTGTATGGCAGTTTCAAGCTGCGCCGCGTGTACTACTCGGCGTTCAGCCCTATCCCCAACAGCCCGAAAAGCGTGCCGCTCGCCGCTCCACCGCTGATGCGCGAGCACCGTTTGTACCAAGCCGACTTCCTGTTGCGCAGCTACGGCTTCAGCGCCAATGAACTGTTCGAGGGCCCCGGCCACCTGGCGTTGGACATCGACCCCAAGCTGGCCTGGGCGCTGGAACACCGCGACGTGTTCCCCCTGGACCTGAACCGCGCCGAACCGACCCTGATCGCCCGCATCCCCGGCATTGGCCTGCGCACCACCCAGCGCCTGGTGGACCTGCGCCGCGAACGCAAGATCCGTTTCGAAGACCTGGCGCGCATGCGTTGCGTGCTGGCCAAGGCCAAGCCGTTTTTCATCACCAGCGACTACCACCCGCAGCAGGCAGAGCGAACCAGCGTGCTGTTGCGCGAGCAACTGCGTGACCGCCCGCAACCGCAGCAAATGGGGTTGTGGGGGTGATCAGCCTGGAATGCGACAACCTTTTCAGCACCTGGCGCGAACAGGCCCGCTGGTTGCTCAGCCATCAGGTCGACCCCAGCCTGGTGAGCTGGGGCGAGGCCGAGGTGGCGGATCTGTTTGCCACCGATGTGGCGATCCCGGAAGGGCTGGGGCCGTTCCAGACGCGGGTGCCCAAGGCGTTGCTGGAATTGCTGGAGTCGGCGGCCTGTTACCACGGCGAGCAGCGTTGGAGCCTGTTGTATGAAGTGCTGTGGCGCGTCAGTCATGGCGACCGTACGGCGATGTTGGCGGGGGACAAGTTGGGCAGCGAGTTGCAGCGGCGGATCAAGCAGGTACACCGCGAGGCGCACCACCTGCATGCGTTTGTACGTTTTGTTGCGCTACCGGCTGAGGCCGGCCCTGAGCTGCCGGAATATGTGGCCTGGCACGAGCCGGCCCACGATATTTTGCAGTCGGCGAGCCAGCATTTTGTCGGGCGCATGGGCCGCCATCGCTGGATGATCGCTACGCCGCTGGATGGGGTGTATTACGACGGTGAGCAGCTCCTTCATCAGCGCGAATGCCCTGAGGCATGGCGGCGGTTGGCGCAGAACGTCGAAGATCCCCACAGCGAGATGTGGTTGACGTACTACAGCCACATCTTCAACCCGGCGCGGTTGAATCCCAAGGTGATGGAAGGGCACTTGCCGAGCCGGTTCTGGAAGAACCTGCCGGAGGGCAAGTTGATCCCGGGGTTGATTAGCGAGGCGCGGACGGGGAAGCAGAAGGATGGGCAGGCGAAGTTGATTGGGGCCAAGCCCGGCAAGAGAATTGCGAACCCGGTCAATGTGGGAGCTGGCTTGCCTGCGATAGCGGTGGATCAGTCAGCCCTGATTTAACTGGCCCGCCGCCATCGCAGGCAAGCCAGCTCCCACATTGGATCTTCATTGTTTTGGAAATAGGGGCTCAGGCCAGTTCGGTCGCGGTGTTCTTGACGACCGCCAACTCCGGATGCGCCACCAGCTTATCGATATGCAACTCGTCATTGTTCAACCAGGTCTCCGTCAGCACCCGGTAATGCTCCATGTCCCGGCAGCGCATGCGCAGGCTGTAGTCGAACGGCCCGCTGATCAGCTGGCATTCGAACACCTGCGGGCAGGCTTTGACGCAGGCTTCAAAGGCCTTTTGCGCCGAGCGCCCGCTTTGGTTGGACAAGGCCACCAGCACCAGCAAGGACAACCCCGGCGAGACCATCTGCACATCGATGATCGCCCCGTACCCGCGAATCACCCCGCGTCGCTCCAGCTTGCGCACGCGCTCCAGGCAGGGCCTGGGGGTGAGGTGCACCAGCGACGAGAGCTTTTCGTAGGTGATACGCCCCTGGTGGCGCAGCACTTCGATGATGGCTTCATCGATGCGATCCAGCGCAGGGGAGGAAAGGGGTCCGTTGGCCTTGGTATCCATGGGTTTCACTTCAGACGATTGGAAAGAAATTGCTGCAAGCGCTCGCTGTTGGGATGGTCAAGGATCTCGGCACCGCCTTGTTCCTCGACCCGGCCCTGATGCAAGAACAGCACTTGGCTGGACACCTGGCGGGCAAAGCCCATCTCGTGGGTGACCATCAGCATGGTACGACCTTCCTCGGCCAACGTCTGTATGACTTTGAGGACTTCTCCTACAAGTTCCGGATCAAGGGCGGAGGTCGGTTCATCGAACAGGATGATCTCCGGTTCCATGGCCAGGGCGCGGGCAATGGCCACGCGTTGTTGTTGGCCGCCGGACAGGAACGCCGGGTACTGATCGGCCACGCGGCCCGGCAGGCCGACTTTGTCCAGGTACAGGCGGGCGCGTTTTTCCGCCTCGGCGGCACTGACGCCCAACACCCGGCGCGGGGCCATGGTGATGTTTTCCAGCACGGTCATGTGGCTCCACAGGTTGAAGTGCTGGAACACCATGGCCAGGCGTGTGCGCAGGTTTTGCAGTTGGGCCTGGTGCGGCGCGCGGGTGCCGGCACGGCCCTGTTGCATTTCAATGCTGATGCCGTCGAGGGTGATGACCCCGGCGTCCGGCTGTTCGAGAAAGTTGATACAGCGCAGCATCGTGCTTTTGCCCGAGCCGCTGGCGCCGATCAGGCTGATCACATCGCCATTGCGTGCATTCACGGAGACGCCCTTGAGCACTTCGTGGTCGCCGTAGCGTTTGTGGATGCCTTCGACTTGCAGCTTGACGGCGGCGGTGGTGGTGTTGGCAGCGGGTACATCCATGGGGTATGCGGCCAGGGCCTGCGCGGACTGATTCATGGGTTAGCCTCGGGTAGGAACAAGAAAACGCATCCAGCGACGTTCGGCCAGTCGGAACAGGCCCACCAGTGCAAAGGACAGCAGCATGTACAGCAGGGCGGCGATGCCAAACGCCTGAAACGTGAGGAACGTCTCGGCATTCGCGTCGCGGGCCACCTTGAGGATGTCGGCGACGGTGGCGGTAAACGCCAGGGAGGTGGCGTGCAGCATCAGGATCATTTCGTTGCTGTAGGCCGGCAATGCGCGGCGCAGGGCCGCTGGCACCACGACGAACAGGTTCAGCCGCCAACCGTGCAGGCCGTAGGCGCGGGCCGCTTCGATTTCGCCGTGGGGGATATTGCGGATCGCCCCGGCGAAGATCTCCACGGTGTAGGCGCAGGTGTTCAGCACAAAGGCCAGCAAGGTGCAGTTCAGCGCATTGCGGAAAAACTGGTTGAGCAGGGCGTTGTCCTGCACCACCTCCAGGCTGTACAGCCCGGTGTAGCAAATCAGCAGTTGGATATACAGCGGCGTGCCACGGAACAGGTAGGTGTAGACCTCCACCGGCCAGCGCAACCAGAAGTGCTCGGACACCCGCGCCAGCGCCAATGGGATCGACAGGCAAAACCCAAGCACCACCGAAATGATGAACAGCCACAACGTCATGGCCACGCCGGACAAACCCGCGCCATCGCTGAACAGGTAGGCCAGGCCGTATTGCTGGAACAGTTCGATCATCGCGCCATCCCCTTGATGCCGAGGTTGTAGCGCCGTTCGAGGCGCTTGAAGATGCGGTTGGAGAGGGTGGTGATCACCAGGTACACCAGGCCCGCGAGGATCAGGAAATACAGCGGCTCGTTGGTGGTCTTGCCGGCGTTCTGCGCGGCCTTGACCAGGTCCGACAGGCCGATGATCGACACCAGCGCGGTGGACTTGAGCAGCACCAGCCAGTTATTGCCCAGGCCCGGCAAGGCAAAGCGCATCAGTTGCGGGAACAGCACCAGGTGGAAACGCTGCCAGCGGCTCAGGCCGTAGGCGGTGGCCGCCTCCAACTGGCCGGCGGGCACGCTGAGGATTGCGCCACGGAAGTTCTCGGTGAAATACGCGCCGTAGATAAACCCCAGGGTGACCACCCCGGCGGTGAACGGGTCGATTTCAAAGTAGTCCCAGCCGGCCATTTCGCTGAGGTCGTTGAGCCACAGTTGCAGGCTGTAGAAGATCAGCAGGATCAGTACCAGGTCCGGCACGCTGCGGATCAGCGTGGTGTACAGCGTGGCCGGCACCCGCAGCCATTTCGCGCGGGAGAGCTTGGCACCGGCGGCGATCAGGCCCAGGACGAGGCTCAGGGCCAAGGCGAGAAACGACAGCTTGAGCGTCATCCACGCGCCTTGGGCGAGCATGGGGCCGTAGCCCTGCAGGTTGAGGAGGTCATTCATGGGAAGAATCTCGTTGGAGCGCAGAGATTTATTGTGGGAGCTGGCTTGCCTGCGATCGCGGTGGGTCAGTCGGCACATCAGTGACTGATAAATCGCTATCGCAGGCAAGCCAGCTCCCACAGGAGTGGACGTGGTGTTACTCGTTGTAGATGTCCTGATCGCCGAAATATTTCTTCTGGATCTCGGCATAAGTCCCGTCCGCCTGCACGGCCGCGATGCCCTTGTTGATCAGCGCGCGCAGTTCCTGGTCGTTCTTGCGCAGGCCCATGGCGATGTCCAGGGGCAGGGTCGGGTCCTTGAACGCCGGGCCGGTCTTGAAGTCGGCGCCTTCAGGCTTGGACAGGAAGTTGAGCTGGGCTTCGAGCTTGTCGGTCAGGGTCGCGTCGAGGCGGCCGTTTTGCAGGTCGGCGTAATTCTGGTCCTGGGACTGGTACGCCTTGATCTGCGCGCCGAGCTTGGCCAGGTGCGCACGGGCGTAGGCTTCCTGCAGCGAACCTTGCAGTACGCCGACTTGCTTGCCTTTCAACGATTCCGGGGTGTCGCCGAAGTCGGCGCTCTTGCGGGTGATTACCGAGGTCGGGCTGAGGAACAGGCGGTCGGTAAAATCGATGATTTTCTCGCGGGCCGGAGTCACGGCCATGGACGACATGATGGCGTCGAACTTGCGCGCGCGCAGGGCCGGGATCATGCCGTCGAATTCGTTGTGCACCCAGGTGCATTTGACTTCGAGCTTGGCGCAGATGGCGTTGCCCAGCTCAATGTCGAAACCTTGCAGGCTGCCATCGGCGGCCACGGATTCGAAGGGCGGGTACTCGGGGAAGACGCCGAAGCGGATTTCTTTCCACTCCTGAGCGTGGGCCGCAGTGGCACACAGTGGCAACAGCAACGCAGCGAAGAGTGATCGCAGTGGAGTCATGGTGTAGTCCCTATATTTTGTAATTGATGTCAGGGCAGTAAATGAGTTGAAACAAATCGTTCTTGTTGGCGGAGAGAATGCTTCAAGGTGGTGCGTTTTTTGTGTCGTTTACCCCTCGCATAAAGCGCAAATTGCGCTGTTAAATCGGGCAATGCAGCGGAATCGGCTGCAAGACCCGCTGAATCGGCTTTTCATCCCCGGAAACCTGGCCCGCCGCCGACGCAAAGCGGCAGGCCAGAGCGGTCTCAGGCGCGCTTTTTCTGCTGTGCGACGGGTTGGGCCAGGCGCGCAAACAGATCTTTCGGGTCGGCCAGGTCCGGCACCAGCTCCAGTGTGCTGCCCACGTCGAGGGCCTTGGCCACATCCAGCACGTAACGCAGGGCCGAGTAGTCTTCGATGGCGAAACCCACCGAGTCGAACAACGTGACCTGGCGCGGGTTTTCGCGGCCGGGTTTCTGGCCGTTGATCACTTGCCACAGCTCGGTCACCGGCGAATCTTCCGGCATGTGCTGGATTTCACCTTCGATACGGCTTTGCGGCTCGTACTCGACGATCACGCGGGCACGCTCGACGATACGGCGGTCCAGCTCGGTCTTGCCGGGGCAGTCGCCGCCGACGGCGTTGAGGTGCATGCCCGGCTCGATCATCTCGTCGGTGAGGATGGTCGCGTAGGCCTTGTCGGCGGTGACGGTGGTGACGATGTCCGCACCTTTCACCGCCTCGGCCACGCTGCTGGCCAGGATCACCTTGATCGCCGGGAACGCCTTGAGGTTGGCCGCCAGCTTGGCGGTGGCCTTGGCGTCGATGTCGAACAGGCGGATCTCATTGATGCCGAGCATGGCGTGGAAGGCCAGGGCCTGGAATTCACTCTGCGAGCCGTTGCCGATCAGCGCCATGCTGCGGCTGTTGTCGCGGGCCAGGTAACGCGCCACCAGCGCCGAGGTGGCGGCGGTGCGGATCGCGGTGGTCAGGGTCATTTCGGCCAGCAGCACCGGTTTGCCGGTGTCCACATCGCCCAGTGCACCAAAGGCCATCACGGTGAGCATGCCGGCCTGGGTGTTCTTCGGGTGGCCGTTGACGTACTTGAAGGCGTACAGCGCGGCGTCGGACACCGGCATCAACTCGATCACACCGTCCGGCGAGTGGTTGGCCAGGCGCGCGCATTTTTCGAAGTCCTGCCAGCGCAGGTAGTCGGCGCGGATGTACTCGGCCATCTCGCTGATGCAGGTTTGCAGGCCTTTTTGCGAGACCAGGTAGCTGAGGTCGTTGACGTCGATGTAACGGGTCATGGCAAGACTCCTTATTGAAATGAGGGACGGGCGGGCAGATGCACTTCTGCCAGCATGCAGCGGGCACTGCCGCCGCCGATGCGTTCGATGTTGTCGATGTTCACCACCACTGGCCGCGTGTGGCGTTCCACGTGCGCGCGCTGTGCCGGTTGCAGGGCGCCCCAGGCGCTGGCCGACATCACCAGCAGCGGCTGGCCGTCGCGGTCGTGGACTTCGAGCATGTTGCCGGCGAAGGCTTCCAGCTGATCGAAGTCGAGGGCGAGGATGTCTTTGCCGGTGTCGCGCAGGGAGCGTTCCAGGGTCAGGCGCTCGCCGTCGTCGGGCAGGGCTTGCAGGCACACCACCGAGAGGTCGCGGCCGACGCTCATCATCACGTTGCTGTGGTAGATCGGCGCGTGATGGCGGTCCACGGCATGGAACACACAGAGCTGGTAGTCGAGGCGCTCGGCGAACTGGCGCAAGGCGTCGTGGTGGGTGCGCCCGGAGTGGCAGGCGTAGCTGATGCGGTGCTGGCGGTCGAGCACCATGCTGCCGGTGCCTTCGAGGAAGATGTTCTGTTGTTCCAGGTGGCTGAGGTCGATGGTGCTGTGGATCGCGAAGCGTTGCTCCAGCACTTGCAGCACGCCTTTGTCGCGCTCCAGCCGGCGGTTCTGGCCTTCCATCGGGTACAGCACCAGGCTGCCGTCGGCGTGGCTGCTCCACCAGTTATTGGGGAAGATCGAATCGGGTGTGTGGGGCGCCAGGGTGTCCTGCACCACCAGCACCTCCACGCCGTGCTGGCGCAGGGTGTCGACATAGCCGTCGAACTCTTCCAGCGCTTTCTGCTGCGCGCTGAGCGGGTCGAGGGGCTGGCGTTGGAAGCGGTTGTTGATGGCAGTGTCCGGGTTGAAGGCAAAGCGCGCCGGGCGAATCATCAAGACGGTGTTGGTGGTTTGCATGGGTGCACGAATCCATGAGGTTGAGCAGTGCGGCTATTTTGTGGGTTGTGCGGGGTGAATCCCGGCTGAAACGAGGGGGCGGCTCAGCCGGGAAAGCTGAAAAGTGCAGTAGCGCAGCCAAATCGGCTGTAGGGGTGAAATGCAATCCAATGTGGGAGCTGGCTTGCCTGCGATAGCGGTTTTCCAGCCGGAACACAAGACACTGACAGACCGCTATCGCAGGCAAGCCAGCTCCCACATTAGTATGGGGGTGGTTTTTGATCTCTGTTCTCAGCAAGGAGCCCTGCATGCCTACCGCCGTTCGTCTCGCCCAACCCGCCGATGCCGAAGGCATCAGCCAGGTCATCCTGGCTGCCCTGCACAGCAGCAACGCGAAGGATTACCCGGCAGACGTGATCGCCCGGGTCGCAAGCAACTTCACCCCCGACGCGGTTCTGGCCTTGCTGACACGCCGGGTGGTGCTGGTGGCGGTGCAGGACGATGTCATCGTCGCCACGGCGGCGCTGGATGCCAACGTGGTGCGCTCGGTGTTCGTCAACCCGGCGCTGCAAGGGCAGGGCATTGGCCGGTTGCTGATGGTCGAGATTGAACTGCGTGCCCGCCAGGCCGGTGTGACGGTGTTGAGCGTGCCGTCTTCACTGACGGCCGAGCCGTTCTATACCGCGCTGGGATTTCACACGGTGCGCGACGTCTACCACGGTAACGAACGGACCTTGGTGATGGAGAAGACGCTGCTGTCGCGGCATCCCATCGGGCCGTATCGCGACCGCCCGCACCGGGCGCAGGTGGTGGCGTTGTGGCAACAGGCCTTTGGTTATGACACGGCGCATAACTCGCCGGCTCTGGCGATTGATAAAAAGCTGGCGGTCAACGACGGGCTGTTTTTTGTCGCGACGGATAAAAAGGCAGTCGTCGGCACGATCCTCGCGGGCTATGACGGCCATCGTGGCTGGCTGTATTCGGTGGCGGTACACGCCGACTATCGGCGCCATGGCTTGGGTTCTTCGCTGGTGCGCCATGCGGAACAGGCGTTGACGGCCTTGGGTTGCATGAAGATCAACCTGCAGATCACCAGCGGTAATGACGCGGTGACGGGGTTTTATGAGGCATTGGGCTATGGCGTGGAACCACGGATCAGCATGGGCAAGAAGATTGTGGAAAACATTCCTGCTCAATCCTGAGAACACTGAAAAACAAATGTGGGAGCTGGCTTGCCTGCGATGGCGGTGGTTCAGTCACAGTAAATGTTGACTGATACACCGCCATCGCAGGCAAGCCAGCTCCCACAGGGTTTTGTGGTGTTGCTGGCTTTTGGGCTTAGACCTTGACGATCCAACCCTCTGGCGCTTCAACATCACCGGTCTGCACGCCGGTCAGCTCTTTATAGAGCTGCTGGGTGATCGGACCGACTTCGGTTTCGCTGTGGAATACATGCAGCTTGCCGTTGTACTGGATGCCACCAATCGGCGAGATCACCGCCGCGGTACCGCAGGCGCCGGCTTCCTTGAATTTGTTCAGCTTGTCGATGAACACTTCGCCTTCAACCACTTCCAGGCCCAGGCGGGACTTGGCCAGTTCGATCAGCGACAGGCGGGTGATGCCTGGCAGTACCGAAGGCGACTTCGGCGTGATGAACTGGTTGTCGTGGGTGATACCGAAGAAGTTGGCCGAACCGACTTCTTCGATTTTCGAGTGGGTCATCGGGTCCAGGTAGATCGCATCGGCAAAACCGGCTTTCTTCGCTTCGGAACCTGGCATCAGGCTGGCGGCGTAGTTGCCACCGACCTTGGCGGCACCGGTGCCTTGTGGCGCGGCGCGGTCGAAGGTGGAGATCTGGAAGTTGTGGGGCACCAGGCCGCCCTTGAAGTAGGCGCCAACCGGGATGGCGAACACCGAGAAGATGAACTCCGGTGCGGTGCGCACGCCGATGTTGTCACCGGTGCCGATCACGAACGGGCGCAGGTACAGCGCGCCGCCGCTGCCGTACGGCGGGATGAACCGCTCGTTGGCCTTGACCACTTGCTTGCAGGCGTCGATGAACACGTCGGTCGGTACATGGGGCATCAACAGGCGCGCGCAGCTGCGTTGCATGCGGGCGGCGTTCTGGTCCGGGCGGAACAGGTTGATCGAACCGTCCTTGCAACGGTAGGCCTTGAGGCCTTCGAAGCACTGCTGGCCATAGTGCAGGGCGGTGGAGCCCTCGCTGATGTGCAGCACGTTGTCGTCGGTCAGGGTGCCGTCTTGCCACTCGCCGTTTTTCCAGACCTGGAGAAACCGTTTGTCGGTCTTGATGTAGTCAAAACCCAGCTTGTCCCAATTGATGCTTTCGTTACCCATGACACCCTCTATCTTTGGTCAAGTCGGTTTTTTTCTGAATGGGCGCAACAATACTTCATTCTTGCTTTGTGTGGGAGCGGGCTTGCTCGCGAATGCGGTGTGTCAGTCATCAGGTTTATTGGCTGATCCACCGCATTCGCGAGCAAGCCCGCTCCCACAGGGGGTTGCGTTCTTACAGGTGCAACGCGTGGCCCAAGGCTCTTAAAGCCGCTTCCTGCACGGCCTCGCCCAGGGTCGGATGGGCATGGATCGTCCCCGCCACATCCTCCAGGCGCGCGCCCATTTCCAGGCTCACACCAAACGCGGTGGACAGTTCGGAAACCCCCACGCCCACCGCTTGCCAGCCGACGATCAGGTGATTGTCGCGCCGCGCCACCACCCGCACAAAGCCGGTTTTCGACTCCAGGGTCATTGCCCGACCATTCGCCGCAAACGGGAAACTCGACACGATGCAGTCCAGCCCGGCAGCCTTGGCTTCATCCGGGGTCTTGCCGACGACCACCAGTTCCGGGTCGGTAAAGCACACCGCCGGGATCGCCGCCGGGTTGAATTCACGGTGTTGACCGCTGATCAGTTCGGCAACCATCTCGCCCTGGGCCATGGCCCGGTGTGCCAGCATCGGCTCGCCGCTCAGGTCGCCGATGGCCCACACATTGCGCATGCTGGTCTGGCAGCGGTTGTCGATCTTGATCGCCGCGCCGTTCATGTCCAGGTTCAGGGCTTCAAGGTTCCAGCCCTGGGTGTTGGGTTTGCGCCCCACGGCCACCAGCACTTGGTCGGTGGCCAGTGACAAGGTGTCGCCATTCGGATCGCGTACTTGCAATTTGCCATCGGCAAAGCCGGTGACGCTGTGCTTGAGGTACAGCTTCACGCCCAACTGCTTGAGGGATTCGTTCACCGGTTGCGTCAGCTCGGCGTCGTAGGCGGGCAGGATACGTTCCTGTGCCTCGACCACACTGACCTCGGCGCCGAGCTTGCGGTAGGCAATCCCCAGTTCCAGGCCGATATAACCACCACCCACCACGATCAGCCGTTTTGGCACGCGGGTCGGCGCCAGGGCTTCGGTGGACGAGATGATCGGCCCGCCAATAGGCAGCATCGGCAGGTTGACGCTGTTCGAGCCGGTGGCCAGCAGCAGGTGTTCGCAGTGGATGCGCTGGTCGCCGACATCGACGGTCTTGCCGTCCACGACCTTGGCCCAGCCGTGGATCACCTGCACCTTGTGTTTTTTCAGCAGCGCGGCGACGCCAGTGGTCAGGCGGTCAACAATGCCGTCTTTCCATTCCACGCTTTTGCGGATGTCCAGGGTCGGCACATCCACCTCGATGCCCAGTTGCGAACCCTGGCTGTGGTGGATGGTTTGCTGGAATTGTTCGGCCACATGGATCAAGGCCTTGGACGGGATGCAGCCGATATTCAGGCAGGTGCCGCCCAGCGCCTGGCCTTCCACCAGGATGGTAGGGATGCCCAGTTGGCCGGCACGGATCGCCGCGACATAACCGCCAGGGCCGCCGCCGATGATCAGCAGCGTGGTATTCAAAGTCTGTGACATGCCTTACTCCAGGAACAGGCTGGCGGGTTGTTCGAGCAGGCCGCGAATGGCCTGGATGAATTGCGCCGCGTCCATGCCATCGACCACGCGGTGATCGAAGGAGCTGGAGAGGTTCATCATCTTGCGCACCACGATCTGGCCCTTGATCACCATCGGCCGCTCGACGATACGGTTGACGCCGACAATGGCCACTTCCGGCAGGTTCAGCACCGGCGTGCTGACGATACCGCCCAACGCACCCAGGCTGGTCAGGGTAATGGTCGAGCCCGACAGCTCGTCGCGGCTGGCCTTGCCATTGCGCGCGGCCGTGGCCAAACGTGCGATTTCTTCCGCGTTGCCCCACAGGCTGCGGGCCTCGGCGTGACGCACCACCGGCACCATCAGGCCGACATCGCTTTGGGTGGCGACGCCCACATGCACCGCGCCGAGGCGAGTGATGACCTGGGCTTCGTCGTCGTAGCGGGCGTTGATCTGCGGGAAGTCCTTCAGCGCCACCACCATGGCACGCACGATGAACGGCAGCAGGGTCAGCTTGCCGCGTGTGGCGCCGTGTTTCTCGTTGAGGTGCACGCGCAGCTCGTCGAGGGCGGTGACGTCGATTTCTTCCACGTAGCTGAAATGCGCGGCACGACGGGTGGCGTCCTGCATGCGCTGGGCGATCTTGCGGCGCATGCCGATCACCGGGATCTGTTCTTCGCTGTTGCGTTCGGCGTAGGGGTTGGCAGTGGATGAAGCTTTTGCCGTGCCTTGTTGCAGGTACGCGTCGAGGTCTTCGTGGAGGATTCGCCCGGCTGGGCCGGTGCCCTGAACCAGGCGTAATTGAATCCCGGCGTCCAGCGCATGCTTGCGCACGGCGGGGGAGGCCAGCGGACGTTCGTCGGCATCGCGGGCAACCGGGGCCGCTGCGGCTTTTACAACCACCGGTTTGCTTTCAACCACCGGCGCGGGCTTGGCTTCCACGACCGGTGCAGCCTTGGGCGCTTCCTTCACCACCGGTGCGTCCTTCGCGTTGCCCGCACCTTCCACTTCAATGCTGATCAAAATACTGCCCACGGCCATGACTTCACCTGGCGCGCCGCCGAGGGAAATCACCTTGCCGTGCACCGGCGAGGGAATGTCCACCATCGCCTTGTCGGTCATCACATCCGCCAGCACCTGGTCTTCAACCACCAGGTCGCCGACTTTCACATGCCAGACCGACAGTTCAACTTCTGCGATGCCTTCGCCAATGTCCGGCATCTTGATAACGTGCGTGCCCATTCAGACCTCCATGACCCGTTTCAACGCCGCGCCCACACGGGACGGCCCTGGGAAATACGCCCACTCTTGCGCGTGCGGGTAGGGGGTGTCCCAACCGGTGACGCGTTCGATCGGCGCTTCCAGGTGATGGAAGCAATGCTCTTGCACCAACGCCACCAGCTCGGCGCCAAAACCGCAGGTGCGTGTGGCTTCGTGCACCACCACGCAACGGCCGGTCTTTTTCACCGATTTGACGATGGTTTCCAGGTCCAGCGGCCACAGGCTGCGCAGGTCAATGACCTCGGCGTCGATACCGGTTTCCTCGGCGGCGACTTGCGACACATACACGGTGGTGCCGTAGGTCAGCACGGTAACGGCCGAACCCGGACGCACGATGGCAGCCACGTCCAGCGGCACGGTGTAGTAACCGTCCGGCACTTGCGCTTGCGGGTGTTTCGACCACGGGGTTACCGGGCGGTCGTGGTGGCCGTCGAACGGGCCGTTGTACAGGCGCTTGGGCTCCAGGAAGATCACCGGGTCATCGTTTTCGATGGAGGCGATCAGCAAACCTTTGGCGTCATACGGGTTGGACGGCATCACCGTGCGCAGGCCGCAGACCTGGGTGAACACCGCTTCGATGCTCTGGCTGTGGGTCTGGCCGCCGTAGATGCCGCCGCCGCAAGGCATGCGCATGGTCAGTGGTGCGGTGAACTGGCCGGCCGAGCGATAACGCAGGCGGGCGGCTT
Organism: Pseudomonas sp. Marseille-Q1929; assembly: GCF_017316265.1. Lineage (NCBI taxonomy): Bacteria > Pseudomonadati > Pseudomonadota > Gammaproteobacteria > Pseudomonadales > Pseudomonadaceae > Pseudomonas > Pseudomonas sp. Marseille-Q1929. The sequence goes on from NZ_JAFLWU010000011.1 coordinate 161,547, forward strand.
CGGAGATGATCTGGTCAGTGGCGGGGTAGACGTAGTCGGCGAACTGGATCTCGGCCACCGGGCGCAGGCCGTAGGCGCCCATGCCCACCGCTACGCCGATAATGCCGCTTTCGGAAATCGGCGCGTCGAACACCCGCGAGCTGCCGTACTTGGTCTGCAAGCCTTCGGTGCAACGGAACACGCCGCCGAAATAACCGACGTCCTGGCCGAACACCACCACGTTGTCGTCACGTTCGAGCATCACATCCATGGCCGAGCGCAGGGCCTGGATCATGGTCATGGTGGTGGTGGTCATGGCGGTTTCCACTTCAATGCTGTTGTTGTGATCGTTCATGTCAGATCCCCAACTCTTGACGCTGGCGCTTCAAGTGCTCCGGCATCTCTTTGTAGACGTCTTCGAACATGGTCGCGGCGCTTGGAATCTGGCCGCCGGCAAGGGTGCCGTACTGTTCGGCTTCTTTTTGCGCCGCGATGACCTCGGCTTCAAGCTCGGCACTGACTGCCGCGTGTTCCTCTTCGGACCATTGGCCAATCTTGATCAGGTGCTGCTTGAGACGGGTGATCGGGTCGCCGAGGGGGAAGTGGCTCCAGTCATCGGCGGGGCGGTATTTCGAAGGGTCATCGGACGTGGAGTGCGGGCCGGCGCGGTAGGTGACCCACTCGATCAGCGTTGGCCCCAGGTTGCGGCGCGCCCGCTCGGCGGCCCAGGCGGAGGCGGCGTACACGGCGATAAAGTCGTTGCCGTCCACGCGCAGGGAGGCGATGCCGCAACCCACGCCGCGTCCGGCGAAGGTGGTGGCTTCACCGCCGGCGATGGCCTGGAAGGTGGAGATGGCCCACTGGTTGTTGACCACGTTGAGGATCACCGGCGCGCGGTACACATGAGCGAAGGTGAGGGCGGTGTGGAAGTCGGATTCGGCGGTGGCGCCGTCGCCGATCCAGGCGGACGCGATCTTGGTGTCACCCTTGATCGCCGAGGCCATGCCCCAGCCCACACCCTGTACGAACTGGGTGGCAAGGTTGCCGGAAATGGTGAAGAAACCGGATTCCTTGACCGAATACATGATCGGCAACTGGCGGCCCTTGAGCGGGTCACGCTCGTTGGACAGCAACTGGCAGATCAGGTCCACCAACGGCACTTCGCGGGCCATCAGGATGCTTTGCTGGCGGTAGGTGGGGAAGCACATGTCGTCGATGTTCAAGGCCAGGGCCTGGGCGCTGCCGATGGCTTCTTCGCCAAGGCTTTGCATGTAGAACGACATTTTTTTCTGACGCTGGGCGACCACCATGCGGTTGTCGAAGATGCGCGTCTTGAGCATCGCGCGCATGCCTTTGCGCAGGATCTCCACCGGGACGCCTTCAGCCCATGGGCCGAGGGCCTGGCCCTGGTCGTCGAGCACGCGGATCAGGCCCTTGGCCAGGTCGGCGGTGTCGGCGGGTTCTACATCGATGGCGGGTTTGCGCACCAGGCCGGCGTCGGTCAGGCGCAGGTAGGTAAAGTCGGTCTTGCAGCCTGGGCGTCCCGAGGGTTCAGGGACGTGCAGGCGCAGTGGTTCATACTGCTGGGTCATGGCTTTCTACGCTCTATCTTGTGAATTTCTTGTAGTGGGCGCGCTAGCTGACAGTCAGACCCCGGGTAGGGGAAATCTTGTCCTACAACAATCATAGGCGGGGCGTAGAAGAATATTTATCTGTGTTTCGTTGCACTCACGACCATTTGCGGATAAAAAAACTGCATAAACATAATAAACAGGTGATTTTGTCTCATGCGCAAACTGGACCGTACCGATATCGGCATTCTCAACGCCTTGCAGGAGAACGCCCGCATCACCAACGCCGACCTGGCCCGCTCGGTCAACCTGTCGCCCACGCCGTGTTTCAACCGGGTGAAGGCGATGGAAGAGTTGGGCTTGATTCGCGAGCAAGTCACCCTGCTGGACGCGGATTTGCTGGGGCTGCACGTCAACGTATTCATTCACGTCAGTCTGGAAAAGCAGAATGAGCTGGCGTTGCAGCAGTTCGAAAGCGCGATTTCCGACCGCCCGGAAGTGATGGAGTGCTACCTGATGGCCGGCGACCCGGACTACCTGATCCGGGTGCTGGTGCCGACGATCCAGTCGCTGGAGCGCTTCATGATGGACTTTTTGACCAAGGTGCCGGGTGTGGCGAATATTCGGTCGAGTTTTGCGTTGAAGCAGGTGCGCTATAAGACCGCGTTGCCTTTACCCGCTAACGGCATAAACCTGGGCACCTGACCCAACACACCACCCACTGTGAAATGCTGGCCCCTGTGGGAGCTGGCTTGCCTGCGATAGCGGTCTATCAGTCACTGATGTGCAGGCTGGCCCACCGCCATCGCAGGCAAGCCAGCTCCCACAGGGTTATGCATTTCAGAGTTGGTTGAGGGGGATCTTCAGGTACACCACGCCGTTGTCCTCCGGCGGCGGCATATACCCCGCCCGCACATTCACCTGGATCGCCGGCAGCAACAGCGTCGGCATGCCCAACCCGGCATCCCGGGTGGTGCGCATCTCGACAAACGCTGCCTCATCCACCCCGTCATGCACATGAATATTCCCCGCCCGCTGCTCCGCCACGGTCGTCATGCACTTGGCCTCACGCCCCTCGGGCGGGTAGTCATGGCACACATACAACTCCGTCTCCAACGGAAAACCCAGCAACCTGCGCATCGACGCATACAACTGCCGCGCATCCCCACCCGGGAAATCACAACGCGCCGTGCCCACATCCGGCATGAACAGGGTGTCACCCACCAGGATCAACCGGTCATCCACCAGATAGGCCATGTCTGCTGGCGTATGCCCCGGCACATGCAGGGCCTTCGCCTTGATATTGCCGATGTAGAACACCTCATCCGGCGCAAACAGATGGTCGAACTGCGAGCCATCCACGCGAAATTCCGGCTCCAGGTTGAACAGGTTCTTGAACACGTCCTGCACGGTGCTGATGGACTGGCCAATCGCTATCTTGCCGCCCAGGGTTCGGCGCAAATACGGTGCGGCGGACAAGTGGTCGGCGTGGGCATGGGTTTCCAGCAACCACTGCACCTGCAGGCGGTGTTCGCGCACGTAGGCGATCACCTGATCGGCCTGGCGCGTGTCGGTGCGCCCGGAGGCCGGGTCGTAGTTGAGCACCGAATCGATAATCGCGCAGGGGCCATCATCGGCTTCATGTAGGACATAGGTGTAGGTCGACGACGCCTCGTCCAGAAAGGCTTTGATCAACGCTGACATGACGGTGGTCCTTGGTATAGACGTGATTTCCACATAGGCTTGCGAGCTTAAGTGAAAAAAACGGTCCGAGGCAAAGGATCGCAATGCGGGATGTGACGCCACACGGCAGCATCCGGCCTAAGGTGGATTGAATGTTGTTGGCAAGTGTTCTGGGGTTATTGATGGGCTTGGTGATGGGCCTGACCGGCGCGGGCGGCGGCATCCTTGGGGTGCCGGCGCTGGTGTTGGGGTTGGGCCTGAGCATGACCCAGGCCGCGCCGGTGTCGCTTTTGGCCGTTGGTGCGGCGGCAGCGGTGGGTGCGCTCGACGGCTTGCGCCACGGCCTGGTGCGTTACCGCGCCGCGTTGCTGATCGCCTTGTTGGGCGCGTTGTGCTCGCCGGTGGGGGTGTTTTTCGCCCATCAATTACCGGAGGCCGTGCTGATGGGCCTGTTCAGCGCGCTGATGGTGCTGGTGGCCTGGCGCATGTTGCAGCGCGAAAAACTCCAGGCCGGGCCGAGTGACCATGGCACCGCGTCCTGGGGGCAGAAGAACTGCATGCTCGACCAGCAGACCGGGCGCCTGACCTGGACCGCCAAATGCAGCGCCACCCTGGCCGCCCTCGGCGCGGTCACCGGCGCCGTGTCCGGCCTGCTCGGCGTAGGCGGCGGCTTCCTCATCGTGCCGGCGTTCAAGCAACTCACCGACGTACAGATGCGCGGCATCGTCGCCACCTCGCTGATGGTGGTCAGCCTGCTGTCGTTGATCGGCGTGGCGGGTGCGTTCCATGCCGGGGTCACCATCGAACCTGTGGGTTGGGTGTTCGTCGGCGCAAGCATCGTCGGCATGCTTGCCGGTCGGCGCCTGAGTTCGGTGATCCCCGCCCGGTACTTGCAGGTCGGTTTTGCCAGCCTGTGTGTACTGGTGGCTGTCGGCATGTTGGCCAAGGCCGGTCTTACGCACTAAGTGCCGGGCCTGGCTTACACCGAACTTGGCGGGCACCCGCAGCCCGTCCAAAGCATCTCGAAACCACGGCCAAGGCAGCGTATGCCGGGGCCTGGCGCCTTTTGATAATCGCCTCCGACATCAAGTCCCCGTTGCGGAGCGCGCCATGCATAAGAATAAGAATGTCCCCCTGCGTCTGTTGCCTGCCTTTATCGTCGGCCTCGGCCTGAGCCCATTCGCCGACGCCGAAATCATGCTGTACGACAAGGACGAAACCACCTTTTCCACCGACGGCTACATCAACGCCTTCTACGTCAACAGCGACGTGGACCGCGCCGGCGACCAGTACGACCGCCGCCAATCCCGCGTAAAGATGGGCTTCTTGCCCAACTACCTGGGCTTCAACATGACCAAGCAGGTCGATGACCTCAAGCTCGGCGCCCGCGCCTCGTTCTGGGTGACCATCAACGACAGCGAAACCAACGGCACCGACACCGCCATCGACGTGCGCCAGTTCTACGGCACCGTGGCCAACAAAGAATGGGGCGAAGTGCTGATCGGCAAGGACTTCGGCCTGTTCGCCCGCTCCAACATCCTGCTCGACGAACTGCTCGCCGGTTACGGCCAGGTCAGCGACAGCCTCGGCCTGGTGGACGGCGGCGGTGTGTCGTTCGGCAATATCGGTAGCGGCTACCCGTACCCGTTCCCCACCTCGCAGATCACCTACCGCACCCCGGTGATGGACGGCCTGCGCGTCGCCGTCGGTATCATGGACCCGGTGGACACCAACGACAGCAGCGCCCTGGGCAAGGCCTACCAGAAGAACCCGCGCACCGAGAGCGAGATCACCTACCAGTTCGACGTGGGCGGGGCGAAGATCTACAGCTGGCTCAACGGCAGCTACCAGACCTCGGACAATACCGATTCCAACGTCGCCAGCGTCACCTCCAAAGGCCTGGGCTACGGCGTACAGGCGAAGATGGGCGGCCTGTCGCTGACCGGCTCGGGTTTCCAGGCCAAGGGCATCAACCCGTTTTTCACCAACAACGCCGGCGAAGCCACCCTGCGTAATGTCGACAGCAACGGCTACCTGGTGCAGGGCTCGTACAAACTCGGCAAGAACCGCCTGGCGCTGTCCTACGGCAAGACCAAGGACGACGGCAACGGCGTGGTCGGCAGCGGCGCGGATTATGAAACCCGTGGGATTGCGCTGTTCCATGACGTGAACGCCAACCTGAAACTGGTGGCGGAGTACAACCAGTTCCAGATCAAGGGGCATGACACCAATGCCCAGAATGAAGACACCGACACCTTTGCCGTAGGTGCCGTCCTCACCTGGTAAGACTTGGAATGCTTACCCCTGTGGGAGCTGGCTTGCCTGCGATAGCAATCTACCTGACAACTAATCATTGCCTGGTGCACCGCTATCGCAGGCAAGCCAGCTCCCACATTTTGCTCTCCATCAGTCCTGAGATATTCATCCCAACGCATCTCCCACCCAGTACCCAAGTAGCATAGGGCCCACCCCCCGGCCTTCGTACACTGACGCCTTAGAGGGGGAACCAACGATGCACAACAGTGAAGGCGTAGTCAGCGCCATGTCCCAGGCCACCGATCCAGGGCAGGCCGCTGAAGAGTTGGCCCGCCAACTGCTGCATCCGTACCTGGGCTTTGTGCTGTTTTTCTGTTCCGCTGGCTACGACTTGCAGGCCCTCGGCCAGGCCTTGCAGCAGTGCTTCGGCAATGTGCGCGTGGTCGGCTGCACCAGCGCCGGCGAGATCACGCCCCAAGGCTACGGGCGCAATTGCATCACCGCGATGGGGTTCAACCACGCGCACTTTTCCATCGCCACCGAATTGATCGACGAGGTGGAGCACTTCAGCCTGATCGGCGCCCAGGACATGGTCGAGCGCCTGGTCGGCGGCTGTCGCAGCAACACCCTGGCGCCGATCAAGGGCAACACCTTTGCCCTGACCCTGCTCGACGGCCTGTCCAGCCGTGAAGAGATGGTGCTCGCCGCCCTCAGCGCCGCCCTCGGCGATATCCCGCACTTCGGCGGCTCGGCCGGGGACGACAACTTCCTCACCCACACCCACGTGTACTTCAACGGCGTGTTCCACAGCGGCGCGGCGGTGGTGGTGCTGGTCAATACCTGGCTGGATTTCGAGGTGTTCACCACCCATCACATCCTGCCGCGCACGGAAAAACTGGTGGTGACCGGCGCCGACAGCCCGTCCCGCCGGGTCTTCGAGCTCAACGCCGAACCCGCCGCCGAAGAGTACGCGCGACACATCGGCGTGGCGGTGGCCGACCTTGACCATCGCACCTTCGCCGCCCACCCGCTGGCGGTGCGCATCCACGACCAGTATTACGTGCGCGCGATCCAGCAGGTGCATGACGACCTCAGCCTGAGTTTCTACTGCGCGGTGGAGAACGGCATTGTGCTGACCCTGATGCAACCGGGCCCGATCCTGCCCAACCTGCAAGACTTGTTCGACGGCCTGCACGCGCGCCTCGGCGACCTGTTGCTGACCATCGGCTGCGACTGCTTCCTGCGGCGCATGGAACTGGAAGACAACGGCCACCTGGAACAGATCGGCAACTACCTGCAAGGCCAACGGGTGCTGGGCTTCAACACCTACGGAGAACAGTTCAATGGCATGCACATCAACCAGACCTTCACCGGGGTCGCCATTGCCCGTGGCCGACGCTGAACTGCGCGCCCAGGTTGCCCAACTGCAACAGGCCAACCACAAGCTGGCGCGGATCAACGCGGCGCTGATCGAGCGCATCGAATCCGGCATGACCCAGGGCAACAACCCGTACACCACCTTCCAGCATTCGGTGGTGCTGGCCGAGCAGGTGCGTGAACGCACCGACGCGTTGAACCAGGCGATGGCCGAACTCAAGGCCAGCAACCACCTGCTGATCAACGCGCGCCTGCGCGCCGAAACCCTGCGCGGCGAACAGGCGGCGGCGCAAAAAGCCCAGGAAAGCGAACGCTGGATTCGCCTGATCACCGACAACGTGCCGGCGCTGATCGGCTACCTGAATGCCGAGCTGGTCTACGAATTCACTAACAAGGTCTACGAAGAATGGTATTGCTGGCCGCGCGGCATGATGCTCGGCCAGAGCCTGCGCGAAGTGCACAGCGAACAGCACTGCCAGCGCCTCGACGCCTACGTCGCCCGCGCGCTGGCCGGGGAGAGCGTGACCTTCGAATTTGCTGAAACCAACATCAACAACCAGGAGCGCTACATGCTGCGTTCCTATGTGCCGAACATGCTCGCCAGCGGCGAAGTGGTGGGCATCTTTGTGTTGATCCGCGACATCACCGAACGCCGCCGCACCGCCGAAGCCCTGCACCAGGCCTACCAGCACCTGGAGCAACGCGTGGCCCAGCGCACCTCGGAACTGACGTCGCTTAACGATCAGCTGTTGCAGGAAATCGACGAACGCCGACGCATGGAAACCCGCCTGCGCGAAGCCAAGCAGGAGGCGGAAAAAGCCAACCTGTCGAAAACCAAATTTCTCGCCGCCGTCAGCCACGACCTGCTGCAACCGCTGAACGCCGCGCGTTTGTTCACCAGCGCCCTGTTGGAGCGGCCCAACGAAACCCTGGTGCGCAACGTCAGCAACTCCCTCGACGACGTGGAAAACCTGCTGGGCACCCTGGTGGATATTTCCAAGCTGGACGCTGGCGTGATCAAGGCCGATATCGCGCCGTTTGCCCTTAGCGAACTGCTGGAAAACCTCGCCGCCGAATACACCGAACTGGCCCGCGCCGAAGGCTTGGAATTGCACTTCGTCGCTTGCTCGGCGCTGGTGCGCAGTGACATCCAGCTGTTGGCGCGGATTCTGCGCAACCTGCTCAGCAACGCCCTGCGCTATACCTACAAAGGCCGCGTGGTGCTGGGCTGCCGACGCCAGCAGCAGCGCTTGCTGATCCAGGTGTGGGACAGCGGCATGGGCATTGCCGAGGAGCGGCTGGAGGAGATTTTCCAGGAGTTCAAGCGCGGCGATGTGCAACGCCCGGACCAGGATCGCGGGCTGGGCCTGGGCCTGGCCATTGTCGAGAAAATCGCCGGGATTCTCGGCCATCGCATCAGCGTCAAATCCTGGCCGGGCAGAGGCTCGATGTTTTCCGTGGAAGTGCCCGTGAGCGCTACCGCGCCGAAGTCCCTGCCGCTGCCGTGCATGAGCGAGGCGCTGCTGGAGCGTTTGCAGGGCGCACGGGTGTGGGTGCTGGATAACGACGCGGCGATCTGCGCGGGGATGCGCACGTTGCTGGAAGGCTGGGGTTGCCGAGTGATTACCGCATTGTCAGAGCAGGATCTGGCGCGGCAGGTGGACAACTACCATGCCGAGGCTGACCTGTTGATTGCTGACTACCACCTGGACGACGACCAGAACGGCGTCGACGCCGTGGCCCGCATCAACGCCCGGCGCGGTAGTGCGATTCCGGCGTTGATGATTACGGCCAACTACAGCAATGAGTTGAAGGCGCAGATTCGCGAGTTGGGGCATACCCTGATGCACAAGCCCGTAAGGCCGATGAAACTCAAGACCGCGATGAGTCACCTATTAGGCAAGTGAACCCAAAACCATCATCCAATAGAGATCAACTGTGGGAGCTGGCTTGCCTGCGATGGCGGTGGGTCAGTTTGCACATCTGTCACTGATAGACCGCTATCGCAGGCAAGCCAGCTCCCACATTTAGATCTCCATTAGATCTCCATTTGTCTGGGGAGGTCAGCGGCGCAAGTACGAGCCGAAGTCGATATCCCCGGCACTCAGGATCGCCTGCACCCGGTTGTGCACATTCAACTTGCGCAATATCGCCGACACATGGGCCTTCACCGTGGTCTCGGCAATCTCCAGCGTGTAAGCAATCTGCTTGTTCGACTCGCCCTTGGTCATCCGTTCCAGCACCAGCAACTGCTTGCGCGTCAGGGCCTGCAACAGTTCCGGGGCAAAGCCCGGCGCGTCGTTCATGCGCCGTTGGTTGGGGTTTTTCTGCGTGCGGATGATGTCGGGCGGCAGGTACACGTTACCGTTGAGGATCTGCTGGATCGCCTCGGTCATTTGCAGGCGCGGCGACGACTTGGTGATAAACCCCACGGCGCCGTAGGTGATGGCTTGCAGCACGATCTGCTTGTCCTGCTCGGCCGAGACGATCACCACCGGGATGGTCGGCGACTCGTTGCGCAGGTTGATCAGGCCATTGAGGCCGTGCATGCCGGGCATGTTCAAATCCAGCAGGATCAGGTCGAGGTCGTCGTGTTCCTGGGTCAGGGCGAGGGCGCTGTCGAGGTCGGCGGTTTCCATTACATCACTGCCGGGGAAACCGTCGCTGATCACGTTGTGGATCGCTTCGCGAAACAGCGGGTGATCGTCGGCGATCAGGATTTTGTACATGGCCGTTCACCTTCTTGTTGTGGTTTTTTATTGAAAGGGCTCGGGTGTCGCAGCCATCACTGGCAGTTTTGCCGCTTCCCATGCATCCAGGCCATCCCGGTACCAGTACACCGAGGTATAGCCCAGATTGGCGGCTCGTTTTACCGCGTTCCAACTCAACCAGCAATCGGAGCGGCAGTAGAAGACCAACGGGCGTGCGAGGTTGCCGCCGGTGAATTTATACAGGTGGCGCACGAAGTAGCCTTGCCATTCCGGCGTGAGGTCGCCGTCGCCGGTATTCGCCAGCCAGTGGCTGCCGGGCAGGTTGGCGTGGGGCTGGTCTTCGATAAAGCGGCCTTGCAGCCATTGGCGCCGGTACACGTCGATCAGCACCGGCGCGGGCGTTTGGTTGAGCAGGGTTTGCAGGGCCGGGGTGTCGACGATGGTCGCACCGGGCACCTGGTCGGGCGTGGGGCTGCGGTACAGGCTGGTACGGTAGCCGTCGGCGGAAAACAGTGGGGTGTCGGCCTGGGCGTTGGCGGCGATCAAGCAGAGCAACGCCAACAGGGGCAGTCGAGCGGGCAGCATGGCGGGTCAATCCTTATAGTTATGCGCCCATTACACGCCAGTCCCACTGCCTTGGGAATGCGACGATAGACAGGAAAACCAGTACCAAAGTAGTAGATCAGCCTTTTTTGCGCAGGGCCGCGTGCTGTGGATTGAAGGTCAGCACCGCCAACAGCGTGAACACCCCGGTCAGCCCCAGGCACACCAGCAAAGCCAGGCCGGCGAAGCGCTCGTACAGGGCAAAGCGCACCAGTTCCACCGCGTGGGTGAAGGGGTTGACCGCGCACAGCCAGTACAGCCACTCGCTGGAATCGCGCATCTTCCACAGCGGGTAGAGCGCCGACGACAGGAAGAACAGCGGGAAGATCACGAAATTCATCACCCCGGCAAAGTTCTCCAGTTGGCGGATCGCATTCGACAGCAGCAAGCCCAGCGCGCTGAGCATCAACGCCACCAGCAACAGCGCCGGCAACGCGACCAGCAAGCCCATGGCCGGTGGTTGCACGCCGTACACCCAGGCAATCGCCAGGAACCCGTACACCTGCAACAGCGAAATCAACGACGTGGCCAACAACTTGCTGCACAGCAGGAAGGTGCGCGGCAACGGGCTGGTGAGCAGCACGCGCATGCTGCCCATTTCGCGGTCGTAGACCATCGACAGCGAGCCCTGCATGCCGTTGAACAGCAGGATCATGCAGGCCAGCCCCGGGATGATGTAGACCTCGTAGGGGATATAGGTGTCGTAGGGTTCGATCACCGAGATGCCCAGCGCTGCGCGAAAGCCTGCGGCGAACACCAGCAGCCACAGCAACGGCCGCACCAGGGCACTGAGGAATCGCGTGCGCTGCAATACAAAACGCAGCCATTCGCGCAGGACGATGCCGCTGAAACACTGCCAGTAGGCGTTCATGCCGCCACCTCGGCGCGGGTCAATCGCGCGAACAAACCGCCCAGGTCGCCGCCTTGTTCGTGCAGCAGTCTGTCGAGCTGCCCGCTGGCCACCAAGTGGCCCTGATGCAAAATCATCAAGGCGTCGTCAGCCTGCACTTCATCGAGCAGGTGGGTGGTCCACAGCACGCTGAGGCCCTGTTCCCGACACAGTGTGCGCACGTGTTGGTTCAGCGCCAGGCGGCTGGCCGGGTCGAGGCCGACGCTGGCTTCATCGAGCAACAGCAGGCGCGGCTGATGCAGCAGGGCACGGGCGATTTCCACGCGGCGGCGGTGGCCGCCATTGAGTTCGCGAACCTTCTCCCGGCGCCGCTCGCCCAGCGCCTGGCGCTCCAGCTCGGCCTCGACCCGCAGCCCGGTTTCACGGCGTGACAGGCCATGCAGCGCGGCGTGGTAACGCAGGTTCTGTTCGACGCTGAGGTCCAGGTCCAGGGTGCTTTGCTGGAACACCACGCCGAGCTGGCGCAGTGCTGCGCGGGGCGCCTCGCGCAAGGAATGGCCGCCGACGTGGATGTCACCGGCCTGCAAGTCATACAAACGCGTGAGCAACGCAATCAGCGTCGATTTGCCCGCGCCATTGGGCCCCAGCAGCGCGGCAAACCGCCCGGGCGCCAGGCTGAAACTCACGTCACGCAGGGCCTGCCGTGGGCCATAGGCAAAGCTGATGGCGCGGGCGTCCAGCGCGTTCATGGCGTGACCACCACGCCCCACGGGTAACGCCCGACCTTGACCGACTTGAGCACCTTGCGGCTGTCCACGTCGATCACCGACACGTCGCCGCTCACGCCATTGGTGGCCAGCAACTGTTTCTCATCCGGGGTGAACGCCAGTTGCCACACGCGGCGGCCCACCAGCAGGTAGTCGAGGATCTCGTAGGTCTTGGCATCGATCACTGCCACATGGTTGGCCGGGCCGAGGGCGACAAAACCGTACTTGCCATCGGCACTCAGCTTGATGCCCACCGGCTGCACCTTGTCCGGGTGCACGCCCTTGATCTTGAAGGTCAGGGTCTTGAGGATCGCGCGGCTGGCGACATCGAGGATGGTCACGGTGCCGCCGATTTCCGCCGAGGCCCACAGTTGCGAGCCGTCGTGGTTGAACTCGACAAAACGCGGACGCTGGTCCACCAGGGTGCTGTCGGCCAGGGTCTGGGTGCTGGTGTCGATCCAGTGCAGCATGTTTGTGGTTTCGCTGGTGTTCACCGCCCACTTGCCGTCCGGGCTTACGGCCATGCCTTCGGGCTCCACGCCGACGTTGACCTGGGCGAGCACCTTGGAGGTTTCCGTGTCGATCACCGTGACCAGCGCATCGTCTTCGTTGGAGACGTACAGCCAGCGGTTATTGGGGTGCAGGGCAAATTGCTCGGGGTCTTTGCCGGAGGGCAGTTCCTTGATGATCTTGCGGGTGGCCACGTCCATCACCTGCACGCGGTCCGAGTCGCTGGCGCAGATGTACAACAGCTTGTTGTCGTGGGACAGCAGCAGGCCGCGCGGGCGCTGGCCCACCTTGAGGGTGTCGGTGACTTGCAGGGTCTGCATGTCGATCAGGCTCAGGCTGTTGTCTTTCTCGTTGGAGACCCAGGCCGTGGCGGCCACGGCGTGCCCGGCGGCAAGCAGCAGGGCGCAGGAGAGCAGGGTGCGGCGCATGGCGTATTCCTTATTGTTGTTGTCGCTGTTGTGTGAGCCATCAGGGAAAGCGGCAGGTCACCTCGGGTTTGTCGTAGCCCAGGCTGTCCATTTCGTTGAAGGGGTGCAGGAAACCGTCCTGGGGCGAGGTGCTCACCAGCGCGCGCGGTTGCACGATGGGGATTGGCTGGCGCAGTTGGCCATTCCACGGGCGGTAGCTGAGCTTGCGGCCCTTGAAGCCATCCAGCGGCAGTTGCTCGCTGATTTGCAGCTGGCGGATGCTCGTCGGGTCGACCTGGCGCAGCTTGCTCACCGCACTGGCGACGCTGCGCACGGCCATCCAGGCGGCGAAGTCGCGGTCGTTCATCCAGCGCCCGGCGAGGGCTTCGAAGCGTTTTTGCAGTTGGGCGGCGCCGTAGGTTTCCACGGTCTTGTGCCAGCCGGTGGGCGTCAGGCCTTGGGTGCCGGCGACCGGGCGCGGGTACCAGGTCTGGTAGGGCACGTATTCGCCAAAGTCGCCGCGCTCGTCGGCCACCAGCACCACGTCGTATTCGGCGGTCTGAGTGAAGAGGGGCATATCGGCCTGGGCGCTGCGGCGTTGGTCGTTGTCGAAGCGCCATTCCTTCTCCGCCACCAGTTGCACGCCGAAGCGCTTGGCGGCGCGGCGCAGGGCGGCGGCGTAGGCTTGGTCGTCCTCGGTGGGGCCGACGATCAGCAGCGCCTTTTGCCATTTGCGCACCACCAGGAACTGCGCCAGCGCGTCGGCGAGCATGGCGCGGCTGGGTAGGGTGTGCAGCACGTTACCCAGGCAGGCGGTGCTGCGCAGCGTGTCGTCGGGGCTGCCGGCGTTGAACAGCAGGCTGTCGGGCAGGGCGGCGCTGAGTTGGCGCAGGCTGGCGGCGGGGGCGTTGACCACGAACAGGCGCAGGCCTTGCTCGTGCTGGTGTTGCGCGGCGGCGAGCAGCGCCTCGGGGCTGTCCACCGTGGCGTCGGTCAGGCTGTAGCGCTGGTTGAGAAAGGCGCCGGTGCTGTTGCTGTCGATGATCGCCAGTTCCGCGCCGCGCAAGCCGGCATCGGCTGGTTCGGGGATCACGTTGGACAGCAGCGGCCCCGGGTCCGGTCGATAGCCCAGGTAGCCGATCTGCACCTGCAACGGCGCCTCGGCGGCCTGGCCAGCGGTGGCCCAGGTCATTGCCAGCAGGCAGATCACGGCGAAAGGGGCGAGCTGGCGCATAAGGCACTCCATGACAGGTAGCGCCAGCATATAAAGCCCGGTTACCCCTGCAAATATGCAGAAAGTAGCGCTGGGGCAGTACCAAGGTAGTAGCTCGCCGCGCGCGGCGGGGTCTTAGCATGGAGCCTCAATAGACTGTTCAGGAGTGGGACATGTCAGCGCTGTGGCGCATCAACCTGTGGGTCTGCGGCTTCTTCGCCCTGGTCACCTGCGCCTGCACCGCGCTGCTGATGCACCAGGCCTTGGCGGATGTGGAGCGTGAGCTGCAATCGGCTGAAGCGGTGGTGCATTACCTGAGTGAAACCGCCGCGCGCGACCCCGCCAGCCTGCAACCACGGCTCACCGCCAGCCTGCGCCACGTACGTGTGCACTGGCTGGGGCCTGACGAAACCCTGCAAGCCCCGGAACAAGACGGGCTGGACGCCTGGCTCGGGCGCCTGCTGTTTGCCCAGGCGCGCCACAGCGCCCAGGTGCTGGATTTGGCCGATGGCCGACGCGTGGCCATCGCCGTCGACCCGCGTGACGAGATCGATGAAGTCTGGGACTCCTTGCAGCAACTGCTGGGCCTGTGTGCGCTGGCATTGGCCCTGAGCCTGCTGACCATCCGCTGGGCGGTGCGCCGTGGCATGGGCGTGCTGGATGAGCTGCTGCTGGCCCTGCAACACGTGTGCAGCGGCCGTCTCAACGTGCGCCTGCGCAGCACCGGGGTGCCTGAGGCGCAACAACTGGCGCAGCACTTCAACCGCATGACCGACGCCCTCGAGCAGGCGCGCACCGACAACACCCGCCTCACCCAAACCCTGCTGGCGGTGCAAGAACAGGAGCGCACCCGCCTGGCCCAGACCCTGCACGATGACCTCGGCCAGTACCTGGCGGGGATCCGCGCCCAGGTGTGCCTGTTGCCGCTGATCGCCCATCAGCCGGAAACGCTGGCGCGCACCGTGCACCTGCTGGAAGAACACTGCGAACACTTGCAGCAGGGCTTTCGCGAACTGGTCCACGATCTTTACCCAGTGGCCCTGCAACACCTGCCGATGGCCGAGGCGTTTGCCATGCTGGTGACGCAATGGCGCGCCAACCATGGCATCGAGTGCCAGTTTCAAGTCAGTGACGCGCTGCCGCCGCTGTCCCCTGCCAACAAGACCCACCTCTACCGTTTGCTCCAGGAAGCCTTGACCAACATCGTGCGCCACGCCGACGCCAGCCAGGTGCGCGTGCGCCTGCAACATCGCGGCACGCGCTTGCGCCTGTGGGTGCGCGACAACGGCCAGGGCGCGCAACACCCCCAGCGCCCCGGCGTCGGCCTGCACTCGATGTACGAACGCGCCCGTTGCCTGGGCGGTGAATTGAAGATCGTCAGTCACCCCGGCAAAGGCTGGGCGCTGGCGTTGGACATGCCCGCGGAGGCGCTATGAATATTCTGTTGGTGGATGACCACGCCGTGGTCCGGCAGGGCTACGCCAGCCTGTTGCGCGCGTTATTGCCGGCGATTGAAGTGCGCGAGGCGGCCAGTGGCGAAGAGGCCCTGGCACGGGTGCACGAGGCGGTGCCGAACCTGGTGATCATGGATTTTGGCCTGCCCGGCATCAGCGGCCTGGAAACCACCCGGCGCCTGCGTCAACGCTTGCCGCAACTGCGGGTGCTGTTTTTCAGCATGCACGATGAACTGCCCCTGGTACGCCAAGCGCTGGACGCCGGCGCCGCGGGCTACCTGACCAAAAGCTCGGCGCCTCAGGTGTTGATCGAAGCCGTGCGGCGCATCCTCGACGGCCACGCCTACATCGAACAGCCCCTGGCCACCCAGCTTGCCTGCCAGGCTGCCGACCCGCGCCTGCACAGCATGACCCCGCGCGAGCTGGAGATCTTCCTGATGCTCGCCAAAGGCACTCCGGCGCGGCAGATTGCCGAGCAGTTGAGTATCAGCAGCAAGACCGTGTCCAACCACCTGACGTTGCTCAAGAGCAAGTTGCAGGTGAGTTCCCATGCCGAGCTGGTGCATGTGGGGATTGATCTGGGGGTGGTCAGGGTGGCGGGGTGATAGGTTTGGATGATGGGTTTAATGTTATTGATATGTGGGTTCAATCAAAAACCGGTATTTGGATCCAAAGAAGTGTAAATATTGGCGTTTAACGGAACTTTTTCGTTTCGCCACGCATACAAATCGGTTGCGCCCATGCAGAATTGTCCTACAAGTAATGGCACGGTGCCATTTTAGTGCTCAGGGACGAACTCAGTCATGAACCGCATTTTCAGCGTGATCTGGAATCACAGTCTTAGCGCGTGGGTGGTTGCCAGCGAACATGCCTGCCGACACGGCAAGCGCACCTCGGTTGGAGCGGTTCAAACCCCTGAGCAAAAGGGCCCGTTACGCGCGTTGGCGCTGGCCATTGCGCTGATCCTCGCACCGGTCGGCGCTTTCGCTGCCGACCTGCCCACCGGCGGCCAGGTGGTCCTCGGCAGCGGCCAGATCCTCACGCCTGATCAGCAACAGATGATCGTCAACCAGTCCTCAAACAAACTGGCCATCGACTGGCAAAGCTTCAACATCGGCGCCGACAAGAAAGTCACCTTCGTGCAACCGGGCAAGGACTCGGTGGCGCTGAACCGCGTGGTCGGCAGCGACGGCTCGAAAATCATGGGCCAGTTGAATGCCAACGGCCAGGTGTTCCTGGTCAACCCCAACGGCGTGTTGTTCGCCAAAGGCGCGTCGGTGGATGTGGGCGGGCTGGTGGCCTCGACGCTGGATATTTCCAACAGCGACTTCGCCGCTGGCAACTACAAGTTCGAAGGCAATGGCAGCAACGCGAGTGTCGTCAACCAGGGCTCGATCAAGGCCGCTGACGGCGGCGCCGTGGCGCTGCTCGGCGGCACCGTGAGCAACCAAGGCGTGATCGCCGCCAAACTCGGCACCGTGGCCCTGGCGGCGGGCAATAAAGTCACCCTGGATTTTGCCGGTGACGGCCTGCTCAACGTGCAGGTCGATGAAGCCACCAAGAACGCCCTGGTGGAAAACAAACAACTGATCCAGGCCAACGGCGGCCAGGTGATCATGACCGCCAAGGCCAGCGATGCGCTGTTGCAGACGGTGGTCAACAACACCGGCGTGATCGAAGCGCAGACCCTGGGCGAGAAGGGCGGCAAGATCGTCCTGCTCGGCGGCTTTGACGGTGGCACGGTGCAGGTCGCGGGCACGCTGGATGCGTCGGCGCCGGTGGCTGGCAATGGCGGGTTTATCGAAACCTCCGGCGCCCATGTAAAAGTGGCCGATACGGCAAAGATCACCACTGCGGCGGCCAAGGGCAAGACCGGCAAATGGCTGATCGACCCCGTGGACTTCACCGTCGCCGCCAGCGGTGGCGACATGACCGGCGCGACGATCACCAACAACCTCAAGACCAACAACGTCGAGATCCAGAGCAACAACGGGGCAGCGGGCACCCAGGGCAATATCTACGTCAACGACAGCATCACCTGGAACGCCAACACACTGACGTTTACCGCGCAGAACAACATCTCCATCAACAAGGAGTTGTTTGGTTCGGGCGCGGCCACGCTGGTCTTGCAATACGGCCAGGGCGCGCTCGCGGCGGGTAACACCAGCAGCGTCAGCGTCAAGGCGCCGGTGAACCTGGCGGCGGGCAAGCATTTCAGCACCAAACAGGGCAGTAACGGCGCGCAGGTTGACTACACCGTGATCACCAGCCTGGGCGCTGCCGGCAGTGTCACTAGAACCGATTTGCAAGGTATCAACGGCGGCCTGAGCGGCAACTATGCCCTCGGCGGCAATATTGACGCCAGTGCAACCAGTGGTTGGAACAATGGGCTCGGGTTCAGTAGTTTGGGGCAGATCAGCCAATTCACCGGCACGTTCGACGGTCTGGGCCATGTTGTCAGCAACCTGTATATCAACTCGCCCGCTTCGTTCAACGGGCTGTTCGGCATTCAAAACGGCACCTTGCGTAACATCGGTTTGGTGGGCAGCCGGACGACAGGAGATTACGCCGGCAGCCTGGTGGGGTATAACCAGGGGCGGGTAGAAAACAGTTTCGCCACAGCGGCGCACGTCAGCTCTCCATCGTATGGGGGCGCTTTGGTCGGGTGGAATGAGGGGGTCGTCACTGGAAGCTACGCTTCGGGCACCGTCAGTGCTGATCAGATCGCGGGTGGGCTTGTCGGCGTGAACCTGGCAGAGATCAGCAATAGCTACTCCCTCAGCACTGTCAAGTCCCTATACGGTGACGCCGGCGGCTTCGCGGGTTACAACGGGAGCGTTGTGAGCAATGTCTACAGCACCGGCTCAGTGACTGGCGGCGGCGGGCTTGGCGGTTTGCTGGGCTGGAATGAGGGCCTTGTCAGCAACGCCTATTCAACGGGTAGCGTCACCGGTGTCACGGTGGGTGGGTCCGTCGGGAGTAATTACGGCACACTGATCAACGTGTATTACAACAGCACGGTTAACAGTGGTGTACCTGGCGTGGGGGCCGGAGTGGGCACGGCCGTAGGCCTGACTACCAGCGCCATGCAGCAGACCTCCAGCTTTGCCGGCTTCACGTTCAGCAATACCCCAGGCGCCTCGGGTAATGCGTGGGTGATGGTCAATGCCGACAGCACCGGGATCAACAGCGGTCTGGGCGGCACCTTGCCGATGCTGGCTTCGGAATACGCCACCACCATCACCAACGCTCACCAGTTGCAACTGATGGCCATGGACCTGAACGCCAGCTACGCCTTGGGGCGTGATATTGCAGCGGGCACGACCGCGGGTTCGGGCGATGTGTGGAATGGCAGTTTTATTCCGGTGGGGACCAAAGGTGTGCGCGCGTTCTCCGGCGTGCTCGATGGCAAAGGCCATGTGATCAATAACCTCAACATCAACCTGCCTGGCCTCGATGCGGTAGGCCTGTTTGGGGTCATTGGTGATACCGGCGTGGTGCGAAACCTCGGGCTTGTGTCTGGCAACGTCGTCGGTCTTTCTGATGTCGGGGCCTTGGCGGGCATGAGCACAGGCACGATTCAGGGCAGCTTCTCGAGTGCAGCGGTCACTGGCGATTCCTATGTGGGCGGCTTGGTGGGATGGATGCGCGGCGGCCAGCTCAGCGACGCGTATGCCAGCGGTGCAGTCGCCGCTACGGACACGGTTGGCGGCTTGGTCGGCCGTCTTGACGGCGGCAGGATCGACAGAAGCCTGGCGACCGGCCGGGTCTCCGGTACAACGACGGTGTGGACGGGCGGCCTGGTGGGGGGTTCCAGCGGCGGTGTCATTACTGCCAGTTTCTGGGACACGCTCACCACCGGGCAGTCCGTGGGCCTGAAAACGTTTAATCCATCAGCGGCTCAGGTGACGGGCCTGACCACGGCCCAACTGCAAGACGCCGCGACCCTGCGCAACGCCGGCTGGGACCTCTCCAATACCTGGATTGTCTACGACGGCAAATCCGGGCCGTTGCTGCGCAGTTTCATGACCGCGTTGACGATTTCGGCGGGCAATGTAAGCAAAACCTATGACGGCTTGGCGTACACCGTCAGCGCTCCAGGCCAGACGATCAGCGATCCGCTGGTACTGGGTTCGTTGGTGGCGGGCGGCACCGCCCAGGGCGCGATCAACGCCGGGGACTACAGCATCCAGTTGAGCGGCCTCTACTCCACCAGCCAGCAGGGTTATGCGATCGATTATGTTGACGGCACACTGGCGGTGGACAAGCGCGTGGTGACCCTGACCGGTGCCAGCGTTGCCGACAAAGTGTATGACGGCACCGCACTGGCCGATTTTTCATCGGGTACGGCCAACGGGATTCTGGTGGCCGATATAGGCCGGCTGACGTTCAACGGTGCCTTTGCCAGCCCGAACGCCGGCACTGGCATCCAGGTCAACATCGCCACGGGCGGCGCGGCGGCGGGCAACTACAGCGTGTCCACCGCGACGCCTCTGACCGCCACGATCAGCGCCAAGGCCCTGACCCTCAGCGGCCTGAGCGTTGACAGCAAGACCTACGACGGCAACGCCACGGCCACGCTCTCGGGCGGCGTCCTCAGTGGCCTGGTGAGTGGCGAAACCCTGGGCTTCAGCGGTGCCGTCGGCCAGTTCGACAACGCCAACGCCGGCATTGCCAAAACCGTCCTGCTCAGCGGCGCGACGCTGTCGGATGGTGCGGGGCTGGCCAGCAACTACAGCCTCACGGCACCACTGGGACTGACCGGTACGATCACGCCTAAAGCCCTGACCGTCACCGGTTTGAGCGCCACCAACAAAGTCTATGACGGCACCACGGCGGCGAACGTGACGGGCGGCATACTCAATGGCCTGGTCGCCGGCGAGCAACTGACCCTGACCAAGACCGGGCAGTTCGCCACGCAGAACGCCGCGAACGGGCAAAACGTACAGGTCAACGTCACCTTGGGCGATGCCAGCGGCCTTGCCAGCAACTACAGCCTCGACCCGCTGGCGATCAACCCGGTGACGGCGAACATCCAACAAAAACTCGTCAGCGTTTCCGGCCTCACGGCCAACAAGGTCTACGATGGCGACACCTTCGTGACGTTCACCGGAGCGGTCATCAGTGGCCTGGTCGGCACGGACGAGGTGGTGATGCGCCTCACCGGCAACTTCGCCGATAAAAATGCTGGCACCGGCAAGATCGCGACCATGGGCCCGGTGTATTTCACCAGCTCCAACGTGCCCAGCAGCAACTACGTCTACCTCATCCCGCAAACCATCGTCGGCACCATCGCCAAGGCCGTCATCAGCAGCATCAGTGGCATGACCGCCGACAGCAAGGTCTACGACGGCAATGCCTGGGCGTCGCTGCGTGCCGACGCTGCGACAATCAACGGTGTGGTCGCCGGGGATGATGTTTTCCTCACCAGTGCCAGTGGCCAGTTCAGTGACAAGAATGCGGGCAATGACAAGGCGGTCGCGATCAGCAACATTGCCCTTGGCGGCATCGACCTGGGCAACTACAGCGTTGCCACTAACACGGCTACGGCCACCGCCAGTATTACCCCCAAGACAGTGACGCTGACCGGTGTGACGGCGGCTGACAAAGTGTATGACGGCACTCGCTCGGTGCTGCTGGCCGGCGGTTCACTCTTGGGCCTGGTGAGCGGTGAAACCCTCGGTTATGCCTGGAGTGGGCAATTTGACGACAGCAACGCAGGCGCCGCTAAAACCGTGACCCTCGGTGCATCGCTGTTCGATGGCACAGGCCTGGCCAGCAACTACAACCTGGTCACCCCGGCGAACGTAACCGCTAACATCGCCCGCAAAGCCCTGACGGTGACGGGCGTGACGGCCGACGGCAAGGTCTATGACGGCAGCACCGCCGCGACCCTCAACGGCGGGACGCTGAACGGCCTGGTCGGCAGTGAAACCCTGACCGTCGGCGGCCTTACCGGTGTGTTCGACAACCAGAACGTCGGCACCGGCAAAACCGTCAGCATCAGCGGTGTGACCCTGGGCGATGGCACAGGCCTGGCGAGCAACTACGCGGTCAGCAACCCGTCCAGCGTCACGGCGGCGATCACCGCCAAGGCCTTGACCCTCACGGGCGTCAGCGCCAACGGCAAGGTCTATGACGGCAGCACCGCCGCGACCCTCAACGGCGGGACGCTGAACGGCCTGGTCGGCAGTGAAACCCTGACCGTCGGCGGCCTTACCGGTGTGTTCGACAACCAGAACGTCGGCACCGGCAAAACCGTCAGCATCAGCGG